>NZ_JAUSWX010000001.1:304914-609828 GCF_030815405.1 Agromyces albus | reverse complement strand
CGCACCCGGGATCGTGGCGGTGCCGCCGTCGGGCGCTCCGGGCGAGCCGGGAAGCCGCACTGCCACGACCGGACCACGGGCTTTCGCCCGAAGTCGAGACACGATCGGATCCCACGCCTCGGCCGAGCCGGCCCAGCCGTGCACGAGCACGATCGGTGTCGTCGAGGCATCCGCCGTCACTGAGCTCTCCATTCGTCGAACGATGACTCCACCTTGCCGCAACGCGCGTCCGAAGCGGAACCGCGCCGGCGTGATCGCATGGCATTCTCGAAGCGCATGAGAACGGAGTCATCGATGCCACGCATCCGCATCACGAGGACTGTAGCGAAGGCCGTGTACGTCGCCGCGGCCGTCACGTCAGTGATTCTCGTCGGGCTCACCGCGAACGTACTGTTCAGGCCGCCGAGCGGACTCGTGGCGGCCTCGCTGGCCTGGGTGATCGTCGTCGCGGCCGGTACGCGCTGGTTCCGCGGTGAGGATGAGTCCGTCGAAGCACCGCGGGTCTGGTGGCGGATGACGGCGCTCCCCCTGATGGGCTATGTGCTCGCGGCGATCTTCCTGCTCAATGCGGGCACGCAGGCGTACGTGCTCGTCACCGTCGGCGCAGGGGCTCTCGCCGAGACCGGTGACCTCTGGCCGGCCGTCATCGCACTCAGCTGCTACGGCCTGATCGCCGCCGCGTACCTGCACTCGTCGATTCGGCTGCCGCTCGGGCACGGCGACACCGGCAACGCCCCATAAAGCACCTGCACCGCCGTGACCTGAAGACGTCGAACGCCCGGCCCTCGTTCGAGGACCGGGCGCTGCTTCGCGGCGCGTCGTTCGGCGCCGCCACGACTACTCGGCCGGCGCGCCGGTGGCGACGGCGATCTCATTCGGCGTGTGCTCGAGCTCGGCCGTGGTGATGATCTCGCCCGTCGTCAGATCGAGCACGTGGATCGCGTTCGCCGCCGGCTCGGTGACGTACGCGACGTCGCCGTCGACGACGATCGCGGGGTGCGGCTGCTGCCACTCCGCGGGGCTCTCCCACGGCGCGACGACATCCCACGAGTCGGTGATCTCGCCGGTCTCGGGATCGAGCACGTGCACGGCGCCGTCGGCCGAGAGGATGAGCGCCTCGTCGTTCGGACCGCGGGCGATGCCGCGCCACGTGTACTCGACGCCCTCGGGCAGTCGCACGACGTCGAGCGTGCGGGCCTCGGAGTCGACGAGCGCCACGGCGTGGAGCAGGTAGCCCTCGGCGTCGGGGTCGTCCTTGTAGTCCGCGACCATGATCGGGCTCGTCTCCGACACGTAGGCGTTGCCGATGCGGCCGAACTCGTCGGGCGAGTCGAGCTTCACGATCTCGCCGTCGTCGTAGACGAGCACGCCGTCCTCGCAACCGAAGACGACGACCTCGCCCTTCAGGGTGCCTTCGCCGTGCACGCCGGGGCACTCGGCACTCGACGCGACCTCATGGCCGTCTTCGTCGAGCACGCTGATGCCGGTGCGGCCGTCAGCATTGCCGACGGTCGTGAGCAGCGTGCCGTCCTCGAGCACGATCGAGACCCCGTGGTGCGCCTCGGTGCCGGGCACGATCTCGGCCTCGGGCAGCGCGCCGCCGACCTCGAGCAGCTCGGCAGTGTCGAAGATCGTGGTGTCACTCGTCGCGTCGTCGTAGAGTACGGTGCGTCCGCCATGCCGCACGACGTGACCGGCGGCGCCCGCCTCGAGGAGGAGGTCGGTGAGCTCGGGCTCGGCGGTGTGCGCCTCGCCCGAGGCATCCGACCACGTGCCCGCGTCGAGCAGCTGGAAGCCCTGCGACGTCGTGAGGAAGAGATGGCGACCATCGCCGGCCGCGCTGAGGCGAGTGAACTCCTCAGAGTCGAACTCGCCGACGACCTCGAGCGTCGTGCCGTCGAGCACGTACACGCCGCCCTCGTAGGCGACAGCGACGCGCGAGGCGGCCTCGGTCGATGCGGTGGAGTCGTCGGCGGATGCCGCTTCGCCTCCGGATGCCGCTGTGGCGCAGCCGGTGAGCGCGAGCGCCGCCACGGCGAGCGACGCGACGAGCGCGCCGCGATGTGCGACCTTCATGGGTTCCCTTTCCAGGGTCGTGGGCCTCACGTGGAGAGCCCGGTGGCGATGCGCGCGGTGTTGACGCGCATCATGTCGAGGTACGTCTCGGCGTCGCCGCCCGAAGGCGTGAGCGACTCGGTGACGAGCTCGACGACGTCGATGTCGCGGTCGGCCTCCTCGGCGAGCACCTGCACGAGGCGATCGGGCTGAGAGGACTCGGCGAAGATGGCCGGCACGGCCGCCTCGTCGATCGCGGCGACGAGCTCGCGCAAGTCGCTCGCGCTCGGCGCGGCGAGGGTCGTGCCGCTCGGGATGACCGCGCCGATGACGCGGAACCCGAACCGGTCGGCGAGGTAGCCGAACACGTGGTGGTTGGTGACGAGCGCCCGGCGCGCTTCGGGGATGGCGGCGAACGTCGCCGACATCTCGCGGTCGAGCTCGCCGAGTTCGGCGAGGTAGGCCTCGGTGTTCGCCGTGATGCGGTCGACGTCGACGGTCGCGGAATCGGCGAGCTCGAGCGGGAGTTCGTCGCGGAGCGCCGTCACGACATCGACCATGCGGGCCGGGTCGGTCCAGAAGTGCGAGTCGGGCGTGCCCGCGGCGTCGCCCTCGGCGTACGCGAGCACCTCGAGGTGGTCGCCGGCGAGGAACACCGGCACGCCGTCGGCCTCGGCCGACTCGACGTGACCGGCGAGTCCCTCCTCGAGGCCGAGTCCGTTGGCGACGATGAGCTCCGCGTCGCGGAGTCGTGCGGCGGTCTGCGCGGAGATCTCGAACGAGTGCGGGTCGGCGCCGGGCGGCATGAGCACGAGGACCTCGGCCTCGTCGCCGACGAGCTCGCCGACGACATCGCCGAGGATGTTCGTCGTGACGACGACGAGCGGGCGGTCGGCCGCGGCCGAGGGTGCACACCCCGTGAGAAGCCCCGTGGTCGCGAGGAGAGCGGCGAACGCCGTCGCTGCCCGCCTCATCGGCCCGTCTCCACGGTGAAGCGCGGCTCGGCCGCCGTGTCGAAGGTGCGGGCGATGCGCGCGGCGTCCGCGAAGTCGATCTCGAACAGCTGCCGCTCGGCGGGGCCGTTGAGGTAGGCACGGTGCTGGTCGGCGATCAGTTCGATGCCCGTGACGAGCTCAGGGTCAGCAGCCGAGGCGGCGACGATCGGCTCGGTCGCGGCGAGCAGCTCTCCCGTGGCACCCGAGAGCACGAGCATGCGCCCGTCGGCGGCGAGGGCGAGCACGTGCTCGTCGGTGTCGTCGACGGCGCTGGCCTGGACGATGGGCGTGCCGGCGTCGATGAGTGCCCAACTGCGCTTGCGCGTGTCGAGCAGCCAGATTCCGGATGCCCCGGCAACGGCGGCGACCGTCGGCCGGCCCTCCCTGGCCCGGAACTCCGTCGCAGGCGGCGCGCCGGCGCCGGCGGGATACGGGATGCGCTCGATCTCGGCCACCCCGGAGTCGCCGATCGTCGCGAGGAGTGCGCCGTCGCGGCATCCGACGACCACTCCGACGACGGTCGCGATCGTGCCCGCGGCATTCGCGCACTCGACCGCCTCGGCCAGCCCACCCTCGCCGTCGACGACCCGCACGCTCGCGGGCGAGCCGTCGGCGCCGGGCTCGGTCACGAGCGCGCTGCTGCCCACGGGCACGATGAACCCGTCGTGCGGCTCGACCGAGACGCGCACGCGCTCGTCGAGACTGGCGTCAGCGAGCGTCGCGGCGTCGAGCACGACGGCCTCACCCGTCTCGGCGAAGAAGAGCCCCGCGCCGAAGTCGTTCGCGGCGACGGTCGCGCGGCCGCTGCCCTCGACGTCGCCGAGCACGGATGCCTCGCCACGGTAGTAGTGGAAGTGGTCGACGTGGCTCCACGTCCACACGCCGCTGTCGACGACGGTGACAGCTCCCGCGTCGGGGCGCACGAGGTAGGCGTACCGGCCCTCGGTCGCGACGTCGGCGACGCCGTCGACCGTGCCGAGCTCGTCGACGGACTCGTCGAGCAGGTCGAGGTGCGACAGGGCGCCGGTCTCGTCGAGGGTGAGCAGGTGCAGTTGCGGCTCGGGCAGCTCCTGGGCTCCGGCGATGGAGCCGTGGCCGTCGCCGAGTGCGGAGTCGTCGCCGGCGGCATCCGACGAGTCGTCGGCACCGGCACACGCGGTGAGCGTGAACGCCAGGGCGATGGCCGTGATCGACGGCAGGGTGGTGCGAGAGAACACGGGATCCTTTCCGGTGGTGCTGGGAGGTCAAGCAGAGGCGGCGGCGGTCGCGCGGCTTGCGGTCGCGCCGGTCGCCCGCACGGCATCGACGACGGCGCGGATCCCCGCAGAGACGGCCGCCGAGGCGACGGCGGTGAGGGCGACGGTTGCGCCGGCCGCGGTGCCCGCGTACCAGGAGATCAGGAGGCCGATCCAGACACTCACCGCACCGATGGCCGCGCCGAGGGCCATGGTGGTGGGGATGCGATGGGTCCAGCGTCCGGCGGCGACGGCCGGCCCGAGCAGCATGCCGACGACGAGGAGCGATCCGACGGCCTGGTACGCCGAGATCACGGCGAGCGCCACGAGCCCGACGAGCAACGAGTGAGCGAGGCGCGGTCGAAGGCCGAGCAGCTGGGCCTGCCTGGAGTCGACGGCGAGGGCCACGAACGCGCGATGCCACGCGAGCGCCGCGAGCGCGGTGACGATCGTGGCGACGGCGAGTGCGGCGAGCTGTTCGGGTCGTACAGCGAGGATGTCGCCGAAGAGGATCGCCGTGGCATCCGTCGCGAAGGTACGCGACCCCGAGATGATGACGACGCCGAGTGCGAGGCTCGCGACGAAGAGCAGGCCGATGCTCGTGTCGGCGGAGAGCCGCCAGCGGCGCTGCACGACGCTCACGCCGACCGACATGAGCGCGGCGCTCACGGCGGCGCCGACGAGCGTGGGCGCTCCGATGAGCGACGCGACCGCCACGCCGGGCAGCACGCCATGCGCCATCGCCTCGCCGAGGAACGCCATGCCGCGTGCCACGACCCAGGTGCCGACGATCGCGCACATGACGGCGACGAGGACGCCGCCGGCGAGCGCGCGCAGCATGAATGCCGTGGCGAACGGGTCGAGGAGCAGGGTCACGAGGAGTCACCGTAGCATTAATTGAGAACGATTATCATTCGCTATAGTGACGTCCGTGCCTGTTGCGCCCATTGCCTCCTCCCGTTCAGATCACCCCGCCCATGCCCCCGCATCGCCTGCCGTCCGGGCCATCGGCGTGCACGTCGATCTCGGCGGCCGACCAGTGCTGCGCGGTGTCGACCTCGACGCGCTCCCGGGCGAGGTGACCGCGATCGTCGGTCCGAACGGTGCCGGCAAGTCGACCCTGCTCTCGGTGCTCGCCGGCCTCGTGCAACCGCACGCGGGCACCGTCGAGCATGCGGATGCCGCATCGATCGCGTTCGTCCCACAGCGCACGGCGCTCCCCGACCGCCTGCCGATCACGGTCGGCGAGCTCGTGGCGATGGGCCGCTGGCAGCACGCCGGGTTCTGGCGCCCACTCTCCCGGGCCGACCGCGCGATCGTCGCCGACGCGCTCGACACGGTCGGCATGGCTGCACTGCGCCGCCGACCCGTCGCCGAATTGTCGGGGGGCCAGCGCCAGCGAGCCCTCATCGCGCAGGGCCTCGCCCAGCACGCGCGACTCCTGCTGCTCGACGAGCCGATGGCGGCGCTCGACGCATCCGCCCGCGACGCCGTCGCCGACGCGATCTCGTGCGCGACCGCTGCGGGCAGCGCGGTCGTCGCCGTCACCCACGACCTCGACGCACTGCCCACGGCGGCGTCGATCGTGCGCCTCGCGCCGCCGGAAGGCGATCACTGACCTACGATTCGGGGGCGTCGACCTCTACCGGACGCACCGGCTGCCGCAGGATCGTGCGGAGTTTCTCGGGTGCGGTGCGGCGCGCGTCGCTGAGGTAGATCTCGTGATGATCGCCGTTGAACGTGAGGCCGTGCGCGGGCATCCACTCGTGGTGGAGGCGCTCGAGCGTCGCCGTCTCAGCGTCGTACGACCCGAGGTGCAGGATCTGCACCGCCGCGCCCTCGTGTATCCGCTGCAGCCGGAGCCGATCGAGAGCCGGCCGAGGAGCCTTCGTGTCGGCTGCGATCGCCTCGCCGACGAGCTCCTCGGTGATCCAGTCGGGCTGGAACATGAGCATGGTCCAGCTCCACGCACTCTTGTCGCGGGTGATGAAGACCTCGGGATCATCGGCTCGCCACAGGCC
The DNA here is from genome assembly GCF_030815405.1 of Agromyces albus. Taxonomy (NCBI): domain Bacteria; kingdom Bacillati; phylum Actinomycetota; class Actinomycetes; order Micrococcales; family Microbacteriaceae; genus Agromyces; species Agromyces albus. The sequence goes on along the minus strand of NZ_JAUSWX010000001.1, from coordinate 603,522 downwards.
CTCGAGCGGGGCGACCACGAGGTCGCGCCCGAGCTCCCGCTTGCTGCGGAACTTCAGGGCATAGGCCACGCTGAACAGGGCCGTCACGGCGTCGGCGTAGTCCTGCCCCGTGTTCGGATCGCCATGTCCGTCGATGGCGAGGTACTGCATCGGCGGCACCTCGACCACGGCGAAGTCGCCCGCCGACGGCGAGTAGAGCTCGCGGTGTGCGCGCTTCACGTCGTACTTCTCGCCCGTCACGCCGCCGGCATCCGCTCTCGGTTCATCGTCCATGGCTCGAACCTACGACGGCGAGCGGACAGAAGTCGTCCTACCGCCCCGTAACTACGGAGCCTGTCAGCACCCGCCGATCCCTGGGAACATCGTGCAGATGGGTCCGGGGTCGACGTCTCTCGGCCCCGGCTCCGACGGTGGTGGCGGGATCGGCCCCCGCCACGCCGGAGCCTCCGGATTCTGCTCGGGCTCCCGCTGAGCCGCTTCCGCGGCCTGCCGGGCGATCTCATCGGCCTGTTGCTCGGCGAGCACCGCGGCGGCATGCGACGCCTCGAGGGCAGCCGCGGCCGCGATCCACTCCTCGACGCCGGCCGTCTCCGCCGCGACCACCGCATCACGCGCGACGGTGAGGGCCACGACCGCTTCCGCGGCGGCCTTCGGGTTCGCCGCGATCAGCTCGTCGGTACGGCGCGTGACCTCGTCGACGATCGACGCCACGGCCGAACGCGCGAACGCGCACTCCTGCTCGGTGCGCCGCGCCTTCGACGCCAGCGCCGCGACCTCGGCCTCGGCATCCATCTGGGCGCGGCGGAGCTTGACCAGCGCTGCATCGCGCTCGTCGACGTTCGCGTCACCGGGCACCTGCTTCGGCTGCGCCGGGTCGTACGCCGGCACCAACGCAGCAACCGCTGCCCGATGCACGACGGCCGACGCCTCGTGGAGCGATGCGGCCGTGAAGCGACCGCCGCCGTCGACGACGGGAGCCAGTTGCGCTGAGGCCTCTGCAACGCACACCGCTGCCGTGAAGTGCGCCCCCACGACGCCCCGCCCGGTTTCCAAGGTGGACGCGATCGACGCAGCGACGCGATCGAGGTCGGCGTGGCGACTGGCGCGCGCTTGGGCGTCGATGACCGCCGCGTGTCCGGCGGTCGCGACACCGAGCAGCAGAGCGGATGCTGCGATCGCGGCGATCGGCACCCACCGGTGCCGTCGGATGCGATCGAACGCCTGGGCCAAAGTCACATCGCGAAGTCTACGTCTCGGCAGACTGCGGACTGAGACGGCGGCCGGCGCCTACACCGTGCTGGGATTCGGCATCCCGCACGGCTGCGTGCGCCACCGATATCCCTGGCTGACAACGACGCCATTGCGGTCGTCCCGGCCTCAGGTCAAGGTGAGCACATGGAGATCGAACAATGGGACGCGATCATCGTCGGCGGCGGGAGCGCGGGGCTCAGTGCCGCACTGGCACTCGTGCGCGCGCGACGCCGAGTGCTCGTGCTCGACGCCGGCGCCCCGCGCAACGGTGTCGCTGCACACATGCACGGTGTGCTCGGCCGCGACGGCTGGTCGCCGTTGACGCTCCTCGAGACGGGGCGCGGCGAGGTCCGCTCCTACGGCGGAGAGGTCCGCTCCGCTGAGGTGACCGGTGCCGTCAAGAGCGACGAGGGCTTCGTCGTCAGCCTCTCCGATGGCGGGCGCCATCGCGGTCGGCGGATGCTCGTGGCCACCGGACTCCGCGACGAGATGCCCGACATCCCCGGGCTCGCCCAACACTGGGGCACCAGTGCGGTCGTCTGTCCGTACTGCGACGGCTGGGAGGTGCGCGACCAACGGATCGCGGTCCTCCTGACCGAACCGATGAGCGCGCAACAGGCGCAGCTGCTGCGCCAATGGTCACCCCGGGTCACGTTCATCACCGATGGCCAGGATGTTCCCGACGAAATCCGGCGTGAACTCGTCGCACGCGGCATCGTCGTCGAGGATCGCGCGGTCGCTGGTGTGGTGACCGACGACACCGGTGGGCTCCAGGCGATCCGATTCACGGACGGCACGCTGATCGATATCAACTCGATCTTCTTCCGCTCGGGCGTTCGTCCGAACGATGACCTGCTCGTCAGGCTCGGTGCGGTGCGGGACGAAGGACCGGATGGAGCCTGGGTGCGCGTCGATGCGACGGGTCTGACCAGTGTTCCCGGGCTCTGGGCGGTCGGGAACGTCGTGAGCTCGTCGGCGAACGTGCCGGTGTCGATGGCGAGCGGCAGCGTCGCGGGCGCCACCATCAACGGCGATCTGATCAAGGAGGAGATTCGCGCAGCCCTCGCGCAGGCCGGCTGACGAGTCGCCGCAACCGCGTTCGGCGGCGGCGACCTCACTCGGCCAGTGCGTCACCTGCTCAGGTCGTCGGGCTCGACGATGCGATCGGGGTCCCACGGCTCCGACCAGCCGAGCTCGTCGAACATGCGATCGAGCACCAGGGCGGTGATGCCCCAGACAACCCGGCCGTCGACGGTGAAGGCCGGCGAGCGGTAGGTCGTCGTGCCGAAGGTGAGCTCCGTGTTGGCCCGATTCGCCGGGCGGAGCAGGTCGGCGACGGGCACCCGGAACACGTCGACGGACTCGTCGTGGTCGACGGCCGCCACTTCGGAGGGCCGAGTCCACCACGCCGGCACGGGCGTGACGAGGTGATTGCTCACAGGAACCGCAAGCGCGGGCAACGTGCCGAGCGGCTCGACACCGTCTGGGTCGACGCCGGTCTCTTCGCCGGCCTCGCGTATCGCGGCCGAGATCGGTCCGTCATCGGATGCCTCGAGCCGGCCACCGGGGAACGCGATCTGTCCGGCGTGGCTGCCGAGGGTCGCCGCGCGGCGGAGCAACAGCACATCGAGATCCCGCGCCACCGCACGGCTGGTTCGGGCCGGCACGGAATCGAGCACGCCGAACAGCACGAGCACCGCGGCCGGGCGGGCGCTCGAGGCATCCGTCTGCCCTCGTGACAGGCCGGGGTACCACTCGAGGCCGCGCTCGCAGAGGGCGGCGAGTTCGGCGCGAGCATCACTGATCGTGGCGGCCATGGCTCCACCCTACGGACACTCGGCCGCGCGAGCCGAGCTCCCGACTTACGGCTCGAGCTCGAGCGTCATGAAGACGCTATTCGGGTCGAGCTCGTAGCCGGCGAATGGACCGCACTCGCGGAACCCGTACTTCGCGTAGAGGGTTCGGGCGGGGCGGAAGAACTCCTGCGATCCCGTCTCGAGGTTGAGCCGCCGGTACCCGCGGCGAGCTGCCTCGTCGAGCACGTGCTCGAGCAGGCGCGCGCCGAGACCACGGCCGCGTGCCGCGGCATCCGTTCGCATCGACTTCAGCTCGCCGTGGGTCGAGTCGATCTCCTTCAGGGCGACGCAGCCGAGGACGACGTCACCCTCGGTGATCGTCCAGAACGTCACCTCGGGCACCGCGAGCCCCGAGACGTCGAGCGCGTGCACGCTCTCGGCGGGCGACGTCGCGAACATGTCGGTCAGGTGGTCGGTGAGCAGGCGCACCACGCGCTCGTCGGTGAGGTCGCCGGGTCGGATGTCGGTCGTAGTCGTCACCCGACTATTCTCACCGCCTTCTCTGACGCACCCAACTCGGGTGTTCAGTCAGTGGTGGTCTCGATACGGAGGCGCTACTCGACCACCGAGCTCACCGAGGCGGGCGCCCACACGAAGCCGTCGGGGTCGGTGAACGACTCGCGGCTGCTGTTGATGAGCAGTCGGCGCGACCCACTGCCCTCGGGAGGGACGCCGGCGTCCTTGGCGAGCGCGCGGCGCTTGTAGAGCCCCAGGCTGACCGGGCTCGACGACATGGCGAAGTCGACGTAGCTGCCGAAGCTCTTCCCGACGGTGAGGCCGCGTTCGACGTAGAACCGCTTGCTCGCGCCGACGTCCTCTGCGCCCAGCAGGAGCACGACCTGGTCGACCTGCCGGGTGACGGGACCAGTGTCCTTCTTCGCCGACGTCGCGACCTTCCAGATCGCGCCGTCGGGGCCCTGCACGACGCCGCCGTAGCCCCACATGGACTTCTCGACCGGCTTGAGCGTCGTGGCACCGGCGGCGACGGCCGAGTCGATCAGGGTGCTGACCGTGGAGGGCTGCGCCACGATGAGCGACAGGGTGTATCCGCGGAAGCCCGTGGTCGGGGCATCCGAGGCACGCATGCGCAGCAGATCGCCCAACCCGAAGGCGGCGTTGTAGAAGCGTTCGGCGGCCGTCGTGTCGGCCACCTCGAGGGTGATGGAGTCGATGTTGTTCATACCGACGACGCTATTCGGGCGCTCTCGGCGGCGCTTCTCAGATACTGATCGATTGCGTCGCCCGACGGCCGGATCGATGTCGGTGGCTGTTGAGAGACTCTCAGTATGGAGGTCATCGAATTGCGGCAGACCCGTCAGCTGGCGGTCGGCGACACGCTCGTGAACGCGTTCGGCCACGCGTTCGAGGTCACGAAGGTCTCGCCCGTCGGCCGAGGCATCCGTGTGCAGTACGTCACCGCCGACGGGGTGATGGGCCGCTTCACTGCGGCGCCCGAGGCGGTCAGCCGCGTGCGCGTCGACTCGATGTCTCAGGTGGCTTGAGGCTTCACCTCACGCGGGCGCCCACACGAAGCCCTCGGGGTCGGTGAACGACTCGGTGCCGCTGTTGATGACCAGTCGGTGCGAGCCGTCGCCCTCGGGAGCGACGCCGGCGACCTTGGCCAGCGCGCGCCGCTTGTAGAGGTTCAGGCCGATCGAGCTCGACATGGCGAAGTCGACATAGCCGCCGATGCTCTTCCCGACGGTGAAGCCGCGGTCGACGTAGAACCGCTTGCTCGCGCCCACATCCTCGGCGCCGAGCAGGAGCACGATCTCGTCGATCTGCCGGGTGGCCGGGCCGGTGTCCTTCTTCGACGACGACGCGACCTGCCAGACCGTGCCGTCGGGGGACTGTACAACGCCGCCGTAGCCCCACAACGACTTCTCGGCCGGCTTCAGCGTCTCGGCACCGGCGTCGACGGCCGCGTCGATCAGACCGTTGACGTTCGAAGGCTGCGCCGTGATGAGCGCCAGGGTGAAGCCGCGGAAGCCCGTGGTCGGGGCATCCGTGGCTCGCAGACGGAGGAGATCGCCGAGCCCGAAGGCAGCGTCGTAGAAGCGTTCGGCGGCCGCAGTGTCGGCCACCTCGAGCGTGATGGAGTCGATTGCGTTCATACCGGTCACGTTAACCGGGCTGCTCGCTCTCGTCACCCCCGGAACGGAAGCTGCTCACCGTTCGTCTGGCACGTCGGGCAGTACTGGGCGGTCGTGCTCGCGAACGAGAAGTCACGGATCGTGTCGCCGCAGACCGGGCAGGTCTCCCCCGCCCTGCCGTGCACGCGCATGGCCGCGACCTTCGTCGCCTTGAGCTCATCGATCGGGATGCCTCGGCGGGCTGCGATCGCCGTCGTGATGGTGCCGACCATCGTGTCGAAGAGGCGATCCAGCTCGGCCTCGGTGAGGGCTGCGGCGTGCGCGATGGGCGAGATCTTCGCGGTATGCAGGATCTCGTCGGAGTACGCGTTGCCGATGCCGGCGAGCGACTCCTGCTCCTGCAGCACGGCCTTGATCTGCTTTCGCCGGCCGACGACGGCTTGGTCGAAGTCAGCACGCAAGAACTCAGGGTCGGCGGGGTCTGGCCCGAGCTTGGCGACGGCCGCCACCTCGGCCGGATCGTCGACCACCGACAAGCCGAGCGACACCCAGCCCCCGGCATCCGTGAACTCCAGCGCGCGTCCGTTGTCGAACTCGAGGGTGACGAGCGCAGGAGCGGGACCGGCGTCGGCGTCGGCGGCTCCGGTCACGGGCGCGTCGTAGGCGGCCGCATCGTCGCTATCGCCATCGCGCCAACGCGCCCAGCCGTGACGGCCGAGCGACACCACGAGGTGGGTCTCTCCGAAGACAATGTCGACGAGCTTGCCGTGCCGCAGCGCTCCGGTCACGCGTTCGCCGACGAGCGATGATGGCGGCCGGGCGCGCGTCTTCGCGACGCGGAACTCGAGGACGTCGACATCGGTGATCGCACGGCCCGCGAGTTGCGCACCGAGCTCGTCGACGAGTGCATCGACCTCGGGCGACTCCGGCATCTGCCCAGCTTCGCAGAACGTTCGGTCGGCGGGAAGAGGGCCGGGCTCTGACGAATCAGCTCGCGCCGAGGCTGTTGAGCAGGTCCACGATCTCGCCAGCGACTTCTTCAGGTGCTGCGAACTGCAGGTCGTGCGGACCCTCGATCACGACCTGCCGGGAGTCGGGAGAGAGTCCAAGCCACTGCGCCTGGTTCTGCGCGCCCCGCTCACCGTCCTCTGTCGCCGTGATGATGAGCACCGGGAACTCGCCGATCGGCATCGCGTAGGAATACCCCTGAACGGAAGTCGGTACCAGGTCCACGTGTTCCGGGCTGTCCTCCCAGGTGAATCCCTCGTCGGCTTGCATGGCCGCCATCTCTGCCGGATCGTCGCGATAGGCCTCGATGGTCCACGAGAGCCGCGACCCGATCCGGATGCGCGGCGGCGTACGCGATCGCGATGTTGCCCCCGAACGACTGGCCCGCGATCACATAGGGAGGTTCGAGCTCGAGGGCGCCGAGCACTCCGTCGAGCACGCTGATGAGGTCGTCGAAGGTGCGGGGGTGATCAGGAGGCTCGCTGCTCCCACCGCCGGTGCCGAGCCGATTGTACGTACAGACCGTGGTGACCTCAGCGATCTGCCCGACGAAGGCCGGCGGCCACTCCTGCGTGCCGGGTGAGTCACTGCCCGCTTCGAGGATGACAGCTGGGCTGCCGTCGCCGACGCACGAGTACGCCACCGTAATTCCGTCGGACTCCACCTCACCGATCCGGGCGGTTGCGCTCGGCGCCGCTGTCGGCGACCGCTGGGCCTCAGGCGGGCGAGACGCGTCGGCGCCGCATCCGGTCAGGATGAGCCCTGCAGCAACGATGCCTCCCAGAATCGCGAGTCGTCGACGATGCTGCACATTGATACGGATGTCGCGCCTCATGACCACACCCTCGTTCGAGAGAACGCTGCCCCTGAGACCTGAGCGTAGCTCACTTCGACCGGCACCCGCAGTCCCTCTTCGGGATGCAGACACAGATGGGTCAGCCGTTGACCGGTTCGCTCCAGTCCTCGACGAGGAGGCCGGGAACGCGGTCGAACTCACGCACGTTGTTGGTGACGACCGTGAGACCTGCGGCGCGCGCGTGTCCGGCGATCAGCACGTCATAGGCGCCGATGGGGCGGCCCACCGCTGCAAGGGCGGCCCTGATCTCACCCGCATGCTCCGCCGCGGGGGCCGAGAGCGGCTGCACCTCGACGAGCGACAAGAACTCGTCGGTCGCACGGCGATTGCGTGCCGGGTCGCTCGACCGCTCGATGCCGTACTGCAGTTCGGCGACGGTGATGACAGAGACCGCCATGCGACCGAAGTGCTCGGTCAGTCGTTCACGAAGCGTCGGCGTGCGCTCGCGGAGCGCGAAGATGAGGATGTTCGTGTCGAGCAGGAATCGCGCCGTCACAGCTCGGGACGCTCCTGCGACGGCTGCTCGCGCTCGGCGAAGAAGTCGACGCTGACGGTGGTGCCGTGCTCGAACCAGTAGTCGACCGCGCCACCGGCCGGCGTGATCACCCGCGCGTTGCCGACCGCAGTGATGTCGACCGCGCTCACGTCATCGGGCAGTGCGACATCTTTCGGCAGGCGCACTGCCTGAGTGCGGTTACTCCGAAACACCGTCGTGCGAACCATGTCGGACCCTCCACACGTCAGTATATACCGCGCGTATATCCCATTCCGAAGATCGGAGCACTTCGTCGCACTTTCACGCGCCGAATTGCCGAAACGGCAAGCGGATGCGCCATCCGTGGATCGGGTCCGTACGCTCTGGAACAGCGAAAGGAAGCCCTCTCATGAGTCGACACGAACACGAGCCCACCGAGGCTGAAGCGGCAGAGATGTTCGAGCCGCCGAGCTGGGAGGAGCGGTACTCGGGCGAGCAGAAGGTGTGGAGCGGAAATAGGAATCCGCAGCTCCTCGCCGAGGCATCGGCGCTGACCCCGGGCACGGCGCTCGACGTCGGCTGCGGTGAGGGCGGCGACGTGATCTGGCTGGCCCAGCGGGGATGGCGAGTGACCGGCGCCGACTTCTCGGCCAACGGTCTCGCCCGCGCGGCTCAGCACGCCGACGAGGTCGGGGTCGCCGATCGCATCGACTGGTGGCAGGTCGACGCGCGCACGTTCGCTGCCGACGGACGATCGTTCGATCTCGTCACGACGCACTTCCTGCATCCGCCCGACGGCGGAATGGTCGAGGTGACCCGCCGGCTATCGGAGGCCGTCGCGCCCGGCGGGCACCTCCTGGTGGTCGGGCATGCGCCGTCGGGAGTGTTCACGCACCTGACAGCGAGCCATCGCAACGCGATGTTTCTCGCCCAGGAGCTGCTGCCGGCTCTGCCTGCCGACTTCGAGGCGCTCGTAGTCGAGGAGCGGCCTCGAACGGTGGTCCGCGACGGGACGACGGTCGAGGTGGAGGACGCGACCCTCCTCGCGCGCCGGCGGCCGTGAGGTGACCTTGACTCAGGCCTGGGCGTCGCCGCCCGGAGCAATCGCCGAGTACACCGTGAGACGTTCGCGCAGGAAGCCGGCGTGCAACTCGAACAGGTGGCCGTCGTGGTCATAGAAGTACATGGAGTCGCCCTCGCCGTCGACGCGAGAACGGGGTGGCCGGATGTCGAGACCGAGTCCGGCGACCGTCTCGCGCAGTGCCGGCAGGTCTTCGCGCAACACCTGGAACGCAACGTGATTGTAGGTGCGCGGCAGCGCCGCGTCGCCCTCCATGATGGCTACCCAGGTCGCGGCGTCGCCCTCGCCGATGAGGAAGAAGCGCTCTCTCGAGAGCGAGAAGGTCTCGCTGCCGCTGTCGTAGACCCGAACGGCGCCGAGCACGGCGGTGAGCAGCTGCTCCATGCGATCGAGGTCACTCACGATGAAGGTGACGTGGCTGAGGCCTGTACTGCTCATGCCGATCACGTTACCGACGGCGAGACGAACGATTCAGACTCGGATGCCGGCGTCTTGCTCAGCTGCGTGCGGTCATCCATGCTCGGATGATGCGCCCCACCACATCAGGCGGACGACTCGTCTGCACAGTTCGCGTCGTTGCCGCGGCGACCGCCCTTGTCGTCGCCGCCGCACTCGCCGGGTGTGCCGGCGTGGGCCTCTCGCCCGAGGACGCCAGGTCACACGCGGCAGCCCGCACGGCGGTGGCCGACCTCGCGCGCGATCTGCATCGCGGGGGAACCGACACGATCGACGACTACGCGCGCTGGGCCGATGCCGACATCGAGGGGTCGAACGTGCAGCTCATCGGCTACGAGGCGTATCCGGGCGCCGTGCACGGCGAACCGTTCGGGGCGTTGCGGTTCCTGGCCACCGTGCAGCTCCTCCCGCAGTACGGCGAAGGCGAGCCCTACACGGCCTGCTTCGAGTCGGAGTTCGACTTCTGGGGCGTCGCGACCGAGCCCGGCGACTGGAGCGATGACGCTGCGGTCGCGCGTGACATCGAGTGTCCTGCCGACGCGCATCCGATTGCACCGCCCGTCGACACGCGGGCGATCCACGTCGTGCCAGAGGGCACCGAGGCGGTCGTCGTCGAGGTGCTGCAGAACGCGCCCGCCGCGACATCTGCTGATGACATCGTCATGGAGGTGACCGAGCGGATGCCGCAGCCGACCGGCGAGCGCGAGGTCGCGTTCGAGCCGAAGGCGGCGGTCGTCGACGGAGAGATCGGATTCGCGATGGGCGACGCCGACGACTGCCTGCTCGTGAAGCGCAGCGTCGACGGGGTGGAGGTGCTGTACATACCCGAGATTTTGCTGCAACCCGGCGAGCTGGGCTGCGCCCCAGACACGGCGCTCAGGCCCGGCGACCAGCTCCGGTCGCCGCACTGATGGAGGTGGACGGCCACCGGCAGATGCGCGTCACTCCACGCCGAGGCCCGCGAGGAGGTCCACGATCTCGGTAGCGACGTGTTCCGGTGCCGTTTCGTGCAGGTCGTGCGGACCCTCGATCACCACCTGCCGGGAGTCTGGTGAGAGTCCGAGCCAGTAGGCCTGATTCTCAACACCCCCCGGATCGGCCTGCGTGGCGCTGATGATGAGCACCGGGAACTCGCCGATGGGCATCGGGTACGCGTCTTGCTGCGTCGAAGCCGGCACGCCGTCGAAGTGCTCCGGGTTGTCCTCCCAAGTGAAACCCTCTTCGGCCTGCCAGGCCGCCATTTCCGCCGGGTCGTCGTGGTAGGCCTCGATCGACACGAGGGCCGCGACCCGGTCGGGATGCGCAAACGCGTACGCGATCGCGACGTTGCCACCGCCCGACTGACCCGCAATCACGTAAGGAGGTTCCAGCTCAAGAGCGCCAAGCACTCCGTCGAGCACGCTCGCAATGTCATCCCAGGTGCGGCCGCGATCCGGAGGCTCGCTGCTCCCGCCACCGGTGCCGAGGCGATTGTACGTACAGACCATCGTGACCTCGGCGATCGGTGCGATGAATACCGCCGGCCACGCCTGCTTGCCAGGTGAGTCGGAGCCGGCTTCCAGCATGACGGCCGGACTGCCCTCACCGGTGCACGAGTACGCCACCGTCATTCCGTCGAACTCCACCTCACCGACCCGGGCGGTTGCGCTCGGCGCCGAGGTCGTCGGCGGCGCAGACTCAGGCGCGCGAGACGCGTCAGCACCGCATCCGGCCAAGGCGAACCCTGCAGTGACCATGCCTCCCAGAATCGCGAGTCGTCGACGATACTGCACACCGGTACGGATGTCGCGCGCCATGACCACACCCTCGTTCAAAGTGAAACGCTGCCCCTGCGACGTGAGCGTAGCTCAGTTCTACGGATGCCGCGAGAAGCGGTTGGGTGGCCTCCTGTCCGGCGTCTTCCGGCCCGTTGCCACGATCAGGTGACCGGCAGTAGCCCGCGCTCGGCGAAGACCTTCTTGGCGGTGAACGTCGCGTTGAGGGCGCGGGGGAACCCGCAGTAGACGGCCGAATGCAGGAGCGCCTCGATGATCTGCTGCGGGGTCAGTCCGACGTTGAGCGCGGCGTTGATGTGGACGTCCAACTGCGGCTCGCATCCGCCGAGCGCGGTCAGCATTCCCAGCGTGACGAGCTGCCGGTCGCGAGGCTCGAGGCCGGGCCTGGAATAGATCTCCCCGAACCCCCATGCAACGATCTGATGCCCGAGTTCCGGGGCGATGTCCTGGAGGGAGTCGATGACGTTCGCACCCGCCGCGCCGTCGACCGCGTCGAGCACCGTCTTCCCCTGCTCGTAGCGCTCCTCGCGTGTGGTGGTCTCACTCATCGGCTTCTCCTCGTTGGTTGTGTTCGTCCGCGCGCAGCGCGGTGAGGTCGTCGCGATAGGTCGCGATCTTGGTGTCGAGCGCTTTCTCGTGAGCACGCAGTTGCGCGATCTGTTCGCGCAGCGCGGCTTGGTGCGCCTCAAGGAGCGCGAGTCGGGCTGCAGTCGTGCTCGTGCCCAAGGCGCGGAGTTGGGCATATTCCCGCATCTGCGCGATCGGCATGCCGGTCTCACGGAGCCGGAGCAAGAACTTCACCCACTCCACATCTGCTGTCGAATACCGACGCTGCCCGCCGGAGTTCCGGGCGACCGGATGGATCAAGTCAGCGCGCTCGTAGTAGCGAAGCGTGTGCGCCGACACGCCTGTCGCCGCCGCCATCTGCGCGATCGTCAGGCCTCGCGCATCTCCCTCATCCGCCACACCAAACAGATTAGAAGTTGGAGCGCGCTCGAAGTCAAAACCCGCGCGTCGACAACCTCATGGCCCGCAATACCTAGTCTTCTGCGTCGAACCGCTCGCGCGCGCGTTCCACCTCGGGCAGGATCTCTGTCGTCCAGCGCAAGAGCGCGTCGATGAGCTCATTGAGCGTGTTCCCGACCGGCGCGATCCGGTACTCCACCGCGACCGGACGCGTCTGCAGCACGACACGCTCGATCATGCCATTGCGCTCGAGGCGACGCAGCGTCGTCGTGAGGGATTTCTGCCCGATCACCGGGATCGCACGGCGCAACTCATTGAACCGCAGGGGTCGCTCGCACAACTCGTCGAGCACCTGCAGCGACCACTTGTCGAGTACTTGGTCGAGCAGTTCGCGGTGCGGCGCGTCGACCTGAAGGAGTTCGGGTCCGGGGGAAGCGGTTTCATTCACAACACCTAGTCTCGTTGAAGTTCCCTTCGGGCACTAGGTATACATGGAACACCACTCTCCATCAACGAACGAAGGAAGCCGCCATGACCGTGCAGACGCTCTCGCCCGAGAACATGTTCCAGCCCGTTCCGTACCACCACGTCGCCATCGGCACCGGCACCCGCCACGTGCACGTGGCCGGCCAGATCTCCCGCGACGGCGACGCGAACCTCATCGCCACGGGCGACCTCACCGGGCAGGTCGCCCAGGTTCTTCGCAACACCGCCCTCGGCCTCGCCGGTGCCGGCGCCACATTCGCCGACGTTGTGCGCTTGCGCTTCTTCGTGACGCAGTGGACGCCGGAGAAGATCGGTGACTTCATGGCCGGCATCGAACTCGTCGCCGACGAGCTGGGGCTGCCGCAGCCGCTGCCTCCCGTGTCGCTCATCGGTGTCGACTTCCTCTTCGAGCCCGATGTTCTCGTCGAACTCGAGGCGTACGCGGTCCTCGACTGATCGTCTTCGAGTAGGCGAATGCCCGGCCCTCGGGGGTGAGGGCGGCCGGGCATTCGGGCGGGCACACCCGGAGCCGTCAGGCAGCGGGAGCCGACATCTCTGCCTCTGCGATCAGCGCGAGCGTGTCGATGTAGAGCGCCCGCTGCGCCTCGACGTCGCGGGCCGCCACCGACGGCTGCCGAGGCCGACCTCGCTCGACGTACGTGCCGGAGGGCACCGTCGCGGCATCCGTCACCAGGTGCTCGAGCTGGCCCGCCGCCCGCCGCGGGCTCTGCACTCCGGGAACCACGACCAGCAGGCGGAACACCGTCGCCCAGAGCGCGCGCTGCCACGACGACGCATCCCGAGCGAGGCCGGTGCCCGGCATCAGCCCGGGATCGAACGAGCTGACGACCGTCGCGCCGGCAAGCCGACGCGAGAGTTCGATCGCGGTGCGCACGTTCGCGAGCTTCGAGGTGGCGTAGCGGCGGCGACCCTCGAGCTGCAGTGATTCGTCAGACGGATGCCGCGCACCCGGGTACGCGAGCTCGCGGACCGTGGCGTCTTCGACAGGATGGGGCATCCCCGTCATCTGGTCGGGATCATGCACTCCGGATGCCACGAGCACCAGCCGCTCGGGAGCACCCGTGGTGCTCAGCAACGCCTCGATGAGCGCGACGTTGCCGATGTGGTTCACGCCGATGGTGGTCTCGAAGCCGTCGACGGTGGTGGTTCGCTCCTGCACGACCTGTATGGCGGCGTTGCAGACCACCGCGTACACCGGCTGGCCGTCGGTGAGCGCTGTGATCTCGGCCGCGAATGCGCGCACCGACGCCAGGGAGCCGAGATCGAGCGGCAGGCCTCGTGCGCCGATGCGGCGCGCCGCGGCATCCGCACCGGCAGCTGAACGGCCGGTGAGGATCACCGAGTACCCGGGCCTGCCGGCGAGCCGTTGCGCAAGATGGAGTCCGAGTCCGCTCGTTCCGCCGGTGACGATCACAATTCTGTCTCTCTGTGTCATGTGGCACACTCTGCCATACGTCTCGGTGTGCCACAATGTCAGAATGGATCAACCACCGCTCGACCCCAGGCGCACGGAGTCGCTGCGCGAGCGGAAGAAGGCCCAGACACGCGACGCCCTGTTCGCCGCGGGAATGCGTCTGTTCGCCGCCCGCGGCTTCGCAGCCGTCACGGTGGCGGAGATCTCCGCCGAGGCCGACGTGGCTCCTCGAACGTTCCATCGCTACTTCCCCGACAAGGTCGAGCTGCTGTTCGCCGGCGACGACGACCTGCGCGAGTCCATGATCACGGCGTTCGACCAGACGGCAGTCGACGCCGACCCCGTCGTCGTCATCCGGGCCGTGTTCGCGGCCGTCGCGAAGCGTCTCGGCGACCAGCACCCTGAACTCGTGATCCGCGAACGGCTGATCAGCGAGACTCCCGCACTGCGAGATCGCGACCTCGCCAAGCGCGCCCGACTGGAAGAACTCGTGGCCGAGCGCCTGGCGGTTCGATTCGGCGTCACCGTCGACGATCTGCGCCCCCGGTGGTGGGCCGGGGTGGCCTTCGCGACGTTCGCGGCCGGGTACCGCGCATGGCTCACGCAGGGCGGCGACCTCGGCGCGCACCTCGAATCAGCTCTCGAACTGCTCGAGCACGGTGTGCGCTGAGGTAGCCACCCGGTCTCGGCGCCTCGCCTGACGCGACGGATGCCGCAGGCATGCCACGATCCTCTGGCGCGGGCGCGTCGGTGGGGAGCATGCTGAACCCATGAACGATCGCGAGGAGTTCCTGACCTGGGTTCACACGTCGCTCGCGGAGGCCGAACGAGCCCAGTTCGATGGGGACGACGGCCCGAGACGGGCGATCTGGTCGAGCCAGGAGCCCGTAAGCGTGCTCGGCGCCTGGCGCAACGCGACGAACCGCGGCGAGCTCGTGGAGGCGTTCGAGGTGCTCGCGTCGAGCTTCTCGGCCTGCACCGGCTACTCGTTCGAGCTGATCTCGTTCGACCTGCTCGGCGACATGGCGTACACCGTGGGCTACGAGCGCGTCTCGGCGTCGATGGACGGCAAGCCGCGGAGCTTCACGCTGCGCGCCACCCAGGTCTACCGCCGCGAGGACGGCAAGTGGCGGGTCGTCCACCGGCACGCCGACGCGATCTCGTCGAAATGACGTACGCAGCCCAGCCCAGCGGGGGCAGCCGCTCCGACGACGGTTGCATGCCTGCCTAGAATTGGGCGATGCCCACGTATCAGGCTTCAGACGGTGCAGTCTTGCATTACGACGAGCGAGGAACCGGACGACCGCTCGTCGCGATTGCCGGCGGGGCAGCGCGGGATCCGATCTACCTTGGGGATCTTGGCGGTATCGGTGAAGGTCGCCGCCTGATCGTGCCGCACCTTCGTGGCGTCGGTTCCTCGGCAGCTCCGACCGATCCAGCAGTGGGGTCGTGGTGGAATCAGGCTTCCGATCTGGAGGCCCTCAGGATCCACCTCGGTGAAGATCACCTTGACGTCATCGCGCACTCGGCAGGCACTCGCTTGGCAACGTCATACGCCGCACGTTATGGCGACCGAGTCAGTCGGATGATGTTGGTCACGCCGCCTTCACAACATCTTGTCGATGTCGCCTCAGACGTTGTCGAGATCGCTCGCCGGCGCAGTGCCGACGCCGCGTTCGAAGCGGCCGTGGCGCAGCTTCAGGCAGGACCGCCGCTGACCAACGAAACCGAGTTCAATGAATGGCAGAGAGCGACCGCACCGGCGGGATACGCGCACTGGGGAGACGATGCAAAGCGCCACTCCCATCTGGGTTCGTGGGACCTTCGTGCAGCAACCTCATTCTTCTCCGTTGCACCGCCTGCGGACTTTGTCGATCGGCTACGACAGTGCACGGCCAGCGTGCTCGTGATAGCAGGTGCAGACGACGCTCTTACCGGGTTGGCGCCTGTCGTTGCGCTCTCCTCTCTGTTCCAAAATGGCAAGGTCGAGGTCCTCGCTGATTGTGGCCACTACCCCTGGATCGAACAGCCAGAGCGGTTCACCGCAGCCGTCGTCGAATTCTTGCGAGAGCCCTTCTAACTAGGTCAAAGGTGACCCGTCGCAACGCAGCGCCCTCATGATGCCGGCCTGCGCCGGAGAACGGCGACCGAGACCAGCCCCAGTACGGCCACGAGAGCGGCTCCCACCTGGAAGGCCAGCGCGTATCCTCCGGTGAGCGCGACGGGTGCCGCCGCGCCGGCGGACTCGAGCGTCCGAGCATGCCCGATCGAGAGCGCCACGAGCGCGGCGAGACCGAGTGCTCCGCCCACCTGGGCCATCACGTTCTGCACAGCGGACGCGAGACTCGCGTCGCCATCCGCGATCCCGTGGAACGCGGCGTTGGCCGCCGCTGGCATGAGAACTCCGGATGAGACACCGAGCACGATCATCCCGGGCAGAATGCCGGCGGCGTAGGAGCTGCCGACGTCGATGCCCGACGAGAGGAGCAGTCCGGCGGCAACGCCGAGCAGACCGAGTCCGAGCAGTGGTCCGGAGCCCGCTCGGGGCATCAGGGCCGTGCTGATGGCGAGCCCGGCGCCGATGCCCAAGCCGAGCGGCAGGTACGAGAGTCCACCCTGCAGCGGGGTGAAGCCCAACACCTGCTGCTCGAACAGGGTGAGCAGGAAGACGTAGGAGAAGAAGACGGCTGAGTTCACCACGATCGCCGCATAGGTGATCGCCCGTACCCGGTCGGCGAAGAAGCGCACCGGGATGAGGGGCTGGCTCGACCTCGACTCCACGAGCAACATGGCTCCGACCAACGCGACGCCCGCCAGTAGCGGGCCGAGCACCTGTGGCGAGCCCCAGGACGAAGCGGGAATCTGCAGTAGGCCGAAGACGATGCCGATGAGGCCGAGGGTTCCGAGAACGGCGCCGGTGAAGTTCACCCCTTGTGCGGCGCCTGCAGCCCTGCTCTTCCCCACAATGAACGGGACGAGCACGATCGCGACCAGGGCGATGGGCAGGTTCACCAGGAAGATGAACCGCCAATCGGCGAGGTCGGTCAGCAGGCCCGAGATGACCGATCCCGAGACTCCGCCGAGTCCGCTGAGTCCACCCCAGATGCCGAGCGCCTTCATCCGTTCGCGGGGATCCTGGAACAGCAGCACGATGAGCCCCAGCGCCGCGGGCGCCGCCAGGGCCTCACCGAGTCCCTGAACGAAGCGGCCACCGACGAGCATGCCCGGAGAGAGGGCGGCACCGCAGGCGAGCGAACCGACTGCGAACACGATCACGCCAAGCAGGAAGATCCTGCGCTGGCCGAGGATGTCGGCCAACCGCCCGCCCAGCAGCAGGAGCCCGGCGGCGGTCAGCACGTAGGCGTTCACCACCCACGCGAGCCCGGCATCCGTGAAGCCGAGCTCGTCGTGGATGCGTGGCAGCGCCACGTTCACGACCGTCAGATCGAGCACCAGGATGAACTGGAACAGTCCGAGCACGGTCAGGGCGCGCCACCGCAGTGGATTGCGGGCACCATCGGTCAGCGTCGGGCGCGCCTGCTGCGTGGCCGGCATCTGCTGAGCGTCTGACATCAGTCGAACGCCGGCGAGACGTGGTCGATGGTGTACTTCATGACGTCGCCGCCCACGAACTGCACATCGAGCTGCGGTGGGTTCGAGGTGGCGCGCCACGCCTCGAGCGCCTCCTCGGACTTCCATCGTTCGAACAGGTTCACGCGCGTCTCGTGCACCGAGTCCGCGGAGATGGCGAGGTCGAGGCATCCGTCTGCCTGACGAGCTCGCGCGATCAGGTCGGTGTGAGCCGCGACGTAGTCGTCGCGGCGGTTCGGGTCGAGCTCCAGGTATCCCGCGATGATCAACATGATCGTCCTTTCCTTATCACTGCTAAGTTGTGTGCAATCCTCCCTTATCACCGATAAGGTGTCAACCGTGGCATCCACGAAGCGCCAGCCCCTGACGCGAGCGGGAATCGAACTGGTCGCCCTCGACCTCGTCAACGAGGTGGGGCTCGACGCATTGAGCATGCGCCGCCTCGCCGACAGGCTCGGCGTGCAGTCGCCCGCCCTGTACTGGCACTTCCGCAACAAGCAGGAGCTGCTCGAGGGCATGGCCGAACGCATCTACCTCGCGGGTGGCATGGGTGCACCGTCAGACGGGGAGGCGTGGCAGGACTGGATCATGCGCCGCTCGATCGCCTACCGAGCCGCACTCAACTCCTGCCGCGATGGCGCGCGCATCGCCGCCGAGGCCAGCGGTGGCAGCCCCACCCTCATCGGCCTCTTCGACGAGGAGATCAGGTCAATGGTGGGCTTCGGCTTCACGCCGGCGCTCGCGCTGCACACCATCTCGGTGATCACCCACTACATCTCCGGTTTTGCACTGAAGGAGCAGGCGCCCGGGAACCAGGCAACCCCGGTCGGCGGTGCTCCGCTCGACATCTCCGACACACTGAAGACGGCCTTCGCCGAGGGAGGCGGACCACTCAGCACCGAGGTGTTCGAACACGGGATCCGGATGATCGTCGCGGGCGTCAGCAGCGAGCTGGGCTCGATTCGACCGGCGTGAAAGAACGAACGCCCGGCCCTCGTGATGAGGGCCGGGCGTTCGCTTGTGCGGTCGGTGGGTCAGGCCGCCTGCGGCACCGTCACCGTGGCGTTCGGCACGGATGCCACGATGAACTCGCCGTCGGCGGCATCCACGCGCACGCCCTCGCCGTCACCGACAGCGCCGCTCACGAAGAGGTCGGCGATGCGGTCGTCGATCTCGCGCTGGATGACGCGGCGCAGCGGACGTGCGCCGTATTCGGGCTCGTAGCCGCGCTCCGCGAGGAGCGCCACCGCGGCATCCGTCACCTCGAAGGCAACCTCGCGCGACGCGAGCCGCGCGGCCGACGCACCGAGCATGAGCCGCACGATCTGCTCGAGCTGCGGCTGGTCGAGCTTGCGGAACAGCACGATCTCGTCGATGCGGTTCAGGAACTCGGGCCGCATGGCCTCGCGCAGCTTGCCCATGACGCGGTCGCGCAGGTCCTTCTCCGAGGCGAAGCCCGAGGCATCCGCCCCGGCGACGAAGCCGAGCGCACCCGACCGCGACGCCAGGAACTCCGAGCCGACGTTCGAGGTCATCACGATCACCGCGTTGCGGAAGTCGACCGTGCGACCCTGGCCATCGGTGAGGCGCCCGTCGTCGAGCACCTGCAGCAGCAGGTTGAACACGTCGGGGTGCGCCTTCTCGATCTCGTCGAACAGCACGATCGAGTACGGGTTGCGCCGCACACGCTCGGTGAGCTGGCCGGCCTCGTCGTAGCCGACGTATCCGGGAGGGGCGCCGACGAGTCGCGACACGGTGTGCCGCTCGCCGAACTCGCTCATGTCGAAGCGGATCACGGATGCCTCGTCGTCGAACAGGTTCGACGCGAGCGCCTTCGCCAGCTCGGTCTTGCCGACACCCGTCGGCCCGAGGAACAGGAAGCTGCCCACCGGGCGACGCGCGTCGCCCATGCCGGTGCGGTTGCGGCGCACGGCCTTGGCGACCGCGGTGACCGCGTCGTGTTGGCCGATTACGCGTCCGTGCAGCTCAGCCTCGAGGTCGCCGAGGCGCTCGCGCTCGCTCTCGGTGAGGCGGTTCACCGGAATGCCGGTGGCCCGCGAGACCACCGCGGCGATCTCGGCCTCGTCGATCACAGCCTGGTGGTTGAGCTTGTCGAAACCACCCTCGCCGCTGGTCTCGATACGCGACTTCGTCGCTACTCGACCGGCGGCCGTCGCCTCATCGAGCTTCGCCTGCACCTTCGCGATCTCGTCCCGAATCCGAGACGCCTCCTCGTAGTGCTCGGCGCGCACGGCCGCGTTCTTGTCGGCCTCGAGCTCGCCGAGTCGCGCCATGAGGGCAGGGACATCCGTCTTCACACCGAGCCGCAGGCGCAGCCGCGCCCCGGCCTGGTCGATGAGGTCGATGGCCTTGTCGGGCAAGACCCGGTCGGTGAGGTAGCGCGCGCTGAGTTCGACGGCGGCCCGCAACGCGGCATCCGTGTACTCGATGCCGTGGTGCTCTTCGTAGGCGGGCTTGAGTCCGTGCAGGATCAGCACGGCGTCTTCGATCGAGGGCTCCCCCACGCGAACCGGCTGGAACCGGCGCTCGAGCGCGGGGTCCTTCTCGACGGTGCGGTACTCCTTGAGCGTGGTCGCACCCACAAGGTGCAGCTCACCGCGCGCGAGGCGCGGCTTCAGGATGTTGCCCGCGTCCATGCCGCCGTCACCGGCACCGCCGGCGCCGACCACGGTGTGCACCTCGTCGATGAACACGATGAACTCGCCCTTGTGCTCGGCGATCTCGTCGATGGTCTTCGTGAGGCGCTCCTCGAAGTCGCCGCGGTAGCGGGTGCCCGCGAGCATCGCGGGCAGGTCGAGCGACACGACGCGCTTGCCGAGCAGCGCCTCGGGCACGTTCTCCTCGACGATCGCGCGGGCGAGGCCCTCGACGATCGCGGTCTTGCCGACGCCGGCCTCGCCGACGAGCACCGGGTTGTTCTTGGTGCGGCGGCTGAGGATCTCGATGGTCTGCTCGATCTCGTCGACGCGCCCGATCACGGGGTCGAGCTCGCCATTCTCGGCGAGGGCCGTGAGGTCGGTGCCGAACTTGTCGAGCATCGGGGTGTCGGATGCCTCGGGCCCACCATCTGGGGACTGAGCCTGTCCGAACTCCTCGTCGTCACCCACGGTCTCGCGCAGGCCCTCCGTCAACGCCTCGGCGGTGACGCCGGCGCGCGCGAGCACCTGGCCGGCCGGGGCATCCTGCCCCAGAACGAGCGCAAAGAAGAGGTGCTCAGGGTCGATGTAGGTCGAACCGCTCGAACGCGCGACCTGGTAGGCGTGAAACAGCGCGCGGCTCGCGCTCGGCGTGATCGTGGCCGCGTTGATGTCGGCCACGTCGGATGCCGCAGGCAGCCGCGCCTCGGTCGCCGTGATGAGCCGCTCGGGGGCGACGCCGATGCGGGCGATCGCCTGCTTGACGCTCTCGTCCTCAACGATCACGCGCAGGATGTGCAGCGCGTCGAGCTCGGTCTGGCCGCGCTCGAGCGCGAACCTGCCGGCGCGCTGCAGGATGCCCTGCGTGCGTGCAGTCAAGAAGCGGCTCAGGTCAATCGACCGCGCTGCGCGCGACCGTTCGCCCTCGAGGTAGCGGCTCAGAAACTCGTCGAACGAGTTGGTTTCGTCGCCGCTCTGGGGTGTGA
Source organism: Agromyces albus (assembly GCF_030815405.1). Taxonomy (NCBI): domain Bacteria; kingdom Bacillati; phylum Actinomycetota; class Actinomycetes; order Micrococcales; family Microbacteriaceae; genus Agromyces; species Agromyces albus. The sequence goes on along the minus strand of NZ_JAUSWX010000001.1, from coordinate 582,550 downwards.
AGTCTTCGGGCACCAGTCCTCCTGAAGTGGAACTTGAGTTGGGTACGCTCAAGTTCAACGCGGAGGGTGCGCGCGTATTCCCGCCATGTTCGAGTCCATCTGCGTCGCCAAAACGGATCGTCTATCGGACTGGCTTTCAGGGGCACGCGAGGACGTATGGCCAGCAAGCCCCTGGCAACAGTTAGAAGGAGCAGGGAGAGGCTTAGCCGAGGCGCCCCGGGGGCCGACCTCCGTTAAAGATGAAACCGCCGTGATCAAAGATCTACGACGGTTTCCGAAACCCACTGCGGCCGTTGCCGGGGGAATATGAGATCAATATATCCTCCGAAGCGTGATCCCACAACTAACTCCGGTCGAGCAGACTGCGCTGATCAACAGCCTGGCCAAACAGCGGCTACGGCGATTCCGGTCTGCCACCACTGGCGACAGGGACGCCATCGCGCTGTATCTCATCGATGCAGAACTTGCTGCGAACCTCCACGCCGGGGTGAGATTCGCTGAAGTCGCTCTGCGCGAGACAATTCATCGCTCACTCACATCACAGTACGGCGAGCGATGGTTCCAGGACCATCGGAATCTACTTGACGAAACAGCAGACGCCGCATTCACTGACGCCGAGGCGGCGGTTGGTGTCCAAGCTCCAGCGGGCAAGATCATCGCTCAGGTGATGCTAGGCACTTGGGTCAACTTGCTGGGCAAGGGCGACGACAAGATCGATGGCTCGCGCGCCTATTACGTAAAGGACTTGTGGGAACCGGCACTTAAGCACGGGTTCTCGGAGCCTCGCAAAGACGTTGCCAGGCTTGCGCAGCGCATCAACTGGGCCCGAAACCGCATCAGCCACTGCGAACCAGTTGTATTTGGACTTCCCATGCCTGGGTTGGGCGCCGCCGGCATCCAAGTACGGCGATCGCCGGCGCTGATATTCGCCGACGTGCAAGCCCTACTGCAGTTCACCACATCGAACTTTGCCACTTGGCTCGATCGCTGGGAAACCACGCACACACTGTGCACCCACGTTCTCGTTACAAAGGCACTCGACCACATTGCCGAGGACGAGACCATACAGCTCGAGCAATAGCGCGAGTCCGGCGGGCGAGCGGCCGACCGCGAACCGATCCGCTTGTGGACGTCCGCTGACGGACGGGTCCCCCGTGCCGAAAACCGCAAGCGGGCGCTTGGAGGCCGCGCACCACCCGAGCCGCTTAGGTCTGTATGCCCGGAGCAAGTCCGGCCGTAACTACGGCAGCCTCAAGAGCTTGGTCGTATGACCACGGTGAGCTGAGCGTCAAAAACACATCGAACACCTCCTGGCTTCCTACCCACGCGCCGAAGCAGAACACGGTGTCGGCTCTGGATGCATAGCGTCGCAGGGTCGCGTACCCGACGAGTTGGTTCTCGACTGCGTTTCGCTGCGTCCCTCTGGGAAAACTCATTGCGATAAAGATCAGCGACTTCGTAGGGGCTGGCGGCGTCTCCAGGTACATCGAATGCGGGCGGCCGTCGCCGGCAGACAATTCACGCAACCGGCCAGCTTCGTGCGCGACCCTAGCGCGAAAATCAGGCGCCAGTTCGAGGAGGCCGATGGAAGCCTCAAGCCATCCGAATGGTCGATAGCGCTCAAGGACTGTGAGTACCTCGTTGACTCCCGACTCGATTTGTTGCGCGGGCTTTGGTGCTGGTGTGTCGCGGAGCCCGTTCTCGTAGAAGATCCAAGCGTCGAGTTCGTCTGTGAGGCTGAGAACGAGGGTCGTCGTGCTAGTTGAGCCCTCTGGGAATAGTCCACTGGCGAGGTAGTGCATGACGTAGTCGAGTTCGTCAACCGCCAAGATATTGTTCATCGTCGCAGTACGGCGCCGCCTCGACAAGAATTGGATGAACTCGGCCGGCCTATCTAGGAGCTGGGCGGCAATTTCAAGGTCGTGGACGTTCACAATCCAAGGGGAGAGCGCGCCTTCTGGGATGAGTCCGCTTTCGACGAGCTCTGACGTGATGGTGACGAGATAGTTCAAATCTTCGAGAGACAGCGCGATGGTGAACACCTCGGTAACTTCGCTGACATCGAGGTCCCAGTTGGTCCGTGCTCCGTCGCCTGATCCGTCCAGCAGATTGCTCGAGGATCTGATGTGGATGGACGCTCCGGCTTCGATGAGCGCTCGAAGGCGCTCGGCCTGTTGCGCGGCTTTGCTGATGATCGGACCCAGCTCTTGCCAAAGCCTCAGGGGTGCGCCGGCGCGCGCGTATTGGGTCAGGCGATTGCTCTTCGCTTCGAGAACGACGGCCGCGTGTCCAATCACGAGCAGTCCATCTGCTTCAAAGCGTTGACCGTGGAGCCCGTTGTACTCGACGTTTGCCAGCGCCACATCCGGACGAATGGCGTCGATGAGTGCCCGCATCCCACGCCGCTCAAGCAATTCACCTCGATGCTTCATGTAGGTCTGGTCCATCGGCTCGGCAGTCAGTGCCGCCTCAACCAACTCGCGCATCCCGAATATCAGCGACGTGGGTTGAACGAGCATCCATTCGCGCTGCCGCGAGGTGCCCGTTCTTGATAGGAACGGCCGAGTTCTCATTGGGTTGTCACCATTGAGGAACGCTGTCACGACCCCCTCGTTCGGTGCATCCAGATCGATGCTCATCCGCGAGAGCAGCGCCGCCAACTCTGCCTGGTCAAGGGCAGTGGCGAGCACCAGGTCGTCGAAAGATAGAGCGACAGCCTCGGCCAGGTGATCGAATGCGAGGCGTGTGGTGACGCGTCGCGTAGCAGCCTGCAGCCCGCCAGATTGGGTGTCCATGTAGCGCTCTAATTCGGGCGAGGCTTCCAACGCTTCGGCAAGTTCGTCACCCGCGCTCCTTATGCTCTCGACAAGCGACTGCGGGATGTACGAGTGGAATGCGTCGAAGACCGAGAACATCGCTTCGGGGCCAAACCCGAGCCTCGCGACGATCGACTCGCGCACGGTCGGCGTGAAGAGTTCGTTGAGAAGTTCGCGTTCCTTATGGTGGAAGCGGGGCAGCCTGAGGTAGATTTCCTTCGTAATCGCGGCCGCTGTCAGTCTTGGCACCACGGTGGGGCCCTCTCTCGGCTGGTGCCGGATTGTGAGCTGATAGAACGTGGTTCGAAGCGAACTGGCGTGCAGCACCTTCGGCACCAGCGTGTGAACGGCTCTAAGCACCTTGGCGCTCGACCCAGCGCCTGACGGCACGGACCGTTGCTCGGCGAAAAGCAATGCCGTCAGCTCCGGCAACGCGAGAAGTCGTTCCCCGTCCGAGCCGTCGCCGGGCTCGCTATCGAGGGGAGCAACTGCGAGGAACATGTTCGCCACGACATCAAAAGCGTCAGTGTTGCGAATCGCGCGTCGCAACCTCAACAGCAGGAACTGTTGCCGCACTACGAAAAGCCACCACAGAGGACGCGTGAGGTGCCTCAGAAATCTCATGATTACATGATGGTGTCTTCAGCCGTCGCGATTCACGATTGCAGCTCGCGCCGGGAAAGGCGTGACCGCGCAGGCGGAACTGGAGGCATGGGAGCCGAGGAGTACGGAACCCTGCGAGGGCGGCGCCCGCGGGCCCCAGCGGCGGATGAGCGCCCGGGTGCCACAAACCCAGTTGGGTTCATCTCCAGCACACAGCGACCGTCCTCGACTACTCAAGGGTGGCGTCGACATTCACCAACATACACAGACCGTCGAACGCCATCGGTGTCAGTTCTCACCTACAAGCGGTGCCGGTCGATACCTCGGTAGCCACACGACGACTCGTCGACGCGCTACTGAGTCCTACAGAGTCACCCACTGACGAGTTTGGCAGTCAGCTGTGATCAGAGCATCATGCACACTGTTTGTCATGGCGACGAGCGACGAGATCACGAAGAACCTTCTTTCGGACGCGATGAGGAACCCTCCGTTCACTCGATTCGTCATGGAGCATCGGCCAGTTCGGGAGGTGCTCAGTCGTTACGGACGGCTACTCATTGCACCGATCGTCGAGACCAAGTCGCTCTCGGCACTCGACCGGCACGCCGCTGAGCTGACGCACGCAATTGACTCCGTACGCCCAATCCCGCCGACGCTTGGCGCGGGCGGCGCCGGCAGCTACGTCGAAGCGCACCATTGGGGGCGGCGGCAGGCGAATGGCATTTCGCCAGTAGTTACCCGCTTCTGGTTCCGTCGTCAAGTGATCGGCGCGGCTGGGTTCCTGTCGACATGGCCTACTGGCACCACCCTTGAACCGATAGACCGCGATGCCGTGCACCCGTACGTAGGCGAAGGCGACCCTGTATGGAAGGTTGAAGCCGTACACGACGGTGACGACACTCCCTTCGCGCTTTACACGCCCATTGATCTGACATCTGAGGAACTAGACCTAGTTGACCGTGGAGGGATCGTTCTTCAGGAGATCTATGACAAACGCGAGGCGGCCATGCGGCCCATCCTCGACGCGATCGTCGCCGAGATGAGCTCGTACTTTGAGATCGCGCTCCCGGAGCAGATCTTGTCTGCAATTGACTCCCGGCGAACACAACTCCAAGCGTTTGAGAAAGTCATGACCTCCGTCAAGTTCCCTGACGACTGGAAGCTCTCCGATCCGACAGTGGAGGTGACTACACCGAGCGGGGACATCGTTGAGACGCGTCCCACAAACGTCATCCTCAGAGATCGACTCGCAACTGCGAGTTTTGAGGATCTGCAGCGCTCGATACGAGTCTGGGCGAATGCCGTCGAGCGTTATCCCAGCGCGTTCAATGGGCTTGAGGAAGATCGCATCAGCGACCTTCTCGCCGCGACCTTGAACGCATCGCTCCCTGGGGCGGATCGCGAGGTGTTCTCGCGACGGGGCAAGACCGACATCCAAGTCCGAGCGAAGGCGATCGATGACGGCTCGAGCGAAGCGTTGATCTTCATTACCGAGACCAAGTTCGCGAAATCGGAAAGCGTCGTCGTTAAGGCGCTTGATCCACAATTGTTCAGCTACCTCAACACGGCCGACACCGCCGCAGTGCTACTGCTGCTGTTCAGGCAGAAGAACCGCGATCGGGCATATGCGAAGTACTTGCCTCCTCTCCGAGCTGTTAGGGGCTTCAAGGGCGAGGGTGACTCCTCGGTTTCTGGCTGGAGGATCAATCGGTATAAGCGCGACGGCAAGGAGCTTCGACTGCTCGTGGCTACCGTGCACATCCCGCCCGCCTAACAGCTCGATACCCGCACGCGACTCTTAGCGGTTAGCCCGCGATGGTCGGTGATGGATCCTGAGCGGGCAAGTGCGTCCGCTCGCCGCACTAGTGCGGCCCGGAGCGCCCGTCACATGCCGCTACGACCCATCGTCGCCCTGCGACCGTCCGACGTCGAGTCAGTCGCGCGCGTCCTCAGCCTCGATGGTTGCATGTAGGCGGCACGGACGATCAGCGCGGAGCCGCCCAAGAGAACAGCTATACGAGCCCCGATGCCGCCAGGGCCAAGACGCTCATCCTGCATCCGTCCGCCAACGACCCGCGTCCGTCTGAAGTGGAACTTGAGTTGGGTACGCTCAAGTTCCGCGCGGAGGGGGCGCGGGTATTCCCGCCAGAGATCGCACCTTGGTCGTGGCGCTCGGCAAGATGATGAGAGGTGCTATTGCGCTAGGAATTGCAGTGAGCCGACCGGGACATCGTCGACAGATAGCTTCATCACATAGCGCCCAGGCTCGGGGATCTGCATCCGTTGCACACCAACGACGTGTACGAAAACTGCGGCCCCGGGATCCCTAAAATGCTCCTCGAGTTCAGCGGACGGTACGGCCGCCAACTCGTTGATGTAGTCCTCAGCGATCGGATCGCCGTTCTGCTTTTGGATCGACAACCTCAATGCCACCTTCTCGCCAACTTGGTACGCATCGATTTCGACCGAGATAGCGATCATGGCTCCGAGGTCGTTCGGATACTGATCGCGGCTGATCAAATCGATCCCGGCCCCGAGCACACTGATGAGACCTCCACGATCAGAGGCGGTGTCACATAGTTCAAACATTCGAACGCGGGCTGATGTCATCGAGCTATTTCTGTGGTCCACACGTTGTGCAGCTCTTCGTGAACTAGAGGAGCCCACAGCACTGGCTCAGCCAGTTCCTTACTCTTGGTAGCCGAACGTGACTCCCACACAGCGATGTTTGTTCCGGAGCGCCGGTCGTGGTCGCGAAGCGTGATAGCAGCGATCCGCGGCGATCGTCGCTCTCGCATCGACCGCAGAGTTTCCCCTTGTTCCACGGCTGTGATATCAGCCTCGTAGCCCATGGCCGACAAGTACTCAGCTAGCGTATCGAGCGTCACGTTTCCAGACCCATTCATCACCTGGGACACTGCCGACTTACGGACACCCAGGTACTCTGCAACTTCGGTTTGGGTCCGCCCCGATGCCTCCATGGCGCCCTCCAGTAGGGCAAGAGCTCGCAGCCGCAGACGAGAAGCTGAACGGAGTGCTACGTCACTTACACAAGCCCTTTTCTGCAGCGCTGTCCTAGCCACGTTTCTCATCCTCTCGTTGGATCGCCATCGCTTTCAGGATCTGCCCACGCGGCAGCTTCCCATTGGGGGTCTTGTTCAGCCGTTTCTCGAACGCGTGCGTCATGCGAGCAGCCCTCTTGTGAACTTCGTTCGCTGCGGCGTGGTACAGAAGGATTCGGTCATTCGGGGACTTGATCTCCCAGATGTCATCCTCAATATGCCTAAGTTGAACCTTCGGCTCTAGGTATCCGTAGATCGCATACTGTTCAAGCCGCTCCTCTAGGTCGGCCAGGCGTATTCGATCTTTCTCTCTCTTCGAGCGACGCAAGGCACCCAAGAATTCGATCACTTGTGCACGATCATCGCGGTCCCACGCACCTTCGACGGCGAGAGCGCCTCCGTCCGTTTCAACGTACCGCGAGCAACTGGCACACCTGGATACCTGGTCCGCTTCGAGTTCAGTCAAAACTATACCTGCTTCCCCCCGAATGTGAAGCCCCCACCACCATCAGCGCAAGTCACGGGGAAGTAGCAATGAGCCTAGTGCCAGCCCTTAACATCGAGGAAGCATGCCCTACGGGGGTCGAGGGCGCCATGGCTTCCCCGAGTGGGGGCGCACTCTCAATCGACAACGAAACGGAATGAGACGGCCGAGCAGATCCGTAGCGCGCTCCCCGAGCCCGGCGGGTTCGGCGGCCACGATCTGCGGGTCAGCAGTTGAGAATCGTGTGTCAGCGTGCCGTGTCCCTAGGTCAAAGTGGCCCACCCCACTTAAAAGTGGCCCACCCCACTTGTAGGCACAACGGCGTGCAATTCGGCTGATCCGCGCGCAAGCGCGGGAGAGTAACCACCCGTCGCGATACGTTGAACCTCGCTGTTTGAAACGTCAACAAGAGGAACTCATGTCTCGATCGCGCACCGCCCGTATCACCGCACTCGCTCTCTTCGCACTGCTCGGGTATGGCCTCTCCGGCTGCGCGGCTGACGCGCCAACTGCGGCGCCCGTCAGCGCCGCTGCGTCGAACGAGGCTGAGGCAGAGCCGCAACCGGAGCCCGCCGATCTGGTCGGCGAATGGGTTCAGACGAACTCTGAGTCTGAAGACAGCTACCAGGTCGCCACGATTACTGCAGACTCGATCGAGGTCAACTGGATCTCTGAGAGCAACGACACGCGCGCCCTCTACTGGGCAGGCTCCTATACGGCGCCGACATCACCGGGCACGTTCGAATGGGTCTCGCAGAACGATACCGAGAAGACGGCCGGCGCGATGCTCGCATCGAGCGACGCGACGAAGACGTTCGCGTACGACGAGGATGTCATCCGCTACGACGTGACGGCGATGGGTGTCACCAAAACCGTCGAGCTCGAGCGCAAGTAGCTTCCACTAGGTCGTCTCGATGGACGATCGCGCGGTGTCGGGCTATGGGCCTGGGCGCGCATCGCGCCGCGAACCGGGTGACCGACGCAACGAGCTAGCACGCATGAACCCCAGCCACACCCGCTCCCAATAACCCAAGCCTTCTGCTCGGGGGTCGCCGGCCAGACGAAGGCCGCCCACCAGCGTCTGAGCGAGGATGGCGGACAAGACTATGACCGCTGCTGGACCCGTCGACCCACCCGGGCCCCACGCTGCATAGGCTGCACCAATCAGGAGCACAACCGCAACGGCGATCGATGGCAGGCGCTGCGGTCGCGGAAGGTAGACGTAGGCCTGCAGGGTTCCGACGCTGAGGCCGAACGCGACGGCCAGAAGAATGGGGAGCACGGCGTCACCTTACCCGTTGGTCGATTCGCGCCGGACGCGCCCAAGTCGACGGGGATTCACGGTCTACCCCGAAGCATGCGAACGATATATCGTTGATATATCGTCGAGCGCCGGGCGAGTGCCCGGTTCAGGGAGGACATCATGAACGGTTCGTACAGGGGCGACGGCTTCACCGGTCCCTCGGGCGGGTGGGGGCAAGGGGGCCCCGGACAGGGACTGTGGGAGGCCATGGATCAACTTCGCGGCATGTTCGAGCAGAAGGTCGCGCCGCGCATGGGCCGCGGCGACGTCCGCGCGGCAGTGCTCGCGCTCCTCGCCGAGAAGCCGATGCACGGCTACCAGATCATCAGCGAGATCGCCGAGCGCAGCGGCGGTGCATGGAAGCCGAGCGCGGGCTCGGTGTATCCGACGCTGCAGCTGCTCGCCGACGAGGGGCTCATCAGCGCAGAGGAGTCGAATGGCCGCAAGACCTACTCGCTGACGGAAGGGGGACGGGCCGAGGCCGAGGCATCCGCTGATCGTCCCGCGCCGTGGCAGACCTCGAGCGCGCGCGACTCCGGCACGGTCGGGGCGCTCCCGAAGGCCGGCATCGAGCTCGCACAGGCAGCGGCGCAGGTCGGGCGCACGGGCACACCCGAGCAGATCAAACAGGCGGTCGAGGTGCTCGAAGAGGCACGTCGTCGTCTCTACTCGATCCTCGCGCAGGACTGACCTCGGTGCCCTCGGCACGTCGGCGTCCGGATGACTCGACGCCCGATGTCGGCAACACGCGCGCCCGCTACCGGCGCATCTTGCGGTTCGCCGCGCGACACATCGTGCAGACCTGGTGGTTCGAGCTCGTGCTGCCTCGCTTCGGCCTGGCGAAGGTTGCGGCGCGCGGGCGAGCAGCGCGGCTGACCCGCATCGCCCAGCGCTTCCACGTGCTCGCGGTCGACCTCGGCGGCCTCATGATCAAGGTCGGCCAATACCTCTCGTCGCGACTCGACGTGCTGCCGCCCGAGATCACGCACGAGCTCGCGGGGCTCCAAGATGAAGTGCCGCCCGTGCCGTTCGACGCGATCCGACGCCTCGCCGAAGCCGAGCTGGGTGTACCGCTCGAGCGCGCGTACGCGTGGTTCGACCCGACACCGCTGGCCGCGGCATCCCTCGGTCAAGCGCATCGCGCCAAGCTCTCGCCGATCGATGCCGCCGACATGGGATACGACGAGGCCGTCGTCAAGGTGCAGCGGCCGGGCATCGAGACGATCGTCGACGTCGACCTGGCGGCGCTGCGCCGGGTCGCCGGATGGCTCAGCCGCGTGAGATTCGTCTCGAGCCGCGTCGACCTCCCCTCGCTCGTCGAGGAGTTCGCCGTCACGAGCCTCCAAGAGATCGACTACCTGCAGGAAGCGGGCAACGCCGAGCGGTTCGCGGCGAGCTTCGCCGACGACTCGCGGGTCGCCGCGCCCGAAGTCGTCTGGGAGCGCACGACGCGCCGCGTGCTGACGCTCGCCGACGTGACGGCGATCAAGATCAACGACCGCGCGGCCCTGGTCGCGGCGGGCATCGACGCGAAGGCGGTCGCGAAGCAGTTCGCGACCGTCATGTTCGACCAGCTCTTCCGCGACGGCTACTTCCACGCCGACCCGCACCCCGGCAACATCTTCATCACGCCAGTCGAGCGGGTGACGGATGCCGCGTCGCCGGCTTCGAGGGTAACGGATGCCGCGGCGCCGGCCGCTTCCCCCGACTGGCGGCTCACCTTCATCGATTTCGGCATGATGGGCGAAGTGCCCGACTCGCTGCGGCGCGGACTGCAGCAGGTCATCCTCGCGGTCGCCGCGCGTGACGGGAAGCGGCTGGTCGACAGCATCCGTGGTGTCGGCATTCTGCTGCCGTCGGCCGACACGGAAGAACTCGAGCGAGCGATGGCCGAGCTGTTCGCGCGCTTCGGCGGAATGGGCCTCGCCGAGCTGCAGCGGGTCGACCAGCGCGAGCTGCGCAGCTTCGCGATCGAGTTCGGCGAGGTGATGCGGGCGCTGCCGTTCCAACTGCCCGAGAACTTCCTGCTCGTCATCCGTTCGATGTCGCTGACGTCGGGCCTGTGCAGCTCGCTCGACCCCGAGTTCAACATGTGGGACGCCGTCGAGCCGTATGCCGCGCAGCTCCTGCGCGACGAGCGCGGCAACATCGTGCAGGCGCTCGGGCAGGAGGCGCTGTCGTTCGCCGGCACGGTCGCGCGGCTGCCGCAGCGCCTCGATGCGCTGGCGGACCGCATCGAGGAGGGGCGCCTCGTCGCGAACTCGCCGCGGCTCGAGCAGCGGGTGGCGCGGCTCGAGCGCACGACCCGGCGGATCGTCTCGGCGGTGCTGTTCGTCGGCCTGTTCATCGGCGGCATCCTGCTTCGCCTCGACGAGCCGGTGTGGAGCATGGCGCTCATGGTGGCATCGGTGGTGCCGCTGCTGCATGCCGTGCTCGCGGGGGTGTTCGGCCGGCGCGGGCCGGGCTGATTCGACCCGAGCGGACATCGTCCGGTCCCGCTCCTCGGCGGGCCGCGACATCCGCCACCTCGACCTGACGCAGCCCGACGCAACCCAGCCATCGGCCTTGGCCGCTCCTCCGCCGAGGCTGGGCGCAGCTGTCGGGCCCCGCGTGACACGGGGCCCGACGTTGCGATCACGACGTTGCGATCACGTCCCGATCATCAGGCAGAGCGGATGTCGCGACGCAGCGACGCCTTCTTCTCCTTCGACCCGCGGCGCTTCGGCTCGCGGTACTCGGGCTCGCGATCGTCCTCCTGCTCGGGCTCGACGATCTTCTCCTCGCCCACCATGACGGTGAGCGTGAAGCGCCGCTCGAACGCCGGAATCGGCGCGGTCGGCTCGGCGTCGCCGGGCTCGCGCTTCTCGCCGGCCTCCGGGTAGAAGACGGACGAGCCGTCGCTCGTCACCGTGACCTGGAATCGGTACGCGCCTTCGGCGTCGTGCGTCTCGTCGAAGACCGCCGAGTAGGTGCCGTCCTTCGCGACCGCGTCACCCGTGAGCGGGTCGCCGTCGTCGCCGAACTGCACGGGTGCGGTCGATCCGTCCGGCAGGATCGCCGCCGCGCTGACCTGCACACCGCCGACCGGCTGGTCGAAGTAGGTCTGCAGGTAGAGCCGGATCGGATCGCCCGGTGCGACTCGCGCATCCGGGGTGAAGAGTCCGCCGTCGATGTGCGTGTTCTGGCTGAACACGTACAGCTGCCCGCGCGAGACCTGCCCGCGCTCGGGCCGCATGCGCACGAGCCATTCTCCCGGGACGGGCTTCTCGACCTGGAAGCCGGTGTATGGCCGGCCGGTGTCGATCGGGCGCGCCTCGGGCGGCACAGCACCCAGGTTGATCACCGTGCCATCCGGCGCCTCGAGTTCGAGGTCGATCGCCCGCGGGTCGCCGTCCCACGTCACGGCGAACGTCGCCAGCTCGCTGCCCTCCTCGATGAGCACGCGCCGCTCGACGACCTTCTCCTCGCCGAGCTTCTCGGGCCGCGTGGTCACGACGCCGCCGTTGTCGCGGGCGACGCCGGAGATCTCCTGCAGTACCGTGCGGATGCGGAACTCCTGGTCTGCCGACGACAGCGACGGGTCGATGCGGTAGAAGGTGCCGCCGGTCGAGCTCGCGATCGACTGCAGCAAGGGGCTGTCGATGGAGGGGCCGACGCCGATGGTGTAAACGCGCACGCCGTTCGCCGAGAGGTCCGGGAGTACCGCGTTCGGGTCCTCGCCACTGTTGTGCAGTCCATCGGTGAGGAGCACGGCGACCTGCGTCGCCGCCCGCTGGCCCGCGGCGAGGATCTCGTCGAGCGCCTGACGGAGACCGTCGCCGATCGCGGTCTGGCCGCCCGCGGCGATCGTGCCGATCGCGTTCTGGACGGAGTCGCGGTCAGGGTCGCCTGAGATCGTCGTCAGCCCGATGTCGGTGCGGGCCGAGTTCGCGAACGACACCACCCCGAGCCGGTCATTCAGCTGGGCATTGTCGGCCCACCAGTCACTGCCGATCCGCGCCTGACGGATCTTGTCGCCCTGCATGCTGCCCGACCGGTCGATGACCAGCACGTACCGCTGCTCGGGTGCCAGGATGACCCAGTTGATCGCTCCTGCGCCGCCGGGCACCGCCGTGGTCGGCGTGCCCGCGGGGATCGTCATGCCCGGGTAGTTCGCGACGATCGTCTGCCAGCACGAGACGCCGTGGATCTCGTCCTGGTACCCGTCGCTGTCGGGATCGTGGTTGCCGGCGACGCAGAACTCGCTCACTCGCCCGGTGACGAGCGTGCCGCCGGTGCCGGAGTTGCCGAAGCGGTCGCCCGAGCCCCAGCCTGCCTCCATGATGCAGGCGTCCGAGGTGGTGCCGCCGATGCACTCGGCGTCGCCGGCCGACCCGGCGTACTCGTCGTACACCCCGTACCCGTAGTGCCCGTACTCGTGCACGACGATGAACGGCTTGAAGCGCTCATCCCCGTAGAGGGTCATGTGCGCGGTCTCGTTGCCGAGCGCGTCGACCGCGGATGAGGACCGACCCTCGGGTTCGAGCAGCCATGCGTCCGCGTTGCGTCCGCCGGTCGAGTTGTTGCACACGTAGATCGTGCCGAACCGGTGCTGTCCGTCGGTGGCGTCCCACAGCAGACGCGACGCCTGCGCGAACGACTCCTCCCATTCGTCGACGCGCGCCTGGGCGGCATTATGCCGGATCGACACGATCAGGTCGAAGTGGTCTCCGACCAGTCTTCCGATGCCCATTTCGCTTCCCCTTCTCTCGTGACGGCGGACCGTCATCGCACCGCGCCGGGGGAAGCAGCACGCGCTGGAAGCGGCGCATCCACATCGTAGGGACCGACACGGATGGCGGGCAGTTCCATTCGGAGCCGAAGGGTCAGGGCGACCACTGACTCGTGACGCCGCGCCGAATGCGCTGCCCGCGCGCCGAGTGCGTGAGGCGGACGTCACGCCAATGGACGGAGGTGACCGGCGATCCATTCCGCGAGCGCGTCGAGCTCGACTTCGCCAGCGGCGACCGCTCGCAGGAAGAGGTCGGTCGCTGCGACATCCGTCACCACCAGGTCATGGCCGTTGAGCTCGAGGAAGGCGACGGTGACGAACCACGCGAGGCGCTTGTTGCCGTCGGCGAGGGCGTGGTTGCGATTCGCCGCCAGGAGGAAGGCGGCGGACTTCTCCTCGATCGACGGATGGACGTCCTCGCCGAAGACGGGCATCGGCGCGGCGAGCGCGGTGAGGAGCAGATTCCGGCCGCGGGTACCGTCCTTGTAGTGGAAGCCCTCCTCATCGAGCAGGGCTTCCACATCGGACGGTTCGAGGTACTCCGTCACCGGGCGAGGCGCTCGAGCAGGCCGGCGTCCCGCTCCCGGACGCGCGCGAACGCCGCGCGCGTGCGAGCCGACTTGTCTTCGCGCCCGGCGAGCTCGTCGAGCGCGATCTCGACCACCTCGGTCTTGGAGCGCCCGAAGCGCTTGGCGAGCGCTTCGAGGAGTTCATCATGCTGCTCGTCGAGGCGCAGGGTCATCGCCATAGCGGACTCCTCTCGTCGAATGCTCTATCCTAGCATCGAGGTATCAAGGTGATACCACAGCCGTACCTGCACGGCGTCCAGATCGACGGTAGTTGACAGTGCGCTGGCGGGCGTCAGCGGCGGTCCGCAGCATGCACACATGGAAGCCGAGCGTTGGCTCGGTGCATCCCCCGGACCGGGGCCACGCGTTTCGACGGACCGGCGCACCGTTTCCGACGGACCGGCGCACGCCGCGGTAGCATCCACCATGCGCCAGCCACACGGCACGCGATGATGACGGTGTCGGGCGCGACGTGACGCCCACCCGTGCAGCGGCTGCAGAACCCGAGGGAGCGCGCCCAGGCGGCAGGAAGCCGATTCGCCGTGTGGTCCTCTGGACGGCGGCCGTCGTCGCCGTCGCGGCGATCGGGGTGATCGCCGCAACGTTCTGGGGCACATCCGGCGGGCCTGCCCCCGGTGGTGCACAGCCCGCGGCATCCGCCATCGAGACGCCCACTCCGAACGGCGGCGCGTTCGACCCCGAATTGGTCGCGCAGCTGGAAGCGGCACTCGACGAGGGGTTCGCGGCATCCGGGATACCGGGAGTCATCGTCGGGGTGTGGATCCCCGGCGAGGGCGAGTGGGTGTCGGAGCGGGGCCTGGCCGATGTCGAGACCGGCGAGCCGATCGGCCGCGACCACCAGCAGAAGATCGGCAGCATCACCAAGACGATCGTCGGCACGGTCATGCTGCAGGTGATCGGCGAGCCCGAATTCGACGTCAGCCTCGACGACACGCTCGACCGGTGGTATCCCGAGTTCCCCGAGGCACCTAACATCACAGTGCGGATGCTGCTGAACCACTCGAGCGGCATCGGTGAATCCGGCCAGCCGCAGGTCGACCGCATCTGCAGCGACCCGTACGCCATCCCAACGCCCGACGAACTCATCGCCACCGGCGCGGCGACCCCGCGCGCGGACTTCGCACCGGGCGAGGGATTCGAGTACGCCAACACGAACTACTTCCTGCTCGGCGGCATCCTCGAGCAGGTCACCGGTGCCGATCTCGCGACGCTCATCCGCGACCGCATCACCGAGCCGTTCGGCATGGACCGCAGCAGGTTCGCCCCCGACGGACAGGTCACCGCACCGTTGACCCACGGGTATTCGCTCTTCTGCCCCGCACTCGGCGAGCCCGTCGACACCGTCGACTGGTCGAACGGCGAGAGCTGGGCGGGCGGCGGCATGGTGTCGACCCTCGACGACCTGCATGCGTGGGGCGAGGCCATCGGCGAGGGCGCAGGCGTGACCCCCGAGCTCCAAGTTGCACGATATGCGGATGTCGCGCCGGTTTCGGGACAGACCGGAGCAGGGTACGGCCTCGGTGCGGGTGTCGAGGTCGACGTCGCAACCGGCTGCGTCACGAGCGTCTCCCACGCCGGCGCCGAACCCGGGTACGGCACGAACGTCGCGTACTACCCGTTGACCGGGGCGGTCTTCGCGATGCTCGGGAACGGCGACGGCGGCACGGGCACTGCAGTATTGGAGATCCCGAAGGCACTGGCGCCGTTGCTCCGCTCGGCGCTCAGCGGGTCGCCCACCGAACCGTGCGCCGCGCCGTGGGGATGACGGAGACCATGCCTGAGCTGTCCAAGCGCGCGAGCTTCTTGGCTTCTGAGAACGGATGCCTCGGGCTGCGACTTGTCCTCCACAGGGCACGACTCCTGCGATTCATCCAGGCATAATTCCTGATCATCGGCGGTTTCTGCGCGCGATCGAATGTCGGTGGGTAGGTGCAGGATCGAAGCATGGAACAGCCCCCGCAATTCGCGCATCCGGCGCAGCCGGCGCAGCCGGCGCAGCCGGCGCCGCGTGCGCTGGCTGCGCTCGAGCGCGATGTGGCAGCGCTTCGTGAGGCGTGGGCGGGTGCGATGCCGGCCTGGGGCGCGGTCGGCGAGACCGCGCAGGCCGAAGTGCAACAGATGAGCGACGCCCGACTCGTGCAGGTCACGGATGCGCTCGCGAAGGTCCGGCGCGATGTCGACGCCGCGCTCGCCATGGTCGCCGCAGAGGTGACGAAACGGTCCGGCCCGGAATTCGGCGAGACCGGGCTCGCGAAGGCGCAGGGATTCCACAATCCGACCCGGCTGATCGCCGCGTCCACCGGAGCATCGCGCGCCGACGCGGTGCGGCTGATCGCCGTCGGCATCGCCACCGCCGAGCGGCAGGCCTTCAGTGGCGAGCGAATGCCCGCGCGGCATCCGCACGTCGCTGCTGCCCTCGAGGCGGCGACGATCGGCATCGAGGCGGCATCAGCGATCACCTCGATGCTCGACCGCGCGTCGGCGAGAGCCGAGACGTCCCGGGTCGACGTCGTCGAAGCAGCCCTCGTCGATCTGGCAGCGCGGGTGCCGCTCGAGATCCTCACGCGCGGAGTGCGGGAGGCGGAGGCGCGCCTCGACCCCGACGGCGTCGAGCCCCGCGAAGAGGAGCTCCGCATGGAGCGGTCGCTGACGATGCGCGAAGACGGCCGCGGCATCGTGCACCTGCACGCGCGCCTCGATCCAGAGAGCGCCGCTCCGCTGAAGGCGGCAATCGAGGCCCTTGTGAGCGACGTGCTACGCCGGCGCGAGCCCGGCGACGGCGATCACGCTCCCGTCGTGGACGACCGACGGTCGATCCCGCAGATCCAGGCCGACGCGCTCGCCGCGCTCGCCCGCCACACGCTCGGCTGCACCCAGACCCTCACCCCGCTCGCGAAGACCACGGTCGTCGTCCGCGTCGACCTCGAGACGCTCGTCAGCGAGCTCGGGCACGCACGCATCGACGGTCTCGACCAGCCCATCTCAGCCGCCACGGCCCGCCGCATGGCCGCCGACGCCGAACTCGTGCCCGCGGTGCTCGGCGGCGACAGCCTCCCGCTCGACCTCGGACGCGCGGCCCGCCTGTTCACGAAAGCGCAACGGCTCGCACTCAGCGAGCGCGACGGCGGCTGCGCCTCATGCGGCCAGAACATCACCTACGTCGAAGCCCACCACATCGCGTGGTGGGAACGAGATACCGGCCCGACCGACCTCTCGAACGGAGTCATGCTCTGCAGCTTCTGCCACCACATGATCCACCGCGACGGCTGGCAGATACACCCGAGTACGAGCGAGGTGTGGTTCATCCCGCCACCGCACATCGACCCGGCACAGGTACCACGACTCGGCGGCCGGGCGCGATTCCAACTGCGCGAAGACCGGGCGGCGTGAGTCCGCTCGGCTGCGTACGCCCAAACGCTGACGGTGGCTGTGGGCGGTCGGCGCGGTCGTGAATGAGTGGTGCCGTGCTACAGGGGATAGCCGATGCCGGTGAGCTCTTCGGATGCGGCCCAGAGTCGTGTGGCGGTCGCGGCATCCGCGGCCTCGTCGGAGCGGCCGACGAGCACCGGCGGCCCGGTCATCTCTCGCCGGCCCCCGGGGCCTGCGTAGCCGGCGCCGGGCATCGGCTCGGTCGCCGCGTAGAGCGTGGGGGCGGCTCCGCTCGTGGCGTCTTGCGCGAACAGGCGCACGGCGATCTTCGCCACCGCGTTCAGTATCAGGTTCTTCTTCGAGCTCGACCCCAGGTTGGTGGCGGCCATGCCGGGATGCGCAGCCGTCGCCAAGACGTGCGACCCCGAGGCATCCAGCCGTCGTTGCAGTTCGAGCGTGAAGAGCAGGTTCGCGAGCTTCGATTGCCCGTAGGCGGCCGAGCCCCAGCCGTATCGCCGGGTCGTGAAGTTCAGGTCGTCGAAGTCGATCGTGCCCGCTCGGTGCTCGCCGCTGGCGACAGTCACGACGCGGCCCGTGATGCGCGGGAGGAGGAGGTTGGTCAGCGCGAAGTGGCCGAGGTGGTTGATGCCGAAGTGCAGCTCGAAGCCGTCGGTCGTGAGGCCGAATGGCGGCATCAGCACGCCCGCATTGTTGACGAGGATGTCGATGTCGCCGGTCCAGTCGGCCGCGAACCGCCGCACCGACGCGAGGTCGGCCAGGTCGAGCCGGCGAACCTCAGTGGATCCCTCGATGGTCGCCGCGGCATCCCGGCCCCGCTGCTCGTCGCGAACGGCGAGCACGACGTGTGCTCCGTGTCGGGCGAAGGCGCGCACGGCCTCGAGGCCGATGCCGCTGTTCGCGCCGGTGACGATGATCGTCGCGCCGTCGAGTCGCGGCATCCGCTCGGCCGTCCAAGCCGGCCCGGTCGCCGTCGTGGCGGTCATGATTGCGTCGCGAACGTGCGGAGGGCGACGGGCGTGATCGGTGCCGTGATCGCCACGGGGTTGAAGCCCTTGACGATGAGCCAGACCGCGAAGAACACCTCGAAGAGCCCGCCGGGGATGGTCGACACGAGGCCGGCGCCGGCCAACCCCAGGAGTTCGAGTACGCAACCGAGCGCGAACGACGCGTAGCCGACGAAGCCCCACACGGCGAGGAAGCGCGGAACGAGGCGCGACCGGAACAGCGCGACGCAGAAGAAGAGGCTGCCGGTGCCGAGCCCGGCCATGGCGATGTTGTAGGCGAGGAAATCGCCCGCGACGGCACCCGCTGACAGCGTGAGCAGGCTGATGACGCCGATGGCGAGCACCACGCCCTCGAAGATGCGGGTGGCGAGGTATCCGACCGCGATGATCGGGGTGCGCGGCCGAAGGATCGGCAGCATGAGCACGCCGATGGCGATGACGGCGGCCGAGTTGAGCAGCATCATCACCGCGCCGGTGGCCAAGAGGGGGTCTCCGCCGGCGGAGTCGGGAGCGGCAGCAACGGCAGCGGCGGCACTCGTCGCGAGCATGCTCCCGATGCCGTAGAGGAGGAAGGCGCTCAACATGAGCACCCCCACCCAGCGTGCTGCGAGCCGTTCCGGGTTTCGCGTGGTGTTCATGCTGTGACCTATCTCAAAAAGTGACGAATCATACACCGTATGGTCATTTGATTGAACGCTACCATACGGTGTATGGTTTCGTCGACGGGATGATCACGGATGGCCGATAGGCCGAAGACCGGAGGCGAAGTGTCAGGCGCGCAAAGTGAAACGGCGGCAGCGACCAGGGAACCCGTGACGCGCGAGCGAGCAGTGCGGCGAGCGGTCGAACTCGCCGATGCGGGCGGAATCGAGTCCGTCAGCATGCGCAAGCTCGCGACCGAGCTGAGCATCACGCCGATGTCGCTGTACTACCACATGAAGGGGAAGAACGACATCCTCGACGGGATGCTCGACGTCGTGTACTCGGAAATGGCCGTGCCCCGGCCCGGCGTCGGATGGAGGACGGCCATGCTCGAGCGCGCCGAGTCGGCGCGCGCGGTGCTGGCGCGGCATCCGTGGGCCATCAACCTCGACGCACGCACGTCGCCCGGCCCGGCGACCCTCGGGCATCTCGACGCGACCATCGGTGTGCTTCGCGCTGCCGGATTCTCGATGCCCCTCGTCGGCCACGCGATGTCGTTGCTCGACAGCTACGTGCAGGGGTTCGCCATGCAGGAGGCGACCCTGCCGCTCGACGCGTCGGGCGACATCGGCGCCGCCACCGAAGACATCATGGCGCAGCAGGAGATGATGTCGAACGCGTTCCCGAACCTGGCGGAGATGGCGGTGACGCTCATTCTCCAGCCCGGCTACGCCTACGGCAACGAGTTCGGGTTCGGGCTCGAGCTGATCCTCGACGGCATCGAGAAGGTGCATCGCCAGGAGGTCAAGGCAGCCGACGCGTGAGCAAGCCAGAGCACGTGACATCCGCTGCCGCCTCGGCTCAGTTTCATGACCCACTCCCGCACCGGAGCCCCGCGGAGCTGGCTCGCCGGCGAGCGCCGTCAATCTGGATCGTACGCCTCTGCCAACACCTCCAGACACTCGAGGAGTCGCTCGCGTTGGGCGTCGCTCAAGGGCGCCAGCAGGGCAGTCTCAGCCCGGTCGATCGCTGAATCCAGGTAGTCGAGGGTGCGAGTGCCGGCTGGGGTGATCGCGATCACCATACGGCGTCGGTCTTCGCTGCTCGGTCGCCGGGTGAGGTCTCCAGCCGCCTCGAGATCGCGAACAGTCTGGGTCACGTCACTCGGATCAAGGCCGGTATGCCGGCCGATCGCCGCCTGATGGAGTTCACCGAAATGGGCGAGCGCAGCGAGCACACGATAGTCGTAGCCGCGCCGGCCGCGCTCTGCGAACGCGCCCGCGAGCAACTGGTGCGAACGCTGCGCGACCGTAGAGAGCCTCCACGTGGCCCTCAGCGCGAAACGAGGAGCGAGTTCTTCGGCCATCGAGCCAGCATACCAATTCATTGACACGGCCAACGTTTTTCGCATACCGTTGGCGTGGCCAACATTACTGATGTAGATAAGCAGAAAGCGACGAGCATGCCCTCCATCCCGATACTCGACTCCACCATGCATTTCGAAGAGCACGGCGAGGGTGCGACATTCGTGTTCCTTCACGGCAACCCCGGATCCTCACACCAGTGGCGCAACGTCATCGATCGCTTCGGAGACGGGCACGTGCTCGCGCCCGACCTCATCGGCATGGGCCGATCCGGCAAGCCCGATCTCGCGTACCTCTTCGCCGACCACGCGCGGTACCTCGACGAATGGTTCGACGCCGTCGGCGTAGGACAGGCCGTGCTCGTGGGCCACGACTGGGGCGGTGCGCTCGGGTTCGACTGGGCCACGCGGCATCCGGACCGTGTACTCGGCGTTGCTTTCTTCGAAAGCATCGTGAAACCGATGGAGTGGAGCGACCTGTCACCGCAGGCGCAAGCCCGCTCCGAGTCGGTGCGCACACCGGGCCTGGGCGAGGAACGCGTGCTCACCACGGACGCATTCATCCGTCAAGCATTCGCCGGCGGCGTGCTGACGCCGGTCGTCGGCGCCGAGCTCGACGCGTACCTTGCGCCGTTCCCCACCCCCGAAAGTCGCGCACCCGTGCTCGCGTGGGCGCGGCAGATGCCGCTCGGCGGCGAACCAGCAGGTCTCGTCGAACGCATCGAGGCCTACGATCGATGGCTTGCGACGAGCGCCTCGGTGCCGAAGCTGCTGCTGAAGTTCTCGGGCTCGCCGACCCTGCTCATCGATGACGCAATGACGGAATGGTGTGCCGCCTCGATCGCCTCGCTCGAGATCACCGACGGCGGACTCGCCGGTCATCACGCGCAGGAGGATCGGCCGGACGCAATCGCCGCCGCAATCGGGCGCTGGGCAGATCGGCACCGGTTGCGCTGAGGTGGTCATTCCTTTCCTGTCTCGCGGGCGCGACGGTGCGCCCGCCGAGGTCGAGCGGCGGTGGTTGGATGCCGGAGATCAGCCGAGTGCGCCGGCGAGTGACGCGAGTGCACGTCCTTCCGCGGCGCGTACGTCGGCGACGGTCACCGAGATCGGACCGTCACGCTCGGTGTCGAGAATCGCCTCGACGGGGCCGGCGCCGAGCACCACGAGGTTCGAAGCCGTCGCTTCGCCGTCGTTGGCGAACACCTCGAGCAGTGGGCCGTCGAGGCTCAGCAGCAGTCGCACCGAGCGGTCACCGTCACCCCCGAGTTCGACGGTGCTCGTCGACGAGAAGTCGGGGTGCACGGCCTCCATGGCACGGCCGCCCCGCGTGATACGCAGCACGTTCGAGAGCGAGTCGTGCTCGAGCTCGACGAGCGCATCGGCGTCGCCCCGCAGCTGCAGCCGAAGCGTTCCGGTGGACTCGGGCTCCCATTCCAGCTCGATCAGCAAGTGGCCGCTCAACGTGAAGTCGAACGGCCGGGCTGCGCCGAAGACGGTCGAGGATGCCGCGGCCGCAAGGTGCTCGTCAACGAAGCTCGGCGGCTGCTGCACGAGGCGGGGTGCTCCCCCGACGGTGCGCAGCGACAACCGCCGCGGCAGCGACATCGCACCCCGCCACGGAGCCGAGGGGAACACCCCGGCATAGCGCCAGTTGCTCAGCCAGCCGAGCATGACCGCTTCGCCGTCGGGCGCACTGTCGAAGGTGACGCCGGCGTAGAAATCGCGTCCGTGATCGAGTCGCACCAGCTCCGCGGCATCCGCTGTGAAGGTGACGCCGTCGAACTGCCCGACGACGTAACTCATCGACGAGCCGTCGGGGTTCGCGTCGTCGCCGACGGGGTTCGCACTGAGCAGCAGCACCCACCGAAGCCGATTCGGGTCACCGTCGATCGCGAGCGAGACGAGGTCGGGGCATTCCCACACGACGCCCGTGTCGCCGAGTGGACCGAACGAGCTCAGATACTCCCAAGTGCGAAGGTCGCGCGACGAGTAGAACAGCACCTGGCGGTCGTCGGCCTCGACGGCGAGCAGGATCCAACGGGAGCCGCCTGTGCCATCGCTGTACCTGATGATCTTCGGGTCGCGGAAGGCGCTCGTGCCGCGGTCGAGCACCGGGTTTCCGGCGTCGGGCTCCCACGTGTAGCCGCCGTCGCGGCTGGTCGCCATCGACTGCGCCTGATGGTCGTCGTCGTAGGCGCTCGTGTAGTACGCGGTCAGCAGCGTCTCGTCGGCGGCCGGCGAGGCGACGATGGAGCCCGAGAAGATCTGCTCGCCATCGCGATACGGCAGCGCCACGGGATGCTCGGTCCAGTGCTGTAGATCGGCGCTGGTCGCGTGGCCCCAGCTCATGTTGCCCCACTCCGCACTCTCGGGGTTGTACTGGAAGTAGAGGTGCCAGAGGCCGCGGTCGTAGACGAGCCCGTTGGGGTCGTTCATCCAGTTGCGCTGCGGCGTGAAGTGGAATGCAGGTCTCGGCACTCGGCCGGTCATGGCGTGCATGTCGTGCATCTCGTGTCCTAGATCGAGTGCCGTCTGATGGGCGGGCAGGCGACCAGCTGCGGACCGGCACTGGGGCCGGGTTCGAGGCCGAGCAGCAGCCGCACGCCCGCGACCCCGAGCTCGTAGTGGGGCAGCGCGACCGTCGAGAGCGGCGGGCGCAAGTGGGCGGCGATGACGTCCTGGTTGTCGAATCCCATCACGGCGATATCGTCGGGAATGCGCAACCCGTGCTCGCGCAGCCCGTCGTAGAGGCCCATCGCCACGCGATCGTTGTGGCAGAACACCGCCGTCGCCTTCGATTCGAGGATGTCGGCGGTCGCCGCGTAGCCACCCTCCTGCTCGGGCGTCGCGGGGAAGACGAGCGACTCGTCGTAGGCGACATCCGCCGCCTCGAGCGCAGCGCGATACCCGGCCAGTCGTCCGCTCTGCGCCGGCGACGGCGTCGTCGTATTGATGAACGCGATCCTGCGATGGCCCGCAGCGAGCAACTCCTCGGTCGCGGTGCGGCCGCCCTGCTCCTCGTCGGGCACGACCGCGGGCAGCCCGCTGCCCTCGGCGAAGCAGTCGACGAGCACCGTGTCGGTCTGGTGCAGCGCCTCGGGCACCTGGATCTCCCGGTGGAACCAGGTCGAGTAGAGGATGCCGTGCACCTGGTGTTCGAGCATCATCGCGATCGCCTCGTTCTCGGCCGCCAGGTTGCCGTCGGTGTTGGCGACGAGCAGTACGTAGCCGTGCTTCCACGCCTCGTCCTGTGCACCATGGATGATCTGGCCGGCGAACGGGGTCGTGGCGATCGCATCCGCGACGAGACCGATGAAGCGCGACGTGCCCTGCGAGAGCGTCTTCGCGAGCGCGTTCGGCCGGTAGCCGAGTTCGATCACCGCCTCTTGCACCCTGCGCCTGGCGTCGTCGCCGATGCGGGCACCCGGCTTGTCGTTCACGACGTGCGAAACCGTGGCCACCGACACACCGGCGACCTTGGCGACGTCGCGCATCGTGACGGCCGGGCCGTGTCTGCCGTGCTCCGAGGTGCTCATCCCTTGGTTGCTCCACTCTCGAGTCCGCTGATCATCGCCTTGTTCAAGACGAGGAAGACCAGGAGCAGCGGCGTCACCGTCACGCAGACGGCTGCGAACGTCGCTGTCCAGTCGGTGTTGCCCATCGCTCCGATGTAGTTTTGCAGGCCGAGCGGGATCGTCTTGAGCCCATCCGAGAGCACGAAGGTGTTCGCGAAGATGAAATCGTTCCAGATGAAGATGCTGTTCACGAGCACGACCGTGATGATCGTATTGGCCGACAGCGGGAATGTGATCTGGCCGAAGATCCGGTACGGGCCGGCACCGTCGATCGACGCGGCCTCGTACATCTCACGCGGGATGTATTCATAGAACGACGAGAACAGGTAGATCGCCATCGGCAGTGCGAACGCGGCGAGCGGAATGATCATCGACAGGTGCGTGTCGAGCAGCCCGATCTGCGAGTAGTCGATGAAGAGCGGCACGAGCGCGATCTGCACCGGCACGATGATGCCGAGCAGGAACAGCGCCTTCACGAGGCCGCTGAACCGGAACCCGAGCACCCGCAACGCGTAGGCGGCCATCATGCCCGCGAGCACGATGAACACGCTCGAGCCGAGCGTGACGACGAGGCTGTTGACGATGTTCAGCCCGAGGTTGCCCGTGTCGAACGCACGCGCGTAGTTGTCGAGCGTCCACTCGGAGGGCAGCGCGAACGGGTTTCCGCCGGCGAAATCGGCTGCCGTGCGGAAGCTCGTGAGGAAGAGCCACGCGAGCGGATACACCTGCACGATCACGATGAGCACGATCGTCACGGTCAGGAGCGAGCGCTGCATGCGGAGTCGGGGCGAGAGCGAAGGCGTCCGGCGCCGGGCTGGCCGAGCCGGGTGAGGTGGCTGCGGCTCCGACTGCCGCGGCGCGGCCGGAGTGAGCACGGGGGCGGTCATGAGTCATCCCTTCGACGAAGGAGCAGGAAGATGAGGCCGACCGCGACGAGACACTCGACCACGATGAAGACGGAGATCGCACTGGCGTAGCCGTAGTCGGTGTGCACGAACGCCGTCTTGTACATGTAGGTCGTGAGCAGCTCAGAGGCCTGCCCTGGCCCGCCATTGGTGAGCAGGTACGGAATGTCGAAGCCGCGCAGGGCGAACGTCGTCGCCATGATCGTGGTCGTGATCCACACCGGCCGGATGTAGGGGAAGCGGATGCGCCAGAACACCTGCCACCACGAAGCACCGTCCAGTCGCGCCGCCTCTTCGAGCTCGCGCGGCACGGCGATGAGGGCGGCATAGATGATGAGCATGTAGAGCCCGGTGAAGCGCCATCCCTCGGGGATCGACACTGCGGTGAGCACGGTCTGCACATCGGAGAGCCACGCGTTCTGCAGGCCTTCCAACCCGACCCACGCGAGGACCTGGTTCAGCAGGCCGACGGGTTCGAGCGAGTAGATCCGCTGGAACAGGATGGCGATCGCGACGGTCGAGATGACGGCCGGGAGCAGGTAGATCGTCTTCACGAGCTCGCGAGCCCTGGGGAGCGCCGTGAGCAGGCTCGCGACGACCAGCGCACCGCCGAGCTGGAGCACGAGGCAGATCGCGAGATAGGCGAGCGCGTTGCCGAACGCCGTCCAGAAGACGTCGTCGCGCGTGAGCATCTTGACGTAGTTGTCGATTCCGACGAAGGCCATGTCGGTGATGCCGTCCCAGCGGAACAGGCTCAGGAACAACGACTGCACGATGGGCAGCAGCACCGCCACGCCGTAGAGCAGCAGCGGAGGAAGGAGGAACACCGCCACCGACAGGCGTGAGCGACGCGGAAGCATCGACGTCGACATCGGCCTCGGCCTCGGCGGCCGGAGCGGGCGCGGCGTCGCCGCACCCACTCCGATTGGTACCGACTCAGCCATGGCTGTTCTCCGCAAGGGCGGCATCCATCGTCTCGATGAACTCGTCGGGCGTGATGTCGCCCTGCACCAGCAGGGTCAGCTCCTGCTGGAGTCGCGTGTTCGTCGCCGGGTCGAGCTGCGTGTCCCACGGCATCGCGATCTTGTCGCCGACCTCGTTCGCCTGCTCGACGGCGCGAGAGTACAGCTCGGTCGCGTTGTCGGGGATGGTGGTCTCGACGTTCGTCGTCGGCGAGAGCGCTCCGGTGGCCGCGTAGACCTCGGGGTAGCGCTCGAGCGCGAATGCGAGGAAGTCGCGCACGAGCGGGTCGTAGGTGCGCGCGTTCACCGCCATGCCGATGCCGGACGGCGTGACGAACTCGTTGTCCTCGGTCACCGCACCGTCGATGGTCGGCAGCGTGAAATAGTCGACCGAGTCGCGCACGCTGGGATCGAGCGCGTCCGTGGCGAGGTTATTGAGCTCCCACGTGCCGATGTTGTAGACGGCGGCGTTGCCCGAGGTGAAGAGCGCCTGGGCATCTGCGTAGCCCGTCGAGGAGAAGCCCTCTTGGAAGCATCTTGCCTGTCCGAGTTCATACAGCCACTCGGCGGCCGCCTTGCCCGCGGGGTCGGCGAATGCGGCGTCACCGTTCTTGAGGTCCTGGACGTACTCGGGCCCGGCCATCCGGAACGGGTAGTACGCCATGTACCGCTCGAGCGGCCACTGATCCTGCCCGTCGAGGGCGATGGGGGTGATGCCCTTGGCGCGGAGTGCCTCGCACATCGCCGGGAAGTCGTCGAGCGTCACCGGGACCTCCACGCCGGCGTCAGCGAAGAGCGCCGAGTTGTACCAGAAGAACTCGAGCTGGAACTCGAACGGCACCATGTACAGCGAACCGTCGTCGAAGCGCTGGTAGTTCAGCGCGGCATCCCGATACTCGTCTGCGAGCCCGAGGTCGTCGAGCAGCACCTCGACATCGACCATGCGATTGTGCCCGGCGAGCTTCTGCGCGAAGGGCGTGGCATCTGTGTCGAAGAGTTCGGGCAGCTTGTTCGCGGCCGCGAGCGTCTCGTACTTCTGGATGTACGACGGCCGGTCGGGCGTGGTGATGAGGTTCAGCGAGAAGCCGGGGTGCTCGTCTGCGTACTCCTCGGCAATCTGCTCCATGGCCGTGATCACTCCACCGTCGGCCGGCCGTGAGAGCAGCCAGGAGATCTCGCGGGGCACGATCTCGCCGTCGGGGTCGACATCGGTCGGGTCGGCGCTGCTCGATGCGCCGGCACAGCCCGTGAGCAGGAGGGCTGCGGCGGCTGCGGTGGCGGCAGCGGCGAGGAACGCTCGTCTGCGCTTCGTGGTGGACATCGGAATCTCCTTTGATTGATCTTCGGGCTGGATTGCGGGTGGAGTGGAGTGCTAGGTCGCGGCGACGAGGTCGTCGGCCGCATCGAGCGGGGTGACCTCGACCTCGTCGCGAGCGAAGACGGAGAACTCCGTGACGGTGACGGTGCCCTCACCGACGAAGACGCCGAGCCGGCCGCTCTGGCGGTCGTAGAGCCGAGTGCTCAAGACGGTCGCGTTGTCGACCGTGGCAACGCACAGATCGCCGTCGACGATGACCTCGAGCTCGTGCTCGCCGGCGTCGAGCCGACAGGGTCGTTCGAGTTCGACGGCGAAGGGCACGTCGCCCGAGATCTGCCATTGCTCGCTGCCCGTCGACTGGCGCGGCCACCGGTCGAAGACCAGACGCCCGCGCTTCGGCTCGAGCCGCAACACGTAGCCCTCATCGCCATCGGCGCTCGCTCGCAGGAGCACCCCGCATTCGCTCGTGCCCTCGTCGATCTCGAGACGGGCGCGGAGCCGGAACGATGACGGGGCATCCTGGAGCGTCAGCACATCGCGGTGTCCGTCGGGGGCGTGCAGCGTGGTGCCGCTCGCGATCGCCTCGCCGGGCCGTGAGAACGTGTCGCGGAGCTCGTCGGCTGGGTGGAAGGCCAAGGTGCCGTCGTGGCGCTGTTCGGCCTCGAGCACGGACATCGTGCCGGCCCACTGCCAGGCGCCGGCGTCGTGAGCGCCCTCGCGCGACGCGATCCATCCGAAGAACAGCCGCCGCCCATCGCGGGCAGCCGACTTCGCCGCGTAGAAGGCGCGTCCGTCGATCGTGTCGTACTCCGGCACGATCCATGGCCCGTGCAGGCTGCGAGACATCCGGTATCGCGTCGTGAAGGCGTCGCTGAACTCGGAGAAGACGAGATACCACCACTCGCCCCACTTGAACACCTCGGGGCATTCGTGCGCGAGGTAGCGACGCGGGTCCCAGAACGGCGGAGCCGGCTCCCAGCGCTTGAGGTCGCGCGAAGTGCACTGCGCGATGACTCCCCTGCGTCGAGCGGGGCCGTCAGCGTGACGCGCCGTGATGAGCATCCGCCAGATCTGCGCGTCTTCGTCCCAGAAGACGAACGGGTCGCGCCAGTCAGCGCTCTCGTAGCCGGCGGTCGCTCCGAAGGTGTACGACGGATGCCGCTGCCAAGAACGCATTCCGTCATCGCTCGTCGCGTGCATGACCACCTGCAGCGGCAGTCCGTCGTCACCGGTCTTCACCGGGTTCTGTCCGGTGTAGAAGGCGTGGTGCGTGCCATCGCCCGCGAGCACGATGCTGCCGGTGTAGACGTTGAAGTCAGCGGCCGACGGCCCTCCCGAAGAGATGGCCTCGCCTGTCTCGCGGAAGTCGACGAGGTTCTCGGTCATGACGCGCCGCCACGGCATCCCATCCTTCGGCATTTGGCGTGTCTCGTGCAGGTAGAAGAGGTGGAACACCCCGTCCTCCTGCCACGGGATCACGTCTCCGACCCACGCGCCGTTCGGCTGGTAAAACCCTCGCTGGTCCATCATCACCTTCATTGGTTAATCGGTTACGCAGACGATATACGCACCTTGAGGGGTTGGTCAAGCGGTTAATCAACTTGCGGTCACTCGCAGTGCCGCGTCGAGGTGGGTCGGCGCCTAAGCCCAGCCGAGCTCGTGGAGCCGAGCATCGTCGAGCCCGAAGTAGTGACCGATCTCGTGCACGAGCGTGATGCGGACCCGCGCACGCAGCGCGTCGAGATCGGCACTGTGCTCCTGCAGGTTGTTCTTGTACAGCGTGATCCGATCGGGAAGCTCCCCGAAGCCGTAGACCCCGCGCGTGGTCAGCGGATGCCCGCGGTACTGCCCGAACAGCCGCGGCCGCTCCCCCAGCGGCTGATTCGCGACCATGATGCCGACATTCTCGACCCCACGGACCATGTCGTCGGGGAGCGCGTCGAACACCTCGGCGACCAGGCGCTCGAAGTCGTCATCGGAGATCTCGACCATGTCCCAATTGTGCCCGCTCGCCGAGCACGCACAGGCACAGGCGGTTGCGCTACTCCCGCGCGTCGATGATCTGTTCGAGCACCCGCTCGTACGCCCCCGGGCCGATCGAGATCTCCCCGGCGTAGGGGTGGTCCATGTCGGCCGTGACGAAGATGACGAGGCCGATGAACAGCGCGAGCAGGCCCGCCATGAGGATGTGCAGGCGCGGGTTCGTCACGTGAATGAACGCGATCAGCACCGCATTGACGGCGGCTCCGACCCAGATGACGAGCCAGAAGAGCGGCGGCAGGGCGAGGGCGGTGGCGTCGATCCTCGCTCGCCGAGATTCGATGAAGTCATCGAATGTGGCGAGCGCCTGCTCGAATTGCGCCTGATCACTACGGGTTTCGGCCTCGACGGTGTGCAGGAGCCGCTCGAACTCGTCGACCTGGGCGTCGCTGGCTCCGGGGAGGATCCCCGACGCCTGGGCGGGGAAGTCGACCTCGATGACCGAGTGCATGTACTCGTCGAGTACCTGCCGCATCCGGTCGCCGAGCTCGTCGGGCAAGCCGGTGGTCGCGCGATAGAGCGCGCCGACCCGACCCGCCTCCTCGATCGTGACCTGGCGTGTGTAGGCGAAGTTCTCGTAGACCGACACCGCGACGAGGGCGAGCAGGATGCCGAAGAACACGCCGAAGGTGCCGATCGCGTGGCCGAGGGCGCGGTCCCACTCCTTCGTATCGGTGACGAGCCGCAGCACGACCCGACGCAGCGCGACCACGATCAGGCAGGAGACCACCACGAACCCGCCCACGAACAACGGCAGCGTGATCAGGATGCTCGTGTCGTAGAACCAGTCCAGCATGGTCGCTCCCCCACCCCGGCGAAGGACGCAGCTTCGTGCCCATGGGTGCGTTCAGCCTACGGATGCCGCCCCGTCGCGCACCATCCCCCAGCTGGGGTCGCCTCGGCGCTCAGTCGACGAGCGCCCCCGCCGAAAGGTTCGCGATCGCCCCGGTCATCGAGCGTGCACGATCGGATGCCGCGAACGCGAGGTACTCCGCGACCTCGTCGAGCACCGGAAGCCGGCCGAGCAGTGTCATGCCCACCAAGCCGGTGAGCCACTCATCCCGGGGGGTCCCGCTGGCGTCGGCGATGCGGCCGAACATCTCGCCCGTGTACGAGGTCGCGAGGGCATCCGACATCGCGTGCGGGCGCACGCAGACCACCCGTACCCCATCGGGCCCGAGCTCGCCGGCGAGCGCTCGCGAGAATCCCTCGAGCGCAGCCGACTGGGCCGCGTTGCCGATGAGCCCGCGACCGGTGAGTCGCGCACCGGGCGTCGAGATCGTGAGGATCACGCCACTCCCCTGCGCGATCATGTGCCGCGACGCGGCCTTCGCGGTCACGAAGTTCGTCTGCAGGTACCCGACCACGGGGTGCAGGTAGTCCTCGAGCGACGTCTCGGCGATCGGCAGGCCCTGCACGTGGTCGAATCCCACCGTGTTCAGGGCGATGTCGATGCGGCCGGCGGCATCCGCCACCTCATCGACGTGCCGGTCGACCGCAGCTTGGTCCATCGCGTCGACGACGGCGATCGAGACATCCGCCCTCTCGGCTCTGGCGACGGATGCCGCAGCCTCGAGCCGCGGCAGGCTCCTCCCCGCGAGGAAGAGCCGTGCCCCTTCGCGGGCGAACACGCGCGCCGCCGCGGCTCCGATCGAACCGCCACCGCCGTGGATCACGGCCACCTTGTTCTCCAGCAGCATCACGCCGCCTCCATTCCCGTCATCGACCAGTGCAATCTTATGGTTGCAGATCGAGGTACCGAGTGCAACCGATAGGTTGCAATTCCTTGCTGCTCTGAGGCGAGAGTCACGGCGGACGCTGACAGCAGGCGATGTGCGGCGCATGATAATCCCATGACGACGACGGACTTGGCATCGCGGTTGAGGGACGACCTCTGGCATCGGCTGCGGCCGATGACTGGCCGGGATCCCGACGAACGCGACCGCGGCGTCACGCCGCTCGAGCTGCTCTACGACCTCGTGTACGTCATCGCGTTCGCGTTTGCGGCCGATGAGCTCGCGCGCGCCATCATCGCGGGCGAGGTAGGCGCGGGGCTGGGTGCGTACACCTTCGCGATCTTCGCCGTCACCTGGGCGTGGCTGAACTTCACATGGTTCTCCTCCGCGTATGGGAACGACGATGCGCTATTCCGCGTCGCGACCGTCGTGCAGATGGTCGGCGTCGTCATCCTCACGTTCGGGTTGCCGGTGAGCTTCGAGGATGCCGCGCACGGGCAGAGCCCCAACAACGGGCTGCTCGTCGTGGGCTACATCATCATGCGCGTGCCGCTCGTGGTGCTGTGGCTTCGGGCCGCACGGGAGGATCCGGGCCGTCGGCGCACCTCGATCGCGTACGCCGTGGTGATCGCGATCGCGCAGGTCGGGTGGGCCCTGTCCGTGCTTCCCGGCCTGTCCTTCGGGGCCACCGTCGCGTTCCTCGTCGTGCTCGCCGCGGCCGAGCTGATCGCGCCCATCGTCATCGAGCGCCGATTCGGGCGCGCCCCGTGGAATGCCGGGCACATCGCCGAGCGGTTCGGCCTGCTCACGCTCATCACCGTGGGCGAAGTGGTCGCCGCGACGGTGGCCGCCGTCGG
Source organism: Agromyces albus (assembly GCF_030815405.1). Lineage (NCBI taxonomy): Bacteria > Bacillati > Actinomycetota > Actinomycetes > Micrococcales > Microbacteriaceae > Agromyces > Agromyces albus. Next base: position 551,126 of record NZ_JAUSWX010000001.1, on the reverse strand, counting down.
CGTGCTCGTGAGCGAGCAGGGATGGTCGGTCGGCGCGGTCGTGATCGCCGCGGCCGGGCTCGTCATCGCGGCAGGGCTCTGGTGGGCGTACTACCTCATTCCCACGCGCACGATCCTGACGCAGTGGCCGGAGCGCACCTTCCCGTGGCGCTACGCCCACCTGCCGCTCTTCGGTGCGATCGCTGCGGTCGGCGCCGGCCTCCGCGTCGCCGCAGAAGGGGTCGAGCACCAGGAACTGTCACTACTGCAGATCACGCTCGCGCTCGCCGTGCCGGTCGGATGCGTCGTCATCCTCGTCTTCCTGATCTGGAGCGTGCTGCTCCGCTCCTTCGATCTCACGCACCTCCCCCTTTTCGCGAGCACGCTGGTTCCGCTCGCGGCCGCGATCGTCGTCGCCGTCGTGATCGATCCGAGTACGCCCATCGACCTCGAGGAAGACGCCCACCTCGCCGCACTCGTCACGGTGATCGCGCTCGTGTCGCTCTCGTGCGTCGTCGAAGTGGTGGGGCACGAGATCGTCGGCTACTCGCACACCCTTCGCGCTGTGGAGCGAAACCTGCAGCGCCGCCCGAGCGGCGACGGCGCCGACGGCGCCGACGGCGCCGACATGTGATGTCGAGGGACGTTGTTTCGGTGACACGTCGTCGAGCTGCGGAGATCGAGGGGATTTTTCGCCCGTGCTGTCGGATCGCGGCAACGCCGTTCGTAGCAAGGGTGAGAGGTTGCCCGCGAGGGGCACCCTGAGAAGGGACCACGATCATGAAGCTGATCACCAACACCCAGATCACGGTCGACGGCGTGATGCAGGCGAACGGTGGGAACAATCCGGAGTTCGACCCCGGATTCGACCGAGGCGGGTGGGCGCTGCCGCTCGGCGACGAGGAGTCGACCGGCTACATCGGCGAGTTCTACCAGCGCGCCGACGCGTTCCTGTTCGGGCGGCGCACGTATGAGCTCTTCGCCGGTTACTGGGGCGGGGTGCGCAAAGACGACGTCGACGATCCGTTCGTGAGCTCCCTGAACTCGCGCCCGAAGTTCGTCGCATCGAACACGATCACCGACCCGCAGTGGGCCGACACGACCGTGCTCTCCGGAGACGTCGAGTCGGCCATCCGCGAGCTGAAGGGCAAGCCGGGCGGCGAGCTGCAGGTGCATGGAAGCGGCCAGCTCATCCGCTGGCTGCTCGAACGCGAACTCGTCGACGAGATGACGCTGATCGTCTTCCCCGTAGTCGTCGGCGGGGGCAAGCGGCTGTTCCCCGACGCGGGCAGGGACGTCGCCCTCGAACTGGTGGAATCGCGCACGTTCCCGACGGGCATCACGGTGCAGACCTACCGGCCGGGTGGGCGCCCGCAGTATGCGTAGCAGGCAGCACTCGTGCAGTATGTCCGTGAACCACATCCTGGAGGTGTGAGATGCAGTACCTCGTTTCCGTGATCCACGACAAGTCCAACTCCGGCACCGCGGAAGAGGCGCGGGCGATCGACGAGTTCAACGACCGGCTCCGCGCGGGTGGCCACTGGGTGTTCGCGGCCGGCCTCGCCGACCCCAGCACGTCGACGGTCATCGACAGCCGAGGCGAGGAGCCGGTGTTCACCGACGGGCCCTTCATCGAGTCGAAGGAGCACATGGCCGGCTTCTGGATCATCGACGCTCCCGACCTCGACGTCGCGCTCGAGCTCATGGCCGATGGGTCGAAGGCCTGCAACCGTCGGCTCGAGGTGCGACCGATCCTGGTCAAGTGAGCCCGATCGACGCGCACGCGGCGATCACCCGTGCCCACCATGAGGAGTGGGCCCGGGTGGTCGCCTCACTCGCCAAACGCTTCGGCGACCTCGACATCGCCGAGGAGGCGGCAGCCGAGGCATTCGCGACCGCGGTCGAGCGGTGGCCGGCCGACGGCGTGCCGCCCAACCCCGGCGCGTGGCTCACCACGACCGCCAATCGCAAGGCGATCGACCGGATCCGGCGCGAGAACAAGCGGACTGACAAGCACCGGGAGGCTCTGATGCTGACGGATGACGCCCCGCCCGAGCCGCTCGGCGCCATCGACGACGACCGACTTCGGCTCATCTTCACCTGCTGTCACCCCGCTTTGGCGATGGAGGCACGGATGGCGCTGACGCTGCGCCTCGTCGGAGGCCTGACCGTGCCCGAGATCGCGCGCGGCTTCCTCGTCCAGGAGAGCGCAATCGGGCAGCGGATCACCCGCGCGAAGGGCAAGATCGCGGCCGCCGGCATCCCCTATCGAGTGCCGTCGACGTCGGATCTGCCGGCGCGCATCACGGGCGTGCTCGCCGTGCTGTTCCTCGTCTTCAACGAGGGCTACCTCGCGACCGGCCCCGACACCGATCCCGTGCGTGCCGACCTGACCGCCGAGGCGATCCGGCTGACGCGTCTGATCCGTGAGCTGCTCCCCGACGACGGTGAGGTGGCCGGTCTGCTGGCGCTGATGCTGCTCACCGAGGCGCGTCGCCCGGCCCGCGTCTCAGCGGAGGGCGAGCTCGTCCCCCTCGCCGAGCAGGACCGCGGCGCCTGGGATGCTGCGCTGATCGAGGAGGGGCATCGGCTGGTGCGCGAGCGCCTGGATTCCGGCGCCGCTCCCGGTCGCTACCAGCTGCTTGCCGCGATCAACGCCGTGCACACCGACGCGCGAGACGCCCGCGACACCGACTGGTCGCAGGTCGTCGCCCTCTACGACCAGCTGGTGCGCCTCGACCCCTCGCCGATCGTCGCCCTCAACCGCGCCATCGCGGTCGCAGAACTCGATGGTGCGGATGTCGCGTTGGCGATCATCGATCGCTTCGGTGACGCGCTGCACGGGTATCACGCCTTCCACGCCACTCGCGCCGAGCTGCTGCGCAGGCTGGAGCGCCGCGAGGAGTCGCACGCGGCTTACGACAGGGCCATCGCTCTCGCGGGCAACACCGCCGAGACCGCCTACCTTTCACGCCGTCGCGACGAACTCGGCTGAGCGCCGACCGCAGCGAGGGTTTCGCAGTACCAGTCTGGTCATAGTGCACCCTGAACGTCCCGAGACGGGGATACCGTCGAGGAATGGTCAACTACAACCTCGAACTCGACGGCGTCGTCGTCGAGGTCACCGAAGCCGACCTCGCCTACATTCGGAACGCCGTCGCTACCGCCAGCCCAGGCGGCTGGATCGAGATCGGCAACGGCCTCCGTGTCGGCCCGGGCAATTGGGAGCAGGTCGCGATCACCGAGATCCCCGACGAGTAGCCACAAGCCTCCTCGAGGTCCGCTGCGGAGGAGGTGGCGCCGACTCGTAGGGTGGAACCGTGCCCCGACTTCACGCAGAGCCCGATCGATCCAAGTGGGTGCCCGTTACGGATTCCCTCGGATTCCGCGGTCGCCGCCACCGCAAGGCGGCGATCGGAATGCTGCTGTCGCAGGCGAAGGGCCCCGACGCGGCGCCGTCGAGCGGGCGCGGTTTCGCCGCTTGGGCGTTGAGTCAGGCTGTTCCGCTCCTGATGCGCAAAGCGGCGGGCCGGGTACTCGTCTGGGTCTGGAAGGCGGAGCCTGATCTGCTCACGGTGATGGCCCAGGTGCAGGCCGCGACACCGGAATTGCGGATCGCCCGAGCATCGATGCCGATCGAGTACAACGACAGCGAGGAGTTCCGCGGCACTTACCTCGGCGTCGGTGAGAAGCTCGCCATGCCGCTTCCGCCGGGCGGTCGCCCGCCGTTCGCCACGTACACCTGGGATCTCGGCTCGCACTTCGTGAGTGTGACGGCCGTGTGCAGCGATCGCGAGCGGTTCGGCACCGTCATCGGGGCCGTCGACGCGCTCGCGCGCAGCATCCGCGTCATCGACGACCTCACCGTCGGCGAGTCTGCGACGGTGCTGCGGATCGACCCGGCCTGATTCACGCCATCTCACCTGGTCGCCTGTGGTATCTACGGCCCGCACCTACAACGCGAGCAGGCGACGCAGGATCAACTCCACTTGAATGAGCACCATTGCGTCTGCGGCGCCGAAACGCCGGCCCAGTCGCCGCGGCGAGATCGCTCGGATGTCTTCGCACTTGATGTAGCTCGTCGCTCGAAGCCCCGATGAGCCAGGCTCGATCTCGACGTGGGTCGATCGGCCCCGAAAGGTGCGCGTGATCGGCAGCACGGTCAGTACCGGAGGTTCGGAGTCGAGCCAGGGTTGCGCGCTGACAACGACGACAGGGCGGCTCAGCGCCTGCTCGTGGCCGATCGGGTCGCCGAGATCAGCGAGGAAGATCTCGCCCCGATTCACCACTCGCCGCGCTCGCTCAGCGCATCGTCGCCCGCATCGTCGAGATCGTCACCAAGCGTGCTGCCGCCCACGTATACCTGACGTTCAGACGTCGAGAGCTGCGCGTTCTCGCGGTGCACTCGCGCCCAGAACTCCCGGTCCTCGTTCTCGTCGAGCGCGCGCTCGATCACTTGCGCGAGCGGCACATGCTCGCGTTCCGCGCGGCGGGCCAGCCGATCACGCAGCGCGCGCGGCACCTTGATGGTCGTCGAACCAGACATACCACCGAGTATACCTTCAGGGCTACCCAAGGGGCTACTGCCAGCGTCAGGATGACGTCGGCGCGTACCTGGCGGCGATGGTGCCCGACTCGTAGGTCTGCACGGCGAGCAGTCGCAGGCCGACCGGGAGCGGCGTGCGCAGCCGGTCCTCGGCGTTGCCCACCAGGAACGGATGGATGCCGGCGTGGATCTCGTCGACCAGCCCGGCGTCGACGAGCGTGGCGGCCAGGCCGCCGTAGCCGTGCGAGATGATCGAGTCGTACTGGTCGCGCAGGCGTCTCACCGCCTCGGCGACGTCGCCCTCGATGAGGGTCGCATTCCAGTCGAGCGGGCCAGACAGCGTCGTCGACGCGACGTACTTCGGGAGTGCGTTGTAGTGCGCGGCGAAACCACGGTCATCGGTCTGCGCGGGCCAGTACTCGCGGAAGAACTCGTAGCTCTTCCGGCCGAGCAGCACCGCGTCGGCCCCGAAGACCAGCTCGTCGGAGTGGCGCACCAGCTGCGGATCGTCGACGTCGAACCAGTGCTCCATCTGGTCGAACACCCCGTCGAGCGTCATTTCGAATGAGATCGTCACCTTGCCCATGCGGCCCAGCATGCCCCCTTGAACGCCGGATGTCACGGGCAGCGCTCTGCGCCGTCATGCCGACGAACGCGTGGCCGCCACCGCCTCCACGACCGCACCCCACGCCGCCGGGGGCAGCTCGTGCCCCCCGCCGGGTAACGCCACGAACCGAGCCTCGGGGATGTCGCCCGCGAGCGCCTCCCCGTTCCCGATCGGGAAGACCGGGTCGGCCGTGCCGTGCACCACCGTCGTCGGCACCCGGAGCTCGCCGAGGCGCTCGCGCCAGCGCGGGGCATCCTCCATGACCTCCGGACCGCCCTCGTCGCGGTGCATGCCGGGCGACCGGCGAACCGTGTCGGTCCAGATCGCGCGATCGTGCACCTCATCGAACTCGTAGCCCGCGTAGTCGCGGTCGGTGTCGACGAGGTATTCGATCACGGCGTTCGGGTCGCTCCAGTCGGGCTCGGGCAGCGGGTTCGCCCATGCCTGCTGAATGAGCGCGACCGCACCAGGCAGGTCGGGATCTGCCTCGAACATCGTCGGGCTGGTCGACACCAGGGTGAGCGCGCGAACCCGCTCGGGGTGGTCGAGCGCCGCGAGCTGGGCGACCCATCCTCCCGCCGAGAAGCCCACCCAGTTCGCGTCGCTCGCACCGGCGGCGTCGAGCACCGCGATCGCGTCGTCGACGGCGACCGACAGCCCGTCGAGCCGCGTGCCGGGCGGCCCGAGCGTCGTCTCGCCCATGCCGCGCTGGTCGTAGCGCACCACGCACAGCCTGCGATCCGCGATCAGGTCGCAGAACTCGGGCCGCCACCAGTCCATCGAGGACTCGCCTCCGGCGACGAGCAGGACGAACGGATGCTCCGCCGACCCGATCACCTCGGCAGCGATCACAGCACCGTCGGGACGTGCAACGCGCAACGATCGGACCTCGGCTCGCGACATCCGTGCTCCGCTCATGGGTTCGTGCCGGACTCAGCCGCTTGCATCCTCCAGGTGCGGCGCACCGTGGTTCAGGACCTTCACGACGAGGTTGTGCCGCCGCAGGGTTCGGATCGTGCGCGTGACCTCGTCGCGATCGCGGCCGAGTGCGCGCTCGTTCGCCACCACGAGCACGTCGCCGGCTCGCAGCGTGTCGAACAACCGGCCGAGCCGCTGCTCCCAGGTCTCGGGCGCCTCTGCCGCGGGGTGCTTGAAGTCGAGGATCGCGACGCCGAAGGCCGCCAGGTCGTTCCGCTGCTCGACGACCGACGGCATGTCGTCACGCGCGACGACGAGCCCTACGAGACGCGAGCCCTCGGGGCGCGCCTTCCACCAGTCGCGGTTGCGCTGCAGCTCCTCGAAGCACTCGGGGCAACCGAGGACGTGGTGGCCGGGACCATGCGGTGAGCGCGAGGTACCCGGTGCCGGCGTCGGCCCCGGTGTATCCTTCGTCGAATCTGTCGTCAGCTCACTCATGCTGTGCCCCTTCGCGCGTCGCCTTCCATTCTCACCCCGATCGGGGTGGACCGCGCATCGCACACGGGCTCGCCGCGCACGGTGGACGGTAGGCTGACGCCGTGTCTGCGCCACTTCGAGGTTCCTTCACCCACTCCGTTCGGCTCGACGTCCCCCCGTCGCAGGTCTTTGCCGCGTTCGCGGAACCAGAGATACGCCGCAAGTGGTTCCGTCAGCCAGGCGACCCAGCCCGTCAGACGTACCACCTGGATTTCCGCAACGGCGGGAGCGAGGTCGCGACCGCTGTGTTCGCACCAATTGAAGCCGAAGAGCACATCGAGTACGCCTCGACCTTCTGGGACATCGTGCCCGACGAGCGGATCGTGCTGAGCTACGCCCTCCGGCTCGACGGCGTGGTGCGTTGGGCCGCGCTACGGACGATCATCCTCGCGCCCGATCGGGACGGCACCCGGCTCGAGTGGACGGAGCAATACACCTTCCTCGAGCTCACCGACAACAGCGCCCATGACGTCGCCCACCTCGAAGGCAGCGCTCGACTTCAGTTGAACGGGCTCGCCGCGGTACTCGCCACCGAGGTGGCTGTGTAGTTCGATAGGTCCTGGTTCGACGCTCAGCTCGAGCGCGACGGCGAGGCTGACTGAGCGACCTGATCAGGCGTGCTCGTCTTCGGGCTGGCCGCCCTCGGGCTCGACGCTCCACGGCGGCGGCTCGTCGGCGCCCGACTCCTCGTCTCGCTTCGCCTCATCCGCCGTCTGCTGCACCAGGCCGGGCGCGTGGTGCACCGGCGCGTACACGGCGTAGAGCCGCATCGGCTCATCGCCGGTGTTCTCGACGTCGTGCCACGTACCGGCCGGCACCTGGATGCTCCAGCCGTCGGCGACATCCTGCTGGAAGGTCAACTCGTCTTTCGACGGGCCCATCTTCGCTCGCCCTCGTCCGGCGTCGAGGCGCAGGAACTGGTCGGTCTCGGGATGCACCTCGAGACCGATCGACTCCCCCACCGGGATCGACATGAGCGTCACCTGCAGGTACTTGCCGCTCCACGCGACCGTGCGATAGTTGGCGTTCTCCCTCGTCGCGGTCTCGATGTCGAACACATTCGGCTCGGGTCCGTTGTCGGTGATCTTCATGAGTCGCAGTCCTTTCGGTTCGGCGTCACGATCCTCGAACAACCCGCGCCGTCGTACAAGGGCTTGCGCACGGCGAGCGCGTGGGAGACCTCGTCACGCACTGGCGAAGTGCGAGACCTGTTCGCCGACGAGGGCGACCGCAAGCACGATCATCGCGCCACCCGAGACGCGCGAGATGATGCGCATGGCCGACGGCCGGAATCTGAGCACTGCCCGCGCACTCATGCCCACGACGGAATAGACGAGCGCGCAACTCCCGACGAAGATGAGGCCAAGCACGGCGAGCTGCAACGGAAGCGGCCAGGAGCCGGCGGCATCCGTGAACTGCGGCAGCAGCACGACCAGCACCAGAAGCCCTTTCGGGTTCAGTCCGCTGACGCCGGCGCCTTGTGCGAGTCGCAGCCACGGCCGAGGGGCGGCTGCCACGTCGGACCCGGATGCCGCATCGCCTGCGACGAGAGCCGGCGGTTGCCTGAGCACTCGGATGCCGAGGTACGACAGGTATGCCGCCGCAGCGAACGTCAACACGACGAGCACCCACGGCAGGGCCGCCACCGCGGCACCGACGCCGACCGCAACCGCCGTCACCGCCACGAGATATCCGACGAGGATCCCCGCGAGCGCCGGCGCGATGGTGCGATCCCGAGTGCCCGCGTCGATGATGTAGGCCCAATCAGGGCCGGGAACCAACACCATGAGCGTCATCATGCCCCAGCACGCGAGCAGCAACTCCGTGTTCATCCTGCACCACCTTCAGCCTTCGTTCGATACGACGAACATAGGCAAGAACGGGCAGAATAGGCTTCCAAGTTTCCCCACCAGAGGCCTCTCTCGTGGAATGATTCACCCCATGGACGCCACTGACCGGAAAATCCTTGCCGAGCTGCAGCAAGACGGCCGGCTCAGCCTCACCGAGCTCGCCGCGCGCGTGCAGCTGAGCATGTCGCCGACCCACCGTCGGCTCCATGCGCTCGAGACATCCGGAGCCATCACCGGGTACCGGGCCGTCATCGACCCCGAGGTGGTCGGGCTCGGTTTCGGAGCCCTGGTGTTCGTCACGATGGAGCAGGCGAACCGCGCGACCATCCCCGCCTTCGACGCCGCGGTGGCCGAGATCCCCGAGGTGATCCAGGCGCTGCGACTCTTCGGCGACCCCGACTACCTGCTGCGGGTCGCTGTGCCCGACCTTCCTGCGTATCAACGGCTGTGGGACGAACGCCTCTCTGCGCTGCCCGGCGTTCGCCGCGTCGAGTCGACCCTGGTCATGAAGGCGATCGTCGACGACCGCCCGCTGCCGATCTGAGGCCGGATGCCGCCCGCGGTGTCACGTGCCCGGGGCAACGACTACCCTTAGCCGGAGCGAACCACGAAAGGCAGTGCGGCTTGAGCGGACAACCGACCCTGATCAGGGCGAGTTCGTGCTCGAGCCGTCGAACTCCCGATGCACTCTGACGACGAGGCGGCCCGCCGCATCCAACTGACGCTGCGCAAGCCATGGTTTGCGCTCCATGCCCGAATCAAGCCGACGCTCGTGATCGCCGGGCGAGGTCAGCCGGCCCAGTGGGGAATCGGCACCTGGCAAGTGCCGGCAGACGAGACGGTGGTCGTCGGGGTGTTCCTGTTCAACCGGTTATGGCGCTTCGGCCGTGCCGAGTTCGCCCTCGAACCGCATGATCCGCCGGCGCTCGTGTACCGGGCACCGGCGCTTCCGTTCTTGCGCGGGCGGATGCGCACGAACGCGTGAGCCGCTCGTGGCGTTCCCAACGCTCTTGGGGTACGTCAGTCCGCCACCGTGTGGCCGGCGCGACGGTGCGACGCGGCATCCGCTCGCTAGAGCCCCTCGGCGATCTCCTTGATCGTCGCGAGGCGGCGGTCCCATTCGGCCCCGATGGCCTCGAGCCGACGGGCGGTGTCGCTCAGGTGCGACCCGATCACGCGGTATTGCACCTCGCGCCCGACCCGGATGGGTTCGACGAGGCCCACCTCCTGCAGCACGGCGAGGTGCTTCGCGATCGCCTGGCGGGTGACCGGGAGGCGCCCGGCGAGGGCCGACGCCGACGCGTCGCCCTCGCCGAGTGCAGCCAGGATGCTCCACCGGGTCTCGTCACCGAGTGCGGCGAACACCGGGACCAGCGTTCCCGTGGTCACGCGTCGCCCTCCAGCAGGGCGACGAGCTTGTCGAGTTCGGAGACCCAGCCCTCGCCGTGGCTCGCCATGTTCGCGGCCGGGTCGGTGGTGCGGTCGAACCCGGTCTCCACGACGGTGAGCTGGGTGCCGTCGGGCACCGACTCGAGCGTGAAGGTGAAGACCGTCGAGTGCTCCTCGTCGATCCCGTCGGGCCGCTGATCGGCGGCATCGTCGTTGCCCCAGCGGTACGAGACCATGCGCGGGGCATCCACCGCCTCGACCCGCAGCGGCACGGAGCCGTAGTCGGGGAACGTGATGGTGCCGAGTGCCCCGGCGCCCGTTCCATTGAGCACGGTCTGCCCGAACCACTTGGAGATGTGCGCGGGTTCGGTGACGGCGGTCCACACCTTCTCGATGGGTGCGGCGATGCGGATCGTGCGCCGAACGGTGAACGTGTCGGCGTCGATGACGGAGGCCTGGTTTTCGATCATGGTCACAATGATCTTCCTTTCAATGGATTTTCGATGGATGCCTGCAGCTAATGGGTTGCAACAGGTTCTGGTGCGGCGACTGCCGCGGGCTTCAGGAATCCGGTCGCCCACGCGACGGCGATCGAGATCGCCGCGACGACAGCGCCGGTCAGTACGGCTGCGGTGATGCCGTTGAGGTCGATCGCCACTCCCCCGGCGAACGCGCCGCCGGCGATTCCGGCGTTGACAGCGGATGCCGGCAGCGAGGCTGCGAGCGGTGCGCCCGGCCCGGCGAGGCTCACGACGCGGTGCTGGAGCGACGGCCCGGTTGCCATGCCGAACAGTCCGATGCCGAACACCGCGATGGCGACGACGAGCGGACTGCCGCCGAAACTGAAGAGCACGACGAGCGAGACCGTCACGCCGGATGCGCCGACGACCAGGGCGCGCGTGGCGCTCGCGTCGGCGAAGCGTCCGCCGACGAACGAGCCGACCGTGGTGGCGATGCCGTAGGCCAGCAGGTACGCGCCGACGACCGGCCCGGAGACATCCGTCACCTCGGCGAGGAATGGCACGACATAGGTCAGTGCCGACTGGATGGCCACGAAGATCAGTGCCGCGAGGCCGAGCACGGCGATGACGCGTGGGGCGAAGGCGAACCGCGCCTGGCCGACGGCGCCGCTCTCGGGCGGCGTCGGCACCGAGGGGAGCACTCGCGCGGCGATGATCAGGAGCGCCAGCGCGACCGCGACGACCGCCGTGAACGATCCGCGCCAGCCGACCGCCTGCCCGAGCAACGTGCCCAGCGGCAGGCCCAGCGCACTTGCCGACGCGAAGCCGGTGATGACCACGGCCATCGCGCGGCCGGCACGCTCGGGCGGCACGATCGTGGTCGCCATCACCATCGCGGCCGCGATGAACAGCCCCTGCGCCGCGCCGATGACGACGCGCGCGGCGAGGAAGATCGAATAGTCGGCGCCGAACGCCGGCAGGAGGTTCGCCAGCACGAAGGCGACCATCGTGGCGAGCAGCACGCGTCGCCGATCGAATCGCGTCGTCAGGAACGTCAGCAGCGGGCCGCCCATCGCCAGCCCCAGAGCATTGGCCGTGACGAGCGCACCCGCGGCCGGCACCGAGACCGACAGGTCGGCGGCGATCAGGTCGATCAGGCCCACGACGAGCATCTCGGCGCAGCCCATCACGAACGCGCCGGCGAAGAGCACGGCGAGCACGAGCGTCGGGCGGGACGATGTGCGGCGGATTTCGGTCATGTCTCACTCCCTCGATTGCTGCAACCCCATAGTTGCAGATCATGAGACAGACTGCAACCCCTAGGTTGCACCTGCGCCGCGGGCCCGCTCAGTCGTCGAGATTGCCCATCGTGAGATTGACGATGGTGCCCATCAGCCCGCTGGCCCGGTCGGAGGCGAGGAAGGCCGCCACGCCGGCCATCTCGTCGAGCGTCATGAGTCGCCGCGGGTGCGTCCTGCTGGCGAGCAGCTCCTCCCATTGCTCCCAGGTCAGCCCGGTGGCCGCGGCGCGCGGCTCGAAGGCCTCCCTGATCGTGCTGGACTCGGGCATGGCCTGCGGCCGCATTCCGAGCACGGATGCCTCGGGGCGCAAGCTCCGCCGAGAGCTGCCGGGTGAGCGCCTCCATGGCCGCCATCGCCGCGCCGTAGCCGCCCACGAGCGGGATTCCGGTGCGCGAGTGCAGGGTCGTGACGCGCATGATGACCCCCGATCCGGCCACGACCATGCGTCTCGCAGCGAGGCGCGCCGTGAGGAAGTACGACCGCGTGTACGCCTCGATCGGCAGCAGGAACCGTTCGAGGTCGGCCTCCAGGAGCGGCACGCCGACGACTCCGGCATCCGGGATGCCCACCGCATTGAACGAGACGTCGACCCTGCCCGTTCGTTCGATCACGGACTGCAGGTGCGCATCGATCGCGCGCTCGTCGAGGGCGTCGACCTGCGCGGCATCCGCTGATCCGCCTGCTGCCACGATGTCGGCAGCGACCGCGTCGACGGGCGCCAGCAGGCGCCCGGTGAGGAAGACCTCGGCCCCTTCCTCGGCGAAGGCACGCGCGACGGCGCCGCCGATCGAACCTCCGCCCCCGTAGACGACTGCGACCTTGTTCTCGAGCATCATCATCGGTTTTCCTTTCGTCGAAGATGCAGACACCGCGGATGCCGCGAACTGGGCGCCATCCGACCGCCCATTTCGCTCGTCGCCCGGTGTCCATACAGTGGAGGGGCACGCGGTGCCCGAGGAGGTGACGTGACGTGAGTGCGATTGCCGCCGAACTCGTCTCGCGGGCGCAAGCGGGCGATGGTGACGCCTTCCGAGAGTTGGTCGAGCCGCACCGCCGCGAGTTGCAGGTGCACTGCTACCGGATGCTGGGATCCCTGCACGATGCCGAGGATGCCCTGCAAGACACGCTGCTCGCCGCGTGGCAGGGAATCGCGTCGTTCGAGGGCCGCGCGTCGCTGCGCACCTGGCTCTATCGGATCGCCACCAACCGGTGCCTCAACGCGCGGCGCACCGCCGCTCGTCAGCCGGCGAAGGGGTGGGATGTGCCGAAGGTCGACCCGCCCGAGGCGACGCGACTGGGCGAGGTCGTGTGGCTCGAGCCGATCCCCGACGCCCTCCTCACGCCGACACCACTCGGCCCCGAGGCCCGCTACGAGCAGAGCGAGTCCATCTCGCTCGCGTTTGTGACCGCGCTGCAACTGCTGCCGCCGCGTCAGGTCGCCGTGCTCGTGCTGCGCGACGTGCTCGGTTACCACGCCGACGAGGTGGCCGACATGCTCGACTCGACCGTCGCATCCGTCACGAGCGCGCTCAAGCGTGCGCGCGCGACCCTTCAGGCACGGCTTCCGTCGACCGCCGGCCACGAGGCGCCGCCCGCCCCCGGCTCGCCGGCCGAGGCCGCGCTCGCGGCACGATTCGCCCGCACCTACGAGGCAGCCGACCTCGAAGCTCTGGTGGCCCTGCTCACCGACGACGTCTTCATCTCGATGCCCCCGATGCCCTTCGAGTACGAGGGCCGCGAACCGGCGGCACGGTTCTTCGGGGCGATCTTCGGCGCGGGTCGACGGTTCGACCTCGTGCCGACGCGAGCCAACGGCCAGCCGGCGTTCGGGGCGTACCTGCACGGGCCCGCCGAGGCGCGCCACGGGGTCGGCCTCTTCGTGCTGACCCTCGCCGGCGACCGCATCAGCGCCCTCACCCGATTCGAGAACAGCATGCTGCCCTGGTTCGGGCTGCCGCGGTCGCTGTAGCGCGGCGCTCCTCGACCACCGGGGCATCCGGGTGCAGAATTTCTCCGGATACGGTCACATCTGCACGTTCCATCCGGTCTCAGCTGGAAGGGACGTATGCGGCCCCATCCGCTGACCGACAGGATCACGATATGGATGCGAACCTCGACGACGCGCTCGCCGTCTTCGGAGCCGTGCGCCCGCGGCTCTTCGGCATCGCCTACCGCATGCTCGGCAGCGCCACCGAGGCTGAGGACATCGTGCAGGAGGCCTGGCTCCGCTGGCAGGGCACCGACCGCTCGGTCGTGCAGGATCCGCCGGCCTTCCTCGCCACGGCCACCACGCGCCTCGCGATCAACGCCCTGCAGTCGGCGCGCGCCCGCCGCGAGACCTACATCGGCCCGTGGCTGCCCGAACCCGTCGACACGAGCAACGACCCCACGCTCGGCGCCGAACGCGCCGAGGCGCTCGGGTTCGCCGTGCTGGTCATGCTCGAACGGCTCACGCCGACCGAGCGGGCCGCCTACGTGCTGCGCGAGGCCTTCGCCTACTCGTACGAGCAGATCTCCGAGGTCGTGCAGCTCTCCGAGGCCGCGGCTCGCCAGCTCGTCAGTCGCGCGCGCAAGCACCTCGTCGGCGAGCGCCGGCGTGAGGTGACGCATCAGGAGCAGCGCCGGCTGCTCACCGCGTTCCTGAGCGCCGCGAAGACGGGCAACCTCGAGGTGCTCGAGCGCCTGCTCGCCGAAGACGTCGTGTCGTACTCCGACGGTGGTGGCATGGTGCGGGCCTCGAAGTTCCCCGTGGTCGGCCGCATGAGGGTCGCGAAGTACCTGCGCGCATTCCACACGCACTTCTGGATCGGTGTCGAGACGACCGAAGCCGACGTGAACGGCCAGCCCTCGATTCTCCTCTCGAAGGAGGGGACGACGTTCGCGGTGCTCGGGCTCGTCGCCTCAACAAGCGGCATCGAGCAGGTGCTCTGGATGATGAACCCGAACAAACTCGCCGGCGTGGCATCCAGTGGAGCGTGACGACGTCGCCTCCCGACTTGTTGCCGCGCTCGAACGGGGCGACGAGCTCGCGCTGGCGAGCCTGCTGAATCCCGAAGTGCGCCTGCTCGTCGACACCGGCGACGAGACCGGTGGCGAGCAGCGTGGCCGCGCACGCGTCATCCGCACCCTCACTACACGGCTGGCGAGGCATCCGGATGCCGCACTCCTGACCGTGCGCACGAACGGCGGCCCAGGTCTCGCGCTGCGCCGGCGCGACGGCGAGGTCGTCGGCGTGCTCGGCATCGGCACCGGGCTCGATGGGTCGATCGTCGAGCTCTGGCTCTCGACCGCGACCCGCAAGCTCGCCCACTGGAATCGCCGACGGCCGGATGCGGGCTGAATTCGACGGATTGCGTCACACATTGCGCGGCAGCCCGGTCAGAGCTGAGTGACGGCAGCGGAACCACCGCCGCCACGACGGAAAGGCACCAGGCACAGTCATGAAGATCGTCGTCATCGGAGGCACCGGCCTCATCGGATCCAAGGTCGTCGAGCACCTCACCGAGCACGGTCACGAGGCCATCGCCGCCTCGCCCAACTCGGGCGTGAACACCATCACCGGCGAGGGCCTCGCCGACGTGCTCGTGGGCGCGAACGTCGTGGTGGACGTCTCGAACTCGCCGTCGTTCGCCGACGCCGACGTGCTCGAGTTCTTCACCATCTCGACCACGAACCTGCTCGCCGCCGAGCGCAAGGCCGGCGTGACGCACCACGTCGCGCTCTCCGTCGTCGGCGCCGACCGCCTGCCCTCGAGCGGATACCTGCGCGCGAAGGTCGCACAGGAGCAGCTCATCGAGGACTCGGGCCTGCCCTACTCGATCGTGCGGGCAACGCAGTTCTACGAGTTCGTCGGACGCATCGCGGATGCCGCGACCGTCGACGGCACGGCACGCGTCAGCACGGGGCTCATGCAGCCGATCGCCGCGGCGGATGTCTCGGCCGTCGTCGCCCGCGTCGCAGCCAGTGACCCGATCAACGGCACGCTCGAGATCGGCGGGCCGGAGCGCATCGCCATGGACCAGCTCATCCGCACGGGCCTCGCGGCGAAGGGCGACGACCGCACCGTCGTCTCCGACCCCGAGGCGCAGTACTTCGGCGCGCAGCTCTCGGGCGACGAGCTCGTGACCGGCCCCGGCGCGCAGCTGTCGACGACCACGTACGGGGACTGGCTGGCCGTCCAGTCAGCCGCGTAAACTCGAGCCATGAAGGTCGCGGTCATCGGCGGCACGGGGCTCATCGGCACGCGAATCGTGGCGGCACTCAACGCCGACGGCCACGAGGTCGTCTCCGCGTCGCGCGCGACCGGGGTCAACTCCTACACCGGCGAGGGGCTCGCGGAGGCCCTCGCCGGGGTCGAGATCCTCATCGACGTGTCGAATTCGGGTTACCTCGACGAGCGGGGCGCGAACGACTTCTTCTACGGCTCCACCCTCAACCTGCTCACCCACGGCGCTGCCGCGGGCGTGCGGCATCACGTCGCACTCTCGGTCGTCGGCACCGACCGGCTCGCGCGCACCGAGGGCGGCTACTTCGCCGCGAAGGCGGCGCAGGAGCGACTTATCCGGGGGTCAGGTCGCCCGTACTCGATCGTGCACTCGACCCAGTTCTTCGAGTTCATCGCGAGCATCGCGGATGCTGCGACGAGCCAGCACATCGCCCGGCTCGCGCATGCGCTCATCCAGCCGATCGCAGCGCAGGATGTCGCGGCCGCGATCGAGGCGGTCGCGTTCGGCACGCCCGTGAACGGCGTGGTCGAGTTCGCCGGGCCCGACCAGTTCCGGCTCGGGAAGCTCGTGCGAGAAGACTTCCGCATTCGCGACGACCCTCGAGAGCTGGTCGCCGACCCGCTCGCACGGTACTTCGGTACCGACCTCGACGAGCGCGAGCTGCTGCCCGGCCCCGACGCGACGATCACTCCGACTCGGTTGAGCGAATGGATCACGGGTGACACGGGCCCGGCCGACGTGCGGCCGGATCGTTCGATCTCGCCGATCGGCGGCTGAGCGGGGGTCTCGATACGCCTCGCCTCGCGGCGCTGCTCGACCTCCGGGCCTCCTCGGGGTCAGATGAGCCGGTGCACCGACGACTGGATGGCGACGGCCGCGGCCCCCCGGGCCCACCCGACGAAGTCAGCGGCGTCGAGCCGAAGGTCGATCGGATCGGCCTCGACATCGCGATCGCCGTGCAGCGCCTCGAGCACGATGGGCTCGGTCACCTCGTACAGCGGCAGCCCCTCGCCGGCGAGCACGATCGTGTTCACCATGCCGAGATTGGCCGCCAACGCGAGCAGTCGGCCGAGGGCTCGTCCCGCCGGTTCGGTGATGGCCAGGGCCACGGGATCTCCCTCGGCGGCCAGGGCGATCAGCTCGTCGAACTCGACGCCACGCCCGAACGCGACGGATGCCTGTGCGCAGAGGCTGGGAATGGTCAGCATGGCCGTGGCGCACCCGCGATGGCCCTCTGGGCAGACCGCGCCGAGAGGATCGAGCCGGATGTGCCCGGCGAGGCCGATGCCCTTGTCGGAGCGCACGACGCGATCGTCGCAGACATAGCCGTGGCCGACGCCCGCGCCGATCGTGATCACCGCGAAGTCGGTGAGCCCGCGGCCCTCACCGAACCAATGCTGGGCCTCCGTCAGGGCGACGATGTCGTTCTCGACCACCGTCGGCACCCCGAGCCTGCGCTCGAGCTCGGGCCCCAGGTCCACGTCACGCCAGCCGAGGAACGGCGCTCGGATGACGAAGCGGCGATCCGTGACCGTGCCGCCGAGGCTCACTCCGACGGCATCGAAACCAGCCCCGGCCGAGAGCTCGTCGTGGGCCCGAACCACCACATCGCAGACCGCGTCGACGGACTGCTCGGAAAAGAGATACTCGCGCCGATCGAGCTCGGTGGCCCGCAGGTCGGTCGAAACCGCGACGACGGAGGTTCCGGTGAGCTTGACTCCCAGGTAGCGCCGGCTGTCCCAGCGCACATCGAGGAATTTCGGAGGTCGGCCGACAGCGCCGCCGGGCTCGGCGTCTTCGACGAAGACCCCTCCAGCGGTGAGCTCGCGCGCGAGGCGAGTGAGCGTCGGCGGCGACATGTCGAGCAGTCGCATCACGTCGGTGCGCGAGATCGGGCCGTGGATCAGCACGGTACGCGCGAGTTCCAGCGTCGGGCCGGAAATCGCACTCTCAGCGCGCAGTGCCGCGTCGGACAACAGACAACCCCCCTGGGTCTGTCCTATACAAGGACTATCTCGATGAGAATAGCTTGCTCGGGATGCAGGATCGGCGGGCGCAGCCCGATCGTGGCCAGCGCCGCCCCGGTGGTGATCACCCCGTCCACCCACATCGGATCGGCGTGCTGCATCGCGGGGGCGCGTCCTGCCGGCTCGATGCGACGCACGCGGTAGCGGGACTCGGGGTCGAGACCCGGAATGAGTGCGGACGAGGGCAGCACACCGCCCGCCGCCGCCATTTGCGCGTAGCAGAAGATCGCCGCGGAACGGTCCTGTGCCACCACGCCGTGCACAAGTGCTGCGTCGTCGCTGTGGTCGACTCGCACCACGCGACCGGAGTGCAGGAGTTCACGATTCGCCTTGTAATAGGCCGCCCATTCCGCGAGGAGCGACCGCTCCGCGTTCGTCGTCTCGGTGATGTCCCACTCGATGCCCGCGTGGCCGAAGAGCGCCGTTGCGGCCCGGAACGAGAGCGAGTGCGAGCGGCTCGACGAGTGGGAGGTCGACGGCCCGATGTGCGTGCCGAGCATCTCGGGCGGGATGGCGATCATCGAGTAGCGCTGGATCCCCTGCCGCTCGAGTGCATCGTTCGAGTCCGAGGTCCAGAATCGATCCGCGTGCATCGCCATGCCGAGGTCGACACGGCCTCCTCCCGAGGCGCACGATTCGATCTCGAGGCCCGGATGCCGCGACTTCAGCTCGTCGAAGAGCCGATAGATCGCCAGGGTCTGGTTGTGCACGGCGGGGCGTCCGAGATGCGCCGGGTCGACGAGCGGGCGATTGTGGTCCCACTTGATATAGGAGATCGGATGCTTCGACAACAGGGCGTCGACCTGCCCGAACACGTGCTCGTAGGCTCCGTCGTGCGTCAGGTCGAGCACCTGCTGGTTGCGACCCGTGGGCGGGGTGCGACCGGGAACGTGCAGGATCCACTCGGGATGCGCCCGATACAGGTCGGAGTCGGGGTTGACCATCTCGCCCTCGAACCACAGCCCGAACTCCATTCCCGCGGCCGTGACGCGATCGATCAGCGGACCGAGGCCATCAGGCCAGACGTCGTCGGAGACGACCCAGTCGCCGAGGCCCGCACGGTCGTCGCGGCGAGCGCCGAACCATCCGTCGTCCAGCACGAAACGTTCGACGCCGACCTCGGCCGCCACGTCGACGAGGGCACTGAGCCGTTCGAGGTCGTGATCGAAGTACACCGCTTCCCACACGTTGAGGGTCACCGGACGCGGCCGAACCCGCGTGGGGTGATCGGGCCGGGCACGCAACCACTCGTGGAACCGGGAGCTGAGCCCGTCGAGGCCTTCATCGGAGTAGGCCGCCGCCACTGTCGGGGCCTCGTAGCGACCGCCGGGTTCCAGCACCATCTCCCCCGACTGCAAGAGCTCGCCCGCGCCCATGGCCGTGCGACCGTCGGTTCCCCGTTCGATGAGGTGCCGGTGCTCGCCGCTCCAGAGCAGCCCGAGCGCCCAGACCTCTCCGTTGAGGAACCCGGCGCCGCTCGTCATGGCGCATTGCACGACGGATGCCCCGTGGCCCGTGCGGCCCTCGCGGGACTCGAGCACCCAACTGCCCACCGCGATCGGCCGGCGCTGCGGCTGTCGCTCTTTCAGCCAGCGGCCCGTGAAGTCGAGCGATTCCGCCGCGCGTTCGGGCAGGGGCATCCAGGTGGTCAGTTCCTCGAGCCGGTAGGGCTCCGAGCCGTCGTTGGCGGCCGCGAGGTCGACGAGCACGATTCCGCTGGGCTCGATTCGGTACCGCAGGTCGATCGTGAGGGATGCCTCGGCATCGTGGAGCCGGATGCTCGTCTCGGTCTCCGACGCGTGATGCTCGACGATCTGGAACAGGGGCGCCCAGTCGAGGCCGTTCCGGTTCCCGCTCAGCGCGGGACGCCCGTGGAAGGCCCTGCCCCGCTCACGCATGACGCCCGGATCCTGCGGCACATCGATCGCGCTGTGCGGGATCGGCGGCGTCGTCATCCGGCGAATCGCATCGCTCTCGACGTCGCCCAGGGGCGAACCCCAGTGGCGCACCACCGGTGCACCCGATGACAAGTCGAGGACGAGCTGGACGCCGTGGGCGGACAGGACGATTTGATCGCGATGCGAAACCACGTGAAGATCACTCCGAATACGGTGGTCGGCGTCAGCGGCACGTTGCCCCTGACGCCGACCGGGTTGATGAGACCTACTTGAAGAGGCCGTTGACCTGATCGTTGGCGCCGACGAGTGCATCCGTCCCCGACTTGCCCGACATGATCGACTCCATGACCGGGGTCATCGTGGCGTTCACATCGGACTTGTGGTCGGTGATCGGGTAGAGCACCGTCGTGCCGTCAGTCACGTGGTCGGCGAATGCCGCAACATCCACGCCCTTGGCCTCGAAGGCGGCAACAGCCTTCTCCGTCGAGGTCTTGATAGCGGGGAACACGACGGCAGAGTCGGCGACGACGTCCTGGCAGTCAGCGGAGCCCAGGTACTTCACCCATTCCCAAGCTTCGTCAGGGTGCTTCGTCGTGGCGGCGATGTTGTCGGCAAGGCCGTTGAACATCGACCAGCTCTTGCCATCCGGGCCCTCGGGGGTGGAGGCGAGCGCCGGCGTGAACGTGTCGCTTGCGGCGCCGAAGACGTGACCGGTCATCCATGATCCGTTCGGCACGAGGGCCGCCTTCCCCGCGATGAGCTGGTCGGCCCAGGCGATGCCGGTCTGCGCCTCGAGCGAAGGCATGTAGCCCTTCTCGACGAGCGAGTACCACCACGAAATGGTGTCGGCGAACTCCGGCGCGTCGTAGTTGTACGAGTCGGCCCACGGCTCGTCGGTCTGGCTCCAGCCGAGCGACGCGGTCAGGAACGACCACTGGGTCTGTCCGTCGGCACCGCCGGACGCCTCCATCCAGAGCCCGTAGGTCGCGACGTTGTTCTTGTCGAAGCCGGGCTCGTCGCCTCGCACGCCATTGGCGTCGACGGTGAGGTGTGCGATGACGTCCTCGTAGGTGCCTCCGTCTTCGGGGTTCCAAGTCAGCGAAGCGAGGTCGTCAGCGGTATACCCCGCGGCGTCGGTGAACTGGGAGTTGTAGAACAGCGCGATGGTGTCGAAGTCCTTGGGCAAGCCGTACTGCACGCCATCGGGGTCCTGCCAGAGCTCGACGAGGCCGTCTTGGTAGATGCTCGTGTCGAGCTTGTCTGCTGCGATGTAGTCGTCGAGGGGCAGCACCTGCCCGCTGGCCTGGAACTCGGGGTAGAACGCGACGTGGCTCGTGAACACGTCGAAGTTCTCACCCGACACGAACCCGGTCGTGATCTTGTTCCAGTACTCGTCCCAGCCGACCTGCTCGACCTTGACCTTGATGTCGTCCTGCGTCTTCTCGAAGTCGGCGGCGCACTGCTCGTAGGCAGGCAGCTGGTTGGCGTCCCAGAGGCCGTAGCTGAGGGTCACCTTGCCGTCGCTCGGGGCTCCGGCTGAACACCCTGCGAGCAGTGCAACTATCCCGACAGCGGCTGTGCTGGCGATGGTGATTCGCTTCATGGTCCTGCTTCTTTCCTTGGTGGGGGTGGAGAAGGGTTGGTGGAGGTGGGAAGGGCGATGGTGCCCCGTCGGGAGTCGCCGCAGCGAGCAGCGCGCTACTTGACCCCGGACGACTGGATGGAGCCGACGATTCGGCGACCGAAGATGACGACGAGAATGAAGATCGGCACGGCCGCCAGCAGTGCACCGGCCATGAGACCGGCCCAGTCGGGGCTGCCCTGCGGGGTCTGCGACTTGAAGATGCCGAGACCGACGGTGAGGAGTTTGGTGTCTTCGGACTGGCCCACCAGGAGGGGCCAGAGGTAGTCGTTCCAGTAGAAGATGAACTGCAGGATCGCGATCGTGACGATCTGCGGCGCGACCAGTGGCGCGGCGATCCGGTAGAAGATCCGCCAGGTTCCCGCGCCGTCGATGACGGCGGCCTCGAGGATGCTCCGGTTCACCCCGAGGAAGAACTGCCGAAGGAAGAACACGACGAACGGCGACATGAAGATCGAGGGCAGTGCGATACCGATGAAGGTGTTCAGCAGGCCCAGTTCCTTGACGAGGATGAAGTTCGGAAGCAGGGTGAAGATTCCCGGTACGAGCAGGGCGACGAGGAAGATCGCGAACACCGTGTCACGGCCTCGCCAGCGCAGCACTCCGAATGCATAGGCCGCTGCCGACGAGAACGCCACCTGCCCGACCGTGATGAGCACACAGACGATCACCGAGTTGAGCAGGTAGAGGCCGAAATTGATATCGGCGCCCGATCCGCCCTCGGCGAGCGCATCGCTCGTGCTGGCGATTCCGAGTACCCGTTCGAATGCTCCGAGGGTGAACTCGACCGGCAGCAGGCTCAGCGGATCGGAGAACATCGCGTTGTTCGTGCTGAAGGCGGTGCGAATCATCCACCAGAACGGAAAGAGCGTGCCGACCACGACGACGCCGAGGGCGATGCCGCCGAAGATCCGTGAGCGGCGCGACGAGGTGCGGAATCCCTCATCGGAGGCGGCGGCCCGAGCGGCGGCGCGAGAGCCGCGCGACGTCGAGCGGGGTCCCTCATCGGTGACGAGAGGGAGATCCTCGGCGCTGGAGCTATCCGTGTCTTCGGGGCGAAGGCGAGTGAGGTTCGACATGATCACCGTTCCAGGTCTGAGTCGTTGGCACGAAGCACGCGGAGCTGAATGAGGGCCACAGCACCGAGGATGATCATGAGGATGACCGACATCGCCGAGGCGTACCCGAAGTCGAACCGGCCGAACGCCCGTTCGTAGATGTAGTAGGTGATCGCTCGAGTGGCGTCGACGGGCCCTCCCCCGGTGGTCACCGCGATCGTGTCGAAGATCTGGAACGCACCCACGAGCGTGATGACGAGCACGAAGGCGAGCACCGGCCGGAGCAGCGGCAGCGTGATCCCGAAGAACGTGCGAGCCTCGCCGGCGCCGTCCACTTCGGCAGCCTCGTAGACGTCGCGCGGGATGGCCTGCAGCCCGGCGAAGATGAGGAGCGTCGTGTACCCGAGGTGACGCCACACGTTGATCAGGGCGATCGTCGGCATCGCGAGCGCCTCGTTGCCGAAGAAGCCGACGCGATCGAAGCCCACGGCATCGAGCGTGGAGTTGATCAGACCGAGGTTGTAGTCGGCCAGCCAGAACCAGACGAGTGCGACCACGACGTTCGCGATCAGGTACGGCAGCAACACCACTCCGCGCACGACCATCGATCGGGTGAATCGCTGGAGGAGAACCGCGAGCACGAGTGCTGCGACCGTCTGCACCCCGATGTTGATGAGCACGTACTCGGAGGTCACGACGAGCGAGTTCCAGAAGACGGGGTCACCGGCGATCGCCACGTAATTGTCGAGGCCGATCCACTCTGGAGGCTGCAGGAGGTTGAACTCGGTGAAGCTGAGGTACACGCCACGCACCGTGGGCCACGCGAAGAACGCGAGGAACCCGATGAGGGCGGGTATGAGGAAGAGCATCGCCGATCTGAAATCACTGCGCCGTGCTGGCTTCGTTGACGTGAAGTCGCTGCGCCGGGCTGGCATCGCCGACCTGAGGTCACTGCGCCGTGCTGGCTTCGTTGCCACCATTGGGTCCTCCGATTAACTTCCTTGTTGGAAGAAACGTAGTGACAATGGCTCGACTTCACAAGAGTCAGTCCCCCATTTTGCTTGACAACGCAGGAAAGCTGCTGGCTTCTAAACTTCCACGCTGAAAATAATGGCTCGGTCGAGTCGTTCGCGCTCCAGAACGGCGTCCGCTTTCGGTCTCGCGCGTGGGCCGCGATGACCGGGCAACGTCAGGCGTGGGCCCGATCGCCCTGGTCGCCCTGATCGGCCGGGTCGGGATCGGCCTCCTCGACCCACTCGAGGAGATCACCCGGCTGGCACTCGAGGACCCGGCACATGGCGTCGAGCGTGCTGAATCGCACCGCCTTCGCACGGCCGTTCTTCAAGACCGCCACGTTGGCCGGCGTGAGTCCGATGCGCTCGGCGAAGTCCCCCACACTCATCTTGCGCTTGGCGAGCTCGACGTCGATCCGCACGACGATCGGCATCAGATCACTTCCTCCAGATCGGTCTTCAGCACGGTCGCCTGCCGCAGCAGCGCGCGCAGCACGAACATCGTCAGCACCACGACTCCGCTGATCAGCACCATGCCGAACAGGAAGATCGGCAGCCCCGGATCACGGAGTTCGGGCGTGACGTAGATGAACCCGACGAGGTATGCGGACACACCCGCAATGAGCACCCATCCGGTGGCCATCGCCCACAGGATCGCGTCGACCCAGACGAAGGCCTCCTCGCTGAAGATGCGATCCGCCCCGACCAGAGTGAGCAGCCTCCACGTGCACACGATCACGATCTGAACGCACAGCAACTCGAGGATCCAGAAGGCCAGCAGCAGCCACGGGATGAACCCCAAGCGGGGAGATTCCTCGGCCATGTGCGAGAACTGTCCGGGCAAGCTGAAGAGCTGCGCCAGCAGCAAGCCGGCGAAGACCACGACGAGGAGGACCCTGAGCGGGATGACGAGCCAACGGATGTGCTTCATATATCGAAGATCGCGCTATTTCTATCGTTTGTCAATCGGTCGTTGGTCTCGTCGTGGTGTATTCCTGCTGCCGGCGTGCTTCCCTGCCGATCCGGGACGGAGCGGCGTCCACGCTCCGTACACGCAAGCCGCGCCGACCGGAGCCGCAGCCGCGAGGCTGCAGCACCGGCCGGCGCGGCATGGGGCAGCAGGTCAGCAGGTCAGCAGGAGACGCTCGGGTTGAACGGCGTGTAGATGCCGGCAGGGTTGTGCTTGCCGATCCAGACATGCAGGTCGTAGTGCACCGGCATGTCGGCGTCGTGTCCGGGCATCGGTCCGTCGAATGCCTGCTCACCGAGCACCGGCCGGGGCTGGCCGACGTCGGGCTCGAAGAACTCCACGCCCCAGAGCTCGAGACCGCCCGAGGGCGACGGGCCGTACATCAGAACCGACGGCTTGGTCGGGTCGACCGGGGCACCCGGTGCGATCAGGGCCGGATTGATGAAGTGGATGCCCATGCCGCCGGCGGGGCTGCTCGCGCACTCGTGGGTGCTCTGATAGCCCTCGGCGATCGCAACCTCCACGTCGTGGAAGCGAGCGGTGGCGGCGCGGACCTCGGCGAGGAGGGCCGATTGCGCGGCGCGCCCCGGCCGGGCCTGTTCGTCGGGCGCCGCAGCGGCCGGCAGTGCGGTGCCGCCGATCGCGAGCGCGGCCAGCAGGCCGGCGGCGACGATGGTGCGTCGGGTGTTCATATGGTGCTCCTTTTTTCGGGTGGTTGGGGTGTCTCGGGTGTTGAGGTGTTTCGGGTGGTTTGAGGCGGTTCAGGCGGATCGTGTCGATCGGCGAATCACGCTGCGCCGACCGGGTGGGCAGCCGTCCAGACGCCGTCTGGGTCGACCGACCGACGCACGCGCCCGAGCCTCGCCCACGACTCGGGGTCGAAGGCGGTCGCGACGTCGATCGTGTGCTCGGCGAAATTGAGGAAGGTCCGCGGAGAGGCCCATGCACCGAGCGCCGCGACCACGGCATCGACAGCCTCGGTGCCGGCCGCCACCAGTTCGGGAGTCGGCGCCGGCGCCACGGCGAACAGCGCGTATGCCGCGTCGAGGCGGTCGAGCGCGCCGTCGTGCGGCACGGCCAGGGCACCGCCGAGATGGCGCAGCTCGGCGAACATGAGCGGAATCTGCACCCCGGGCCCGGCGACCGCCAGGAACGCGTCGATCGCGGCATCCGGGAGCTCGGCCATCAGGGCGTGGTTGGCCACGGCAGCAGTCGGACCGGGCGGGTCCATGTGCACTGCGAGCAGCCCCGGCGCGGCGATGCGGGCGAACGTGTCGACCTCGGGGCGGAGCGCGCGGAGCGGGGCGAGCAGCTCGGCGGCCCGCGCGTCGTCTTCGAGCACGGCTCCGTCGATGACGACGAGGCTGCGGCCGCTCAGGAACGGCGGCAGCTCGGGAATCGGCGGGAAGCGCATGAGGCGGAGCGAGGTGGTGACCGAGTCGGGGAGGCCCGCCGTCCAGGCGCTCCAGGCTCGGGTCACCTCGTCGGCGCGGGAGAGGTCCCACAGCAGCATGCCGGCGAACACGTCGGCATACGGGAGCAGGTCGATCTCGAGCGCGACGACGGCGCCGAAGCTGCCGCTGCCGCCCCGGAGCGCCCAGAACAGGTCGGGGTGCTCGTCGGCGCTCGCGCGGATGAGCGTGCCATCGGCGGTCACGAGCTCGACCGCACGCAAGTGGGAGCACGCGAGTCCGTGCCGGCGGCCGTAGAACGAGAGCCCGCCGCCGAGGAGGTAGCCCACGACCGCGACATCGCCCGTGCTGCCGTGCAGGGCGGTGAGCCCGTGCGGCGCCGTGGCGGCGATGACGTCGCGCCAGAGCGTGCCGCCGAGCACCCGGGCGATCCGCCGCTCAGGATCGACCGAGACGCCGGTCAGCTCGTGGAGCCGGAGCAGCAGCACGTCGTCGAGGGGCTGGGCGCCGAGCGGCGCGGCACCGTGCCCGCTGCTCTGCGGCGCGATGCGCAGGCCGAGCCCGACCGCGGCGGTCACGACGCGGACGACCTCCTCGATCGACTGCGGGACTGCGACCGCGGCGGGAAGCTGGGTCACGGCGAGGTTCCATGGGGTGCGGGCGTCATCGTAGCCAGGGTCGCCGGGCAGGAATACCGTGCCGGCAGCGCGGAGCGCCGGTGTCTCGGTGAGCGACGGATGCATGTGAGAGTCCTTCTTCCAATGAGTGGTTCGGGTATGGACCGCCACGTCGGCGGAGATCGCGACGAGCATGCCGTCGACGCCGAGTCGCTCGACTTCGATGCAACTGATCGCCGGTGCCGTCGAGCCGTCGAGCCGCTCGGCTACGACGTCGACGAGCTCGGCCGCGTCGGCCCCGTCGAGCACGAGCACGCGGAGCCGGGAGACGGCCGACAAGCCGAGCCCCCGTTCATCGAGCTCGGTCTCGAGGTGAACGAGGGCGAGGCACAGTTGTGCCGTGGCGTCTTCGGCGTGCACGAGGTATCCGCGTTCGTCGATGGGCTCGCTGTCGATCGTGATGGTCACGTCGGACAGACTGCGGGCCGGTCACCCCTCGGCGGTATCCCGAGCGGCTGCAGTGTTCAGACTCCCGGTGATCTGGCCTTGCACTTCCCAGTGATCTGGGATAGAGGCGATGGGCAGGTCGAGAGCATACTGATGCTGTGAAACTCCGTCTGACCGAGGCCCGCGTGCAGGGCGACGTCGACGTGCTGTCGCGCGGCGGACTCACCCTCGATGACTTCCTGGCCGAGGCGACGGCCTCGGTGCAGCGCGCCGTGCCGTGGGTGGGTGCGTGCGTCAGCACGCACGACCCGGCCAGCATGATGCTCACGAGCGCCCGCAAGTACGGCGCACTCGAGTCGGTCAACGATCACGATCAGCTCTTCGGCATCATCGAGTACGGATCGGATGAGCCGACGTCGTACCGTTCGCTCGCGGCCACGGAGCTTCGCGCGATCGGGATGCACGAGACGACGTCGGGAGAGATCGAGCGATCTGAACGGATGACCCGGCTCATGCTGCCGTTCTACGGCTTCGCCGACGAGGCCAGGTTGATGTTCCGCGACGGCTCGCGCGTGTGGGGAGGACTCGCGCTCTTCCGCGGCGGCGACGACCCGAGCTTCGCCGCCGATGAGGTCGAGTTCCTCGGCACGCTGTCGGAGTCGTTCGCCCGGGGCGTGCGCTCGGGCATGCTCGCGCGGCTCGCGATCGGCCACCCTGCCGATCCCGATGTCGCCGGCCCGGCCGTCGTCATCGTCGACGCGCATGACCGGATCTCGCAGATCAGCGTCGGAGCCGACGAGCGGCTCGCCGAACTGCAGGGCGACGCCCACGGCAGCGATCCGCTGACCCTCGTGACGTCCCTCGTGGGTGCCGCACGTCGCACGCTGACCATGCCCGGTGCCGGGCTGCCGCGGGCGCGGGTGCGCACGGGATCCGGCATCTGGCTGCTGTTGCACGCCTCGCCGCTGCGTGGTGCCGACGGTTCCGTCGGCGACGTCGTGGTGACGATCGAGGAGGCCCGGCCGCCGGAGATCGTCGCCCTCGTGGTCGCGGCGTTCGGGCTGACGCCGCGCGAGCGCGACGTCACCTGTCTGGTGCTGCAGGGGGTCGACACGAAGGACATCGCCGCGACGCTGCACGTCTCTGCCTACACCGTGCAGGACCACCTCAAGTCCGTCTTCGACAAAGCGGGCGTGCGCAGTCGGCGCGAGCTCATCTCACGGGTGTACTTCGAACAGTACGTGCCTCGGATGGGCGCGGTGGTCGGACCGACGGGCTGGTTCGCCTGATTGGAGCCTCGCCGCCGACGGCGCATCCGCGTAGCGTAGGCGGCGAAGAACGGGCCGAACAAGGAGGTTCCATGGCCGAGCTCTCACCCATCCAGCCGTGCCTGTGGTTCGACGACCAGGCGCGCGAGGCGATGGAGTACTACGTCGACGTCTTCCCGAACTCCCGCATCAATCGAATCGACGAGTATCCCGACGAATCGCTCGACGAGCACTTCGCCGGGATGTCGGGCAAGGTGATCAACGGCCAGTTCACGCTGAACGGGGTCGACTTCGTCTGCCTCGACGGCGGGCCGCTCTTCACGTTCAGCGAGGCGAT
The DNA here is from genome assembly GCF_030815405.1 of Agromyces albus. Taxonomy (NCBI): domain Bacteria; kingdom Bacillati; phylum Actinomycetota; class Actinomycetes; order Micrococcales; family Microbacteriaceae; genus Agromyces; species Agromyces albus. The sequence continues at coordinate 522,623 of NZ_JAUSWX010000001.1, read as the reverse complement.
CTCATTCATCGTGTCATGCGAAGACCAGGACGAGATCGACCGGTACTGGGCGGCGCTCTCGCACGTGCCCGAGTCGGAACAGTGTGGCTGGTGCAAGGACCGGTTCGGGGTCAGCTGGCAGGTGATCCCCGCGAACATGGGTGAGCTGACCCGCCGGCCCGAACAGATCCAGGTGATGATGGGCCAGAAGAAGATCGTGATCGCCGAGCTCGAGAACGCCTGACGACTGACGGTCGACGTAGCCGTCGGGGTCAGCGCCGACGGCTGCCGGAGGACGGGTCGTCCGTCACGATTTCGAGCAACGCCTCGAGCCCATCGGCGACGTCGGCGAGGCGCCCGGCATCGACCTTCGCGAACTCCCGATCGATGGCCGGCAGGTAGACCCGAGCAGCGGCGAGGAACCTGCGCCGCCCGTCGGCCGTCAACACGGCGAATGCCGAGCGGCGGTCGTCGGGATTCGGCTCTCGGGCCACGAAGCCCGCGTCGACGAGCTCATCGACGAGCCGGCTCACGCGCGTGCGACTGAGCACCACCCGCTCGGAGAGCTGCCCCATGGTGAGTCGGCCACCTGCGTCGCGCAGTTCGAGCAGCACGTCGTACCAGCTCAGCGGCATCCCTCTCTTCTCGGGCGACGACGCGATCGAGTCGCGGAAGCAGCGCGGCGTGCAGGCGCAGCATCGCCTCCCACGTGCGTTCGGCATCACTCGGCGTCGACATGTTGCCAGCCTAGCCCATTTGTGTGCGTGCGCACGTACATGGTACCGTCCAGTCTCATCAATTTATGTGCGTCCGCACACAAGAAAGGCTGGACTCATGACCACCCTGCTGCACATCTCCGCGTCACCTCGTGGCGAGGCATCCGAATCACGTGCGATCGCCCACGAGTTCGTCGCGGCATTCCGGGAAGCGCACCCAGAGGCATCCGTCAACGAATGGAACCTGTGGGACGGCTCGCTTCCCGACTTCGGCCCCGACGGCGCCGGCGCGAAGATGCAGGTCTTCGCCGGTGAGCAGCCGGCCGGGCTGCAGGAGACCGCCTGGCATCGCGCCCGACTCGCCTTCGAGCGCTTCGCGGCGGCGGACCTCTACCTGTTCAGCCTGCCGATGTGGAACCACGGCATCCCGTACATCGCCAAGCAGTTCATCGACGTCGTCAGCCAACCCGGCATGGTGTTCGACTTCGATCCTGAGACCGGATACGCCGGCCTGCTCGGCGGCCGCCGCGCGACGGTCGTGTACACGAGCGCGGTGTACGGCGACGGCCGGCCCGCCGCGTTCGGGAGCGACTTCCAGCAGCCCTACTTCGAGGACTGGCTGCGCTGGACCGGAATCACGGATGTCTCGTCGATCGGCTTCCGTCCGAATCTCGCCACCGCCGATGCCGAGGTTGGCCGCAGGTCGGCGCTCGATGCCGCGCGCCGCGCCGGTGCCGACCTCGGACGCACGACGAGGCGCCGCGCCTCCTGATCCGGCCGACCGGCGTCGCGTGCGAGCGGAATGCATGTATCCTTCCCGCGAAGCACGCCGCTGCCGTACTCTCAATCATGAGCCGGATTCAGGTTGGACGGGCTCCGTCCGTCATGAGCGAGATCGTCGACTCGATCCGCTTCGCCGACTGAGGCCGGAGAAGGTCATCGTGAGCACGACCAGCACCCCTCGCACCTACCTGTTCGCGCTCACCGACGCCGGCGGCACCGTTCCCCCAGAGCTCGGAGTCGTCCGCCGAGTCGTCGACCGGGGCCACCCGTCACGGTCCTCGCCGACGAGTCGATGGCCGACCAGGTGCGCCGCACCGGGGCGGTGTTCCTACCCTGGACGGCGAGCGCCGGCGAGTTCCGCGATTGGGAGCTGCGCACCCCGACGAGCCTCGCGCGTGGCATGGTCGATCACATGATGGTCGGACCGGCTCCGGGCCAGACGGATGACACGACCGCGGCAATCGACGCGACGCAGCCCGACCTCGTGGTGACCTCCGGCTTCGCCATCGGCGCCATGATCGCGGCCGAGGCGCGCGGGCTCCCGTTCGACATCCTGATCCCGAACATCTACACGCTGCCCGCGCAGGGCATGCCGCCGATCGGCGCCGGGATGTCGCCCGCGCGCGGGCCGCTCGGGCGATTGCGCGATCGGATCGTGACGACCGCGAGCACTCGGCTGATCGACCGGTACGCGCTCGCACGGATCAACGCCCTCCGCGCCGAGCACCACCTCGACCCGGTCCCGACGACGTGGAGCCAGATGCAGCACGCGAGTCGCCAGCTCGTGCTGACTTCCGCGGGCTTCGATTTCCCGGCCGAACTGCCGGAGAACGCCCGCTACGTGGGGCCGATCCTCGATGATCCGGCATGGGCGGCCGACGAGGCCTGGACCCCGCCCGCTGGTGAAGGGCCGCTCGTGCTGGTCGCGATGACCTCGACGTTCCAGAACCACGTGGCGTGCCTGCAGCGGATCGCCGACGCGCTCGGGAGCCTGCCCGTGCGAGGCCTCGTGACCACGGGGCCCGCAGTCGACCCCGACGCGATCCGGGCAACTGCGAACGTCTCGGTGGTCGCGTCCGCGCCGCATCACGAGGTGATGCGCCACGCCGGCCTCGTCGTCACGCACGGCGGCCACGGCACCGTGATCAAGGCCCTCGCGGCGGGACTCCCGCTCGTCGTCCTCCATCACGGCCGCGACCAGGCCGACAACGCCGCTCGGGTCACGGCCCGAGGAGTCGGCGTCGCGGTGTCACGCCGCGCATCGGCTCGAAGGGTCGCCCGGGCCGTCACCGAGGTGCTCGGCACCGGCACCTATCGCCAGGCCGCGGCGCGACTCGGCCAAGCGGTGGCGCGCGACGCTGCCGGCAACGCGCTGCTCGTCGAGCTCGAGCGCTGAGCCCAACGGCGGTTTGCCATCCCGCGCGCAGATGCCGAAGGATGGGCGGATGGATGCCGCCGCGACCATCGATGTGGAACTGGTCACCGCGCTCGTCGCCGACCAGTTCCCCCAGTGGAGCCACCTCCCCATCACCCAGGTGCTGCCCGGCGGATGGGACAACCGCACGTTCCGGCTCGGCGACGAGTTGAGCGTGCGTCTGCCGAGCACTGAGGGCTATGTGCTCCAAGTCGAGAAGGAGCAGCGCTGGTTGCCCATCCTGGCGCCGCAGCTGCGCGTGCCGGTGCCGGAGCCGGTCGGCATCGGGCAGGCGTCCGAGCGTTTCCCGTTCCCGTGGTCGGTGTACCGGTGGTTGCCCGGCCACGCGGCATCCGCCGACCTCATCGCCCACGACGCGACGTTCGCCGCCGATCTCGGCGACTTCCTCGACGAACTGCAGCGAGCGGATGCCTCAGGCGGCCCGCTCCCGGGCGCTCACAACTTCTCTCGCGGCGACTCACCGGCCGTCTACGACGCGCAGACCCGCCAGGCGATCGAGGCCCTCGGCGACACGATCGATGCCGCCCTCGTGGGCGAAGTCTGGGACGCCGCGCTCTCGACCCGATGGCAGGCGGAGCCCGTGTGGTTCCACGGTGACGTCAGCGAGGGCAATCTCCTCGTCGACGGCCGACGGCTCGCCGCCGTCATCGACTTCGGAACGTCGGGCATCGGCGACCCTGCGTGCGACCTCGTCATCGGACTCACGACGTTCCGTGGCGAAGCCCGCGAGGCGTTCCGGGAGCATCGAAGGCTCGACGCCGACACGTGGGCGCGGGCGCGTGGCTGGGCGATCTGGAAGGCGCTCATCGTGGCCGCCGGCATGGCCGGCTCGCACTCCCCCGAAACCGAGGCGCGCAAGGCCCGGCGAACGATCGATGCGGTGATCGAGGATCATCTGGCGTCGCGGTGAAGTGCTGAGAGCGGCATCGCGACATCCCCCGCAACCCCGATCGCCAGAACGTCACCTGGGCGTAGATTGGCCTCAACGAGGAGGTTCGCGTGAGCAGCATCCGTGAGTCCACCATCCCGCCTGTCGAGCACGTCGACGAGCAGCAGTCGCGCGCCGTCGCCGAGGCCGCGCGCGAAACGGAGTGGCGAAAGCCGAGCTTCGCCAAGGGCCTCTACCTGGGGCAGTTCGACCTGTCGCTGATCCACCCGCACCCCCGACCTGCACCCGAGCGCCGCGAGGGCGGCGAGCGATTCCTCGCCGCCCTCGAGTCGTTCCTGCGAACCGTCGACAGCGCGCGAATCGAGCGCGAGGCGCGCATCCCCGACGAGGTCTTCGAGGGACTCGCCGAGATCGGTGCCTTCGGGATGAAGATCCCGGTCGAGCACGGCGGCCTCGGGCTGGGACAGCACTACTACAACCGCGCGCTCGTGATGATCGGGTCGGTGAACGCCAGTATCGGTGCGCTGCTCTCTGCGCATCAGTCCGTCGGCCTGCCTGAACCGCTCATGCTCGCCGGCACCGACGAGCAGAAGCGGCAGTACCTGCCGCGCTGCGCGAAGGGCGCCATCAGCGCCTTCCTGCTGACCGAGCCGGAGGTCGGTTCCGACCCGGCCCGGCTGCGAGCCACCGCCGTGCCGACCGAGGATGGCACCGCGTATGTGCTCGACGGCACCAAGCTGTGGACTACGAATGGGGTGGTCGCCGAACTGCTCGTCGTGATGGCGCGCGTGCCGAAGTCCGACGGGCACCGCGGCGGGATCAGCGCGTTCGTCGTCGAGGCCGACTCCCCCGGCATCACCGTGCATCGTCGCAACGCCTTCATGGGGTTGCGCGGAATCGAGAACGGACTGACCTCGCTGCGGAACGTGCGCGTGCCGAGTGAGAACCTGATCGGCCGCGAGGGTGAGGGTCTCAAGATCGCACTCACCACCCTCAACGCCGGCCGGCTGGCGATCCCGGCCCTCTGCGCCGGCGTCGGCAAGTGGAGCCTGAAGATCGCACGCGAGTGGTCGAAGGCACGCGTTCAGTGGGGCCGACCCGTCGGCGAGCACGCCGCGGTCGCGCACAAGGTCGCGTTCATCGCGGCGACGACCTTCGCGCTCGAGGCGGTCGTCGACCTGTCGGGCATCCTCGCCGACGAGGACCGCAAGGACATCCGCATCGAGGCCGCGCTCACCAAGATGTGGGCCTCCGAGATGGGATGGCGCATCGCCGACGAGCTCGTGCAGATCCGCGGCGGACGCGGGTTCGAGACGGCGGCGTCGCTCGCTGCCCGCGGCGAACGTGCGGTCGGCGCCGAGCAGGTGCTGCGCGACATGCGCATCAACCGGATCTTCGAGGGCTCGACGGAGATCATGCGCCTGCTGATCGCGCGCGAGGCCGTCGACGCGCACCTCAAGGCCGCGGGCGACGTGATCGACCCGCACCTCGACCTGGCCCGCCGGATGAAGGCCGCCGCCTCAGCCAGCGGGTTCTATGCCCGCTGGCTGCCGCAGCTGGTCGCCGGCAAGGGCGATCTGCCCACGGCGTACGACGAGTTCGGCGCACTCGCGCCGCATCTGCGCTACGTCGAACGCACGAGCCGCAAGCTCGCGCGCGCGACCTTCTACGGCATGGCTCGCTGGCAGGGCGGCCTGGAACGCAAGCAGGGGTTCCTCGCCCGCGTCGTCGACATCGGCGCCGAGCTGTTCGCCATTTCGGCGTCGTGCGTGCGTGCGGAGATGATCGCCGCCGACACGCCCGAGCAGGGCAAGGCCGCGCACCAGCTCGCCGACACGTTCGCCGAGCAGTCCCGTCTCCGCATCGAGCGACTGCTCGACGCGCTGTGGCACAACACGGATGCCGCCGACGAGCGCCTCGCCGCACGGGTGCTCGACGGCAGCTACACCTGGCTCGAGGAGGGCATCATCGATCCCAGCGAGGGCACCGGCCCGTGGATCACCGAGGACGTGCCCGCCGATGCGGCCGAGAACGTCGCGCGCCGCGTCATCCGTCCGACCAAGGAGACGTAGGCCCGGGTCATCCGTCGACGACCTCGACTCGCGGTTCGAGGCCGAGGTAGCCGGCGTACCGCGCGGCGGCGTCGCGGATCGACTCGAACTCGCGCGTGCAGCTCGCGGAACGGCAGGAGCGCGAACGTGACCGCCTTCGGGCCGACCGCGCGTCGCATGCCGGCGACGATCTGGGCGTCGACCAGGGCCATCCCGGCCGCAGCTTCGCGCGCACGCGGCATGACCTGCTCAGCTTCGAGCATCCAGCGCGAGTCCTGATACCCCCGGTACATCTCGTCGAGCACCTGCAACAGGTGGCCCGCCGGCGCGGTGGCATCCGGGGCGTCGCCGGGCGCGTGCCAGAACGTGCGGCCGTCGTGCTCGAAGGATCCGAGCCGATCGGCGGCGGCTGCGAGGCCGCGGCGAACGTCGGTCAGGGTGAGCGTGGCCCAGTAGGCGAGGTCGCGCTCGGTGGCTGGGCCGTGGGAGGTGAAGTACCGCAGGGCGAGCTCGGCGAGGGACTCGTCGCGGTCGAGCTGCCTCGGGGCGGGCACCCGATCTGCGAAGAGCGCGTACGTGTGCTCTCCGTCGCGCGGCACGCCACTGCACACGAGGGCGTGCAACTCGAGATGCGCCATCAGCAGCATCAGCTGCTGGCCCGTGAGCGCCGGCCCGTTCTCGCCCAGTTCGCCCGCGAGGTCGTTGCGCGTGCGGTCGGGGGTCTCAGCGAGAATCGACGTCACCGAATCGATGAGGCGCGCCAGCTCGTCGGCGAGCGGCCGTATCTGCTGGTCGATGACCGGCAGCACCCTCGGCGCGGTGAGCTCGATCAGCCATCGCGCGTCATCCGCGTGGACGTAGTGCCAGGTCGGTCGCAAGACGTGGGTCCGCAGCACGCGGCCGCTCGCGATCTCCCCGGCCAGGTCGTCTTGCCGGGGAGTCGTGGTGCGCGTGGCGACCGCCCACGCCGACTGCGAGGGGTTCTCCGCCTGCACGGCCAGGAGCGAGGACACCACGTGCTCGGCGCTCGCGACCGGGGCGGCGAGCAGTTGCGAATGCAGCCGCCAGCGTGCGATGTCGCGGTCGCCGGCCACGCCCGCGGGCGTCGCGGCATCCATCGTCGAATCGGTCGCCTGATCACCCATGTCGAACCCCCTCGCGTCGGGTTTCATTCTCACCGAGCGAGTGCCGCCTCGGCGTCGAGCCATGCCAGTTTGTGCGGGTTCGCGACCGTGTAGAGCCGGGTGATCCGTCCGTTCTCGATGGTCACGCTCATCGCGCCGGCGAGCTTCCCGTCGACCTCGACTCGAGCGCCGGGCGCGCCGTTCACCCACGCCGGCGTGGCCACGACCCGCGCGTCGAACTTCGCGATGCCGCCCAGGATGTAGGCCACCAACTTCTCGGCGCCGACGATCGGCCGGCGGGCAGCCCCGCGAACCTGCCCGCCACCGTCGGCGACTGCCACGATGTCGGGCGCGAGCACGTCCATGAGTCCCTGCAGGTCACCGGTGTTGAGCGCGGCGAGGAAGCGCTCGACCACCTGCTCCTGCTCGATCGCGTCCACCCGAACGCGGGGACGGCGCGCCGCCACGTGATCCTTCGCGCGATGGGCGATCTGCCGCACCGCGGCCGGTGTCTTGTCGACCGCCTCAGCGATCTCGTCGTACGGCAGATCGAACACCTCCCGCAGCACGAAGACGGCGCGCTCGATGGGGCCGAGCGTCTCGAGCACGGTGAGCATCGCCATGGAGAGACTTTCAGCGAGCTCGACGTCGTCGGCGACATCCGGACTGGTCAAGAGCGGCTCGGGCAGCCACTCCCCCACGTAGTCCTCACGGCGGCGCGAGATCGTGCGCAGATGATTGAGTGCCTGCCGGGTGACGATCCGCACGAGGTATGCGCGCGGCTCCTGCACGTGCGCCTGGTCGATGTCGGCCCACCGCAGCCAGGACTCCTGCAGCACGTCCTCGGCGTCGGCGGCGGAGCCGAGCATCTCGTAGGCGACCGTGAAGAGCAGTCCTCGGTGGGTAACGAACGGGTCGTCGCGCATACCGACGAGACTACGTCGTCTTACAGGCAGCTCAGGGGACTTCGATGGTGAGCACGGCCGGGCGCTCGCCGGAGGTCGTCGGCGGCGCGGCTGCGACGGCCCGCGAGACGCAGCAGCACATCGACGAGTCGGAGGCCTTCTGCCGATCCGAGTAGAACACGTCGCGGTGGTCGATCCGGCCGGCGAGGCTGAGAACCTTGACCTGGCAGAGCCCGCACTCGCCCTTGCGGCAATCCGACATCATGTCGACGCCCTCGCGCTCGAGCGCTTCGAGCATCGACTCACCCGAACCGACGGCGGCCTCGACACCCAACCGCGGGATGCGGACCACGAACGGTTCTGCGTCGAACCAACCGCTGTTGCCGAAGGTCTCATAGCGCAGACTGGTGCGGTCGAGCCCGCGGTCGGCCCAGGTCCGGCGCACCGCGTCCATCAGCCGGATGGGGCCGCACATGTAGAGCTCGGTGTGCGCGGGCACGCCGGCAACGAGGGCCTGCACGTCAAGGGAGCCGCCCTCGTCGTCGATATGCGCCTCGAACCGATCCCCGTGCACGGCGGCCAGGTCGTCGAGATACGCCATCGCCGCGCGAGAGCGGGCGACGTACACGAGTCGGTAGTGTGCGCCGAGCCGGCGGAGCAGCGCGGCCATGCCGGCGATCGCCGTGATGCCGATTCCACCGGCCAGCAGCACGTAGTAGGGCGCCCCGACACGAAGGGGGAAGTTCTGGAGCGGCTTCGTGATCCTCAGCACCTGCCCCTGCTCGAGCGAGTGCATGAACTCAGATCCGCCGCGGGAGTCGGGGGTACGGAACACCGTGATGACGAGGTGGCCGCCGTTCTCCGGCGCCTCCACGACGGAGTAGGAACGCACCTGCTGCTCGCCGTTCACTGTGGCGAGCACATCGATGTGCTCGCCCGGAAGCGCGGGCCGCGGCAGCTCGGGCCGCAGCACGATCCGCCGGATGCGATCGGCGACATCGTTGACGGCGATGACGTCGGCCTTCTGCCACACGTCGTCTCGGGAGGTGATCACGAGCGCGCCTCAAGCCTTCGAGGAGGCCGCCGGGGCGGGAGCGGCGATGGAGCGGCCCTCCGCCTCGAGCGCGCGTTCGAGGAGCCGGCGCACCCACATCCCGCCCATGTCGATGTTCAGGTTGTAGAACTCATGGTCGGGGTTGGCGTCGATCGCCGCCTGCTGTGCCTGCAGCATGGCCTCGTCCTCGCCGAACACGCCGTGCACTCCGTTGCGCAGCTGCGTGGTGATGAGCTGGCTCTCCAGTCGGTAGTTGCGCATGAACGCCCAGAAGTAGTGGCAGGAGCGATCCGTCTCCGGAGAGATCGTGTTCATGACGTAGCCGTTGACCCCGCGCGATCGATCGCCCCCCGGTGCGCCGGTTCCCGCCTCCGCGACGCCCACGTCGATGCAGATCGTCGACGGGAACGTGTAGTGGATGATCTGCCAGCGATCGACCTTGCCCTCGAAGCCGGGGAACTTGTCGCGCATGTTCTTGAGCCAGAACGGCGGGGCGTCGATGTTGCGCATCCAGCGGGTCACGGTGACGGTGTTCTCGTCGTGGGTGACCTCGAACTCGGACTCGCTGAGCTCCTCCTGACCGATGCTCGACGAATGCACGAACTCCTCGTGGGTGAGATCCATGAGGTTGTCGAGCACGAGCTGGTAGTTGCAGGGTGCGTGGATCGTCTCCCCGTCACCCGCCCACTCGTCGCTCTCCAGCTGGTGCATGTCGGGCAGGAGCGCCGGGTCGGCCAGAGTCGGGTCGCCCAGCCAGACCCACACGTAGCGGTAGCGCTCCGACACCGGGTAGGAGGCCACGGTGGCCGACGGGTTCAGCGTCTCCTGCGCAGGCATCGCCGTGCATCGCCCCGCGGCGTTGTAGCGCAGGCCGTGGTAGGGGCACTGGATCTCGTCGCGCCCCACGAGCTTTCCCTGGGACAGCGGGGCGAGCCGGTGCCAACACGCGTCGGCGAGGGCGACGGGGTGGCCGTCTTGGGTGCGGTAGAGCGCGAGCGGACGTCCGGCAATGGTGCGCGAGATGATGCCCTTGCTCGTGATCTCGTGGTCCCACGCCGTGGGATACCACGCGTCGAGTGGGTAGGACAGCAGCTTGGCGGTCGTGCTGTTCGTCGTGCTCGTCGTCGTGCTCGTCGTCATTGACGTGGTCATGGGGCATCCTCTGCTGAGTTCTTCCAAGAGCCGCGAATAACTATCTCGATAGGTATTCGCTGATGTGGGCATACACTACCTATGTCGATAGTGATTTTGCAAGGGGATGCCGCGGCTACGCTGGTGAGAACGCCGCGCCCGAGACGAGAAAGGACTCGCGAGTGAGCCTCCGTTCGGCCCTGCTTGCTCTACTCTCCTCGGGCCCGATGACGGGCTACGACGTGGTCAAGCAGTTCAGCACCTCGGTGGGTCATGTCTGGCATGCGCCCGACTCGCAGATCTATCCCGAGCTTCGGCGGATGCATTCCGAGGGGCTCCTCTCGAGCAGGCCCGTGCCGTGGGGCTCCCGCGGGGCCACCAAGACCGAGTACTCGATCACCCCCGATGGCGAGCGGGCCCTTCGGCACTGGCAGAACGAACCCGAGGGCTACGTGAGGGAGCGGGATGCCGCGCACTTGCGGGCGGCCTACTTCGAGTGGGCCGCACCGGGCGCCGCAGCAACCCAGCTTCGCGCCCATATCGAGCACTTCCGCGACCAGCGCGCACAGGCCCTCGAGCAGATCGCGGCGATCGAGAATCGCACGAGTCGCACCCTTGCGCGCCGCCTCGCCGCCAATCCCGAAGACCAATGGGAGCGGATCAGTCGCTTCAAGGTGTTCGCCTACGAGGGCCAGGTGGCTCGCGCCGATCAGGAGATCGCATGGGCGAAGCGTGGCCTGCGCCTGCTGGAGGAACTCGGCGAGCTCGATGGGCCCGACGAGTCCGGCTAACTGGCGCCGGTCGCTGCCCGAGCAGGCTCAACGCTCGATCGCCTCGGCGAACCGTCCGGTCGCAACGAACGAGGAGACGGAATCCTGAGCCGTCATACGCCGCGACCCGGCATCAGGTATAGAGCCGCACCGGCTGCGCCCCCGCGAGCACCTGCGCCGGCTCGACCACCGGCTCCGTCCCGGCCTCCAGCGTGCGCTCGATCCTCGCCTGCTCGGCCAAGGAGGAGCGGATGAGCGGCAGGCCGCGGCGGATCGCATTGTCGATGCGCTCGAACAGCAGCGGCGACGCCACCCGATAGTCGACGAAGTCGCTGTCGTGCGCGTAGACGCCGAGCGGCAGCGTGACCGCCTGGAAGAACCCGAACAGCGGTCGAAGCTGGTGCTCGAGGATGAGCGCGTGCCGCTCACTGCCGCCCGTGGCCGCGAGCAGCACCGGGGTGTCGACGAGCGCGTACTGCTCGACGAAGTCGAACAGGTGCTTGAAGAGCCCGGTGAACGATGCGCGGTAGACGGGCGTCGCGACCACGAGCAGGTCGGCGCGCTCGATCGCACGCAGCTCGAGCTCGACCGACTCGGGCAGCTGATCACGCCGCAGCGTGCCGGCGAACGCCGGCCCGACCTCGGCCAGCCGGATGACGTGCACATCGACCGGCAGCTGCGTGCCGAGACGATCGACGATCGCATCGATGAGCGCCGCGGTCTTCGATGGCGCGTGCAGGCTGCCGACGACGGCGACGACGTCAAGGGGCTTGGTGGTCATGATCCGGCCTCCGATCCGGTTGCGATGGGCCGGTCGAGGTGGTTGGACCACTGCGACCACGACCCCGGGTAGATCACCGGCTCGTAGCCCGCGAGGGTGAGGGCGACCGCCTCGGCTGCCGCCGTGACGCCCGAACCGCAGTACGCGGCGACCGGGGCATCCGACCGCACGCCGAGTGCCTCGAAGCGCGACCGCAACACGTCTCCTGCGAGGAAGCGGCCCTGCGTGTCGACGTTCTCCGTCGCCGGCGCACTGAGCGCGCCGGGGATGTGTCCGGCACGGGGGTCGATCGGCTCCGTCTCGCCGCGGTAGCGCTCCGGCGCGCGCGCATCGAGCACGGTTCCGGACGCCGGGTACTGGGCGACCTCATCGATCGAGAGCACGGGCAGGTGCCCGTATTCGAGCACGACGTCACCGGTTTGCGGCACGACCTCGCCCGCCTCGAGCGCGCGGCCCGAACCGGTCCATCCGCGCAGCGACCCGTCGAGGAGCCGCACGTCTGCGACCCCCGCGTACCGCAGCAGCCACCAGGCTCGCGCCGACGACAGGTTCTTGAGGTCGTCGTAGACGACGACCGACTGGCCCTCGCGCAGGCCCCACTCCCGGGCGGCGGCCTGCAGCGCCTCGACCGGCGGCAGCGGATGCCGCCCGTCGAGCGGGTCGCCATGCCGGGCGAGCTCGTGGTCGAGGTCGACGTAGACGGCGCCGGGCAGGTGCCCGGCGAGGAACTCGGGTCGCCCGTCGGGGCGGTCGAGGCGCCAGCGCACGTCGAGCAGCAGCGGCGGCGCCTCCGAGGCGAGCAGCGCCTCGAGCTCATCGGGGTCGACGAGCACGTCGGCTCGGGTGAGGGTCGTCGTGGTCATGATGGGTTCCTTTCGGGTACGGCGGCGGTGACGGGTGCCACGTCAGAGCGCCTTGCCGGGATTCAGGATGTCGGCGGGGTCGAAGACCGCCTTGATGCGCCGCTGCAGCGCGACCACCGTCTCGCCGAGCTCTCGAGCAGCCCAGCGCTGCTTGAGCGCGCCGACCCCGTGCTCGCCCGAGACCGTGCCGCCGAGTTCGAGCGCGAGGGCGAAGATCGCCTCGGCCGCCCGCTCGGCCTGAGCGATCGCGGCCGTGGATTCGTCGCGCAGCCGGATGATCGGGTGCACGTTGCCGTCGCCGGCATGGGCGAACACGTAGACGTCGGCGCCGGTTTCGACGCCGATCGCCTCGATGCGCCGAATCGCCTCGGCGAGCCGGGAGCGGGGCACCGCGATGTCCTCGATAAGCACGCGACCGCGGGCCTCGATGGCCGGCAGCGCGTCGCGGCGCGCGGCGGCGAGCGCGAGCGCGCGGATCGGGTCGGTCGTGGTCTCGACGCTCACGGCGGTGCGACCGAGCACCGCCGCGGCCTCGGTGATCTCCTCGGCCGCGCCGAACCCGTCGGACTGGACGAGCAGGAACGAGCCGCCGCCCTCGGCGAGCCGAGTGTCGCGGAACTCGTCGATGGCCGCGAGCGTTCGCCCGTCGACGAGCTCGATCACGCCGGGTCGCAGCCCGGCCGGTGCGAGCGCGACGGCGGCACCGGCGGCGGCCGCGGCATCCGTGAAGAACGCCGCCACCGTGGCGACCTGGTTCGGCCGGGGCAGGAGTCGCACCGTCGCACCGACGACCACTCCGAGGGCGCCCTCCGAGCCGACGACGAGGCTCACGAGGTCGAGGCCGACGACGCCCTTCAGCGTCTCGCGGCCGAGGCGCACGAGCGTTCCGTCGGCGAGGACCACGTCGAGCGCGAGCACCGCGTCGCGGGTCACGCCGTACTTCGCGCCGCGCAGGCCGCCGGCGTTCGTGGCGATGTTCCCGCCGATCGTCGACAGCTCCACGCTGCCGGGGTCGGGCGCGTAGAAGAGCCCGTGCTTCGCCGCGGCGCGATCGAGGTCGGCGGTGATGACACCGGGCTCGACGCGCGCGAGGCCGTCGACGGGATCGATGGCGATGATGCGGTCGAGGCGGGAGACATCGAGCACGATCGCGTCGTCGCCGGCGCTCGCCGCGCCCGTCAGCCCGGAGCCTGCGCCGCGCGTCACCACGGGGATGCCGTGGTCGGACGCGAACGCGAGGGTCTGGCGAACCTCCGCCACGTCGTGCGCGAGCACCACGCCGCGCGGCACACCGACGGGAGTCCATCCGGATCGGTCCGATCGCGCGGCGAGTCGTGCCGCGTCGCTGACATCGACGACGGGCGACTCGATCACCCCGGTCATGTCCGGTCCTCCACCCGCGTGACGATGGGCGCCGCGTCGGCCGAGGCACGGACGCGCTCGAGGAACAGCACGATCGTCGCGGCGACCGACCGGTGCGTGACGTCGTTCAGGATGTCGTGGCGCCCGCCCGCGACCGTGTGCAGCTCGGCATGCGGCGCCTGCCGGTGCACCGCGATCGCGTCGTCGACCGGGCTCAGCACGTCGGCGTCGCCGTGGATCGCGAGCACCGGCACGGGCACCGCGCTCGCCGTCACACCGAGCAGCTCGGGCGGCAGCGTCCGGTCACGTCCCTCGTCGGTGGTCTCGCGGGCGAGCACCCGCCGGTGGTTCGGGCAGGCGGTCCGCGCCTCGATCGCGTGGGCGGCATCGGCCCGCGTGGGCAGACCGGCAAGCACCAGGGCGTCGACGGATGCCGGCGCCGAGGCGGCGATCTCGAGCGCGAGGGCCGCCCCCGCGTCGGAACCGACGAGCACCTTCGGTGCGGGCAGGTCGGCGTCCGTGAGCAGTTCGACGGCCGCCCGGCGGATGGCATCGGTATCGGCCGTGGCGTCGCCGAGCGCGCGCACGCGGTACGCGTCGCGTGAGATGCGGGCGCCGAAACGCTCGTACACCGTCGGTGTCTCGCCGCGGCCGCCGAGCACGACGAGCGTCCCGCGCGGGGCGAGCCCCTCGGGCTCGTCCCAGGCGGCGACATCCGCAGTGCTGCGCGTGGCGGGGGTTGCGATGGTCATGAGGCGGTCCTTTCGAGTTCGGTGCGGCGGTGCGCCGCGAGGAGGTCGTGCAGCGTGTGGGCGCCGGGCGGCGCCCCCTCGACGGCCTGCCGCCCGAGCAGTCGCTGCAGCCGCTCGTTGAGGGGGGCGTCGAGTCCATGCCGGCGTGCGATCAGCACCACCTCGCCGTTCAGGTGGTCGACCTCGCTCGATGCGCCACGTGCGAAGCTCTGCCACGTCGAGAGTCGCCCCGGGGTGTGCCCCGGCACCGACTCGACGATGAGCGTTCCCCCGCCGAGGCCGGTGTCGGTCGCGGGCAGCACCCCAGCGGCGTCGAGCACCCTGCGGGTCTCGGCGACGAGCGCGAGGCGCGCCTCGACGCGTTCGGCGTCGGAGCCGTCGAGCACGTCGAGGCCGTTGTTCACGTTGGCGAGCAGCTTGCGCGCCTTCCACGTCGCGATGTCGTTCACGGGCTCGACGTGGAAGCCCGCCGCCCGCAGGTCGCCGACGAGGGAGGCCTGCAGCGGGTCCGCGTCGCGCTTCGCCGCCGGATGGAGCCCGAGCCAGGCGACGCCCACCACCGGGTACGACGGGGACACGACCTCCCCTGGCTCGAGATAACTCGCGGCGATGCCGATCGTCACGCCGTAGACCGTCGAGAACCGGCGGAGCGCGGCGTCCTCGGCGGCGAGGCCGTTCTGGAAGGTGAGGATCGGCAGGTCGGCCGCGACCGACCCGCAGCGTTCGGCGAGGACCGGCCGCCACGCCCACCCGGCGAGCGCGGCGTCGGCGTCCTGCGACTTCACGGCGAGCACGAGCACGTCGTCCTGCGTCAGGCGCACCTCGGCTGCACCGGCGGCGACCGCGAGCCGAACGAGATCGTCTCCACCCGGTCGCCGGACGCGGAGCCCGTGCTCGCGGATCGCCTCGAGGTGGGCGCCGCGCGCGACGAGCACGGTGCGGATGCCGGCCAGCTCGAGCTGCGCGGCGAGCACCGAGCCGACGGCGCCGCCGCCGATGACCACGTAGCGGCGGCTCATGCGGCCATCCCCGCGCTCCGGCCGGGCACCGCGTCGAGCAACGCCCGGCTGTAGTCGGTGGCCGGCGCGCGGAACACGTCGGCGGTCGTGCCCGTCTCCTCCACGTGTCCGCCGTTCAGCACCACGACATGATGCGACAGGTCGGCCACGACGGCGAGGTCGTGCGAGACGAAGAGGTACGACACGCCCAGGTCCTGCTGCAGCGATGCCAGCAGCGCGAGGATCTGCGCCTGGACCGAGACATCCAGCGCCGAGACGGGCTCGTCGAGCAGCACGAGCTCGGGCTCGGGAGCGAGCGCCCGGGCGATCGCGATCCGCTGCCGCTGCCCGCCCGACAGTTCCGCGGGGAGGCGGGTGAGGAAGGACTGCGGGAGCCCGACCCGGTCGAGGAGTTCCCTCGCTCGGGCGGCACGGGACGCGCGATCTCCGATCCGGAGCGCGACGAGCGGCTCGCTGATGGACTCGAACACCGTGAACCGCGGGTCGAGGGCCGCGAACGGGTTCTGGTGCACGAACTGCACCCGCCGTCGGATGGGCCGCCACTCCCGTCGACTCGCGCTCGTGAGGTCGACCCCGTCGAACTCGACGTGCCCGGTCGTCGGCCGCTCGAGCCCGAGCGCGATGCGCAGCGCGGTCGTCTTGCCCGATCCCGATTCGCCGACGAGGGCGAGGGTGCGGCCACGCTGCACCGTGAACGACACGTCCTCGAGCGCGCGGAACGGCTCGCGCCCACCGGGAAGTGGGAACTGCTTCCCGATCCCGTCGGCGCGCAGCAGGTCCGGCGCCGGTGCGACGTCCTGGTGACGGGCGACCAGCTCGCCACCGTGGGCGAGCCCGGGGGCGGCGTCGATGAGCGCACGCGTGTACTCGGCGCGGGGCGCGGTGAGGATGCGGGCCGGCTCGCCCTCCTCCTCGACGACGCCGTCGCGCATGACCACGATCCGGTCCGCGCGATCGGCCGCGACCGCCACGTCGTGCGTGATGATCGCCAGCGAGATGCCGCGGGAGCGCACGAGCCGCTCGAGGTGGTCGAGGATGCGGCGCTGCACCGTGACATCCAGTGCCGACGTGGGCTCGTCGGCGATGATCAGCTTCGGGTCGCCGGCGAGCGCGATCGCGATGAGCACGCGCTGACGCAGGCCGCCGGAGAGCTGGTGCGGGTACTGGCGGGCCCGGAGCGGCGGGTCGTCGACGCCCGCCTGCGCGAGGGCGTCCAGGACTTCGGCATCGACCGACGGCTTGGGCACGCCGCGGAGGCGCACCGCCTCGGCGACCTGGGTGCCGATCCGCTGGGTCGGGTCGAGCCCGACCGTCGGGTCCTGCGGCACGAAGCCGACCACGCGCCCCCGCAGGCGCCGGAGCTCGTGCTCGGGCGCGTGCGTCACGTCCACGCCGTCGACCCTGATCGACCCGGCCGTGATGCGGCCGTGCGCGGGCAACAGGCCGATGATCGCATTGGCCGTGGTCGACTTGCCCGAGCCCGACTCCCCGACGATCGCGACGATCTCGCCGCGTCCGACGGTGAGCGAGACGCCGTGCAGCACCTCGTCGTCGCGGTAGGCGACCCGAAGGCCGGCGAGCTCGACGATGGCGTTCATCGCTGTACCTCCTCGATCGTCTTGGCGAGATGGTTCAGTGCGAACACGAGCACGCCCACGAACATCCCCGGCAGGAGCGAGAGCCACGGGCTCGTGACGAGGTAGTTCCGGCCGCTCGCGATGAGCGTGCCCCATTCCGCGGCCGGCGGCGTGGCGCCGAATCCGAGGAAGCTCAGGGCGGCGACCGCGATGATGGCCGCCCCGAAGTCGAGCACGGCGAGCACCGCCACCGGGCCCCAAGAGTTCGGCAGCATGTGCCGCACCAGGATCCGCAGCCGCCCGGCCCCGCTCGTGCGGGCGGCCTCGACGTAGGGCAGGGTCTTCACCCGCAGCACCTCGGCCCGGGTGGTACGCGCGAAGCCCGGCACGATCCCGACCCCGACCGCGATCGCAACGGGGATGGTGCCGAAGCCGATGGCCGTGACGATCGCGAGCGCGAGGAGCAGCCCCGGGATCGCCAGCAACACGTCGACGGCCCGCATGGCCACCGAGTCGACGGCGCCGCCGAAGTAGCCGGAGACGACGCCGAGCGTGAGTCCGGCCACCAGGGCGATGCCGATCGCGAGCGCGGTCGCCTGGATCGTGAGCGCTCCGCCGTGCAGCACACGGGCGAACAGGTCGCGCCCGAGCTCGTCCGTGCCGAACAGGTGAGCGAGCGACGGGGGCGACAGCTTGTCGGCCGGCGCCGTCGCATACGGGTCGGCCGCGGTGAACAGCGCGGGCGCGATCGCCGAGACGATGGCGAAGGCGACGAACGCGATCGCCACGACGAAGCCCGGGCGGCGGAGCAGCTCGCGGGCGACCGCCACGCGCCGGGCGCCCCGCCCGTGCGAGATCGCCGCCGCGCGGCGTGCGCCCGCGGCATCCGTCACCGAATCGGATGGCTCGGTGGGCGGGAGCGACGTGGCATCGGGCGCGGGCAGCCCCCGCTCGCGGGTCAGTTCGAGAGTCATGGGTCAGCTCGCCTTCGGCGTGTGGGTGATCCGGGGATCGAGAAGCGGATAGAGGAGGTCGACCACGAGGTTCACGACCACGAACGCCGCGGCCGCCAGCACGACGATCGCCTGGACGACCGGCACGTCCTGGGTGAGCACGGCCTCCTGCGCGAGGGTGCCGACGCCCTGGCGGGCGAAGATCGTCTCGGTGACGATCGCGCCGGTCACCGTCGAGCCCACGACGAGGCCGAGGATCGTCAGGGTCGGCAGTGCCGCGTTGCGAAGGGCGTGCCGCCATTGCACCGCACCGCGCGAGAGCCCCTTGGCCCGGGCGGTCGTGATGTGCGCCTCGCCGAGCGTGTCGACCAGCGAGCGCGTCAGCACCTGCGCGAACACAGCGGATGTCGGGATCGCCATCGTCACGGCCGGCAGGATCAGCGCCTCGGGCCCCGACTGCCCGGTGGAGGGCAGCAGGTGGAGCGTGAAGGCGAACACCTGGATGAGCAGGAGACCGATCCAGAAAGCAGGGAACGCGACCCCGGCCGACGGCAGCCGCGTGAGCAGCGCCCGCGCCGGCCGCCACTGTACGAGTGCGGCGAGGTAGGCCACGCCGAATCCGACGACGAGCGCGAGCACGATCGCGAGCCCTGAGAGCTGCACCGTGCCCGGCAGGCGCTCTGCGATCAGGTCGGTGACCGGGACGCCCCTGGTGATGGAGGTGCCGAAGTCGCCCGTGACGGCGCGGCCGAGCATCGTGACGTAGTGCAGCCAGACGGGCTGGTCGAGCCCGTACCGGGCGCGCGCGTCGGCGAGCTGCTCGGCTGAGAGCGAATCGAGTTCCACGTTGTTCGCGGAGAGCAGCAGCGCGAGCGGATCGCTCGGCAGCAGCCAGAGCACGGCGAAGGTCAGCGTGTACGCGGCCCACAGCACGAGCACCGCTTGGGCGACGCGGCCGGCCAGGTATCGGCCGAGCCCACCGCCGGTGCGGGCGCGGGACGCGGGCGCTGTCAGGGCCGGGGTGGTCGAGACGGCGGTCATGGTTCCTCCATTCGGAGTGGTCGGTCGGGGCGGGGCGGCGGGGGGTGCGGGCAGGCGCGCCGGGTGCGGAGCGCCCGCCCGCGGCATCCGCTACGGCTCGATCCAGGTGTCGGCGAAGTCGCCGAACGCCTCGGACGTGTACCGGAACCCGTGGACCGCCGACGAGATGCCGGCGAGCTGCACGCGCTCGGCCAGCGGGATCACGAGGGCATTCTCGACGAGGTGGTCCTGCAGCTCGGCGTAGACCTCGCCACGAGCCTCGGGATCGATCGTCTGGGTGCCCTCGTCGAGCAACTGCTGCACGACGGCAGCTTGCTCGTCGGTGAAGTTGTTCTCGGCCTGGGCCTTCGAGCCCGCCACGCGCGGGTCGATGATCCACTGGATGACGCCCGGATCGGCGCGGGTGTAGTACGTCGAGATCAGGTCGTACTGGCCCGAGTTCAGCACCTCGCTCCGCTGGGCGGCCGTGATGACGTTCAGCTCGAGGTCGATGCCGACCTGCTTGAGCTGGTCCTGCACGAGCTGGTCACCCGGCGTCGCCTGGCCGTTGACCGGGGTCGACAGCGTGAGGCGCTGGCCATCCTTCTCGCGATAGCCGTCGTCGCCGAGCTCCCAGCCGGCTTCGTCGAGGAGCTCGGCGGCGCCGTCGGGATCGTAGGCGAGAGCGTCGGACTCGTCGACGACGTACGGCGTGGTCGTGTTGTAGATGCTCGTGACCACCGGGTAGTCGGCGCCGTAGACCGTCGCAGCGAAGCTCTCGCGGTCGATCGCCTTGAGCAGCGCCCCGCGAACGAGCGGATCGGCCAGCGGACGGCCGTCGGACACGTTCGGGTAGTAGTCGAGCGCCGGGCCCGGCAGCGACCGGCTCACGATCTCGTCGCCGCCCGAGGTGATGAGCGCCTGGTCGTTCTCGGTGAACGGGTTGCGCGGCCACGCGATGTCGATCTCGTCGCTCGTGAGCTGGCCGACGCGCACGCCGTCCTCGGCGACGTAGGTGATCTCGATGCCGTCGAGGTACGCCTCGCCGTCGTGCTCGCGCAGCGGCGAGCCCCAGGCGTAGCCGTCGCGCTTGGACAGCGAGATGCCCGAGCCGGGGGTGTACGAGTCGAGCACGAACGGTCCCGACCCGACCACCGCACCGAGGCAACGCTCCTCGGGCGTCTTCTCATACGAGGCCGCGGAGAGGATCGCGAGGTTCGTCGTCGACGTGCCCTGCAGGAACGACGCGTTCGGCTTCGAGAAGCGCACCACGACCGTGTCGTCGTCGACGACCTCGGTCGAGTCGTAGCCGGCGATGTACACGCCGCCGTACGCGGCCGGCAGCTCGGCGAGCGTGGCCTTGGCGTTGTCGAGCGCGAGCTTGACCGACTCGGGCGTGAACGCCGTGCCGTCTGAGAACGTCACGTCGTCGCGGAGGTCGAACGTGAACTCGGTGCCGGCGTCGTTCACCTCCCACGCCGTCGCCAGCCACGGCACCAGCTCCCCCGTCTCGGGGTCCTGGTCGGTGAGTGAGTCGGCGACGTTGCGGATGACCGTGCGATGCTCGATCCAGTACGTCTGGAACGGGTCGACGCACGCGAACGCGGCGTTGTCGGGCCAGAACGCGAGGTCGAGCGTGCCGCCCGCCACGGGATCGGCGTCACCCGATTCGCTCGCGGCGGTCCCGCCGGCGCAGCCGGCGAGGGCGAGCGAGGCTGCGAGGGCGCCCGCGACGAGCGCGGGCCGGTGAGGTCGTCGGGTGGTCATGATGCGGGGTCTCCTGTCGGGTGAGCGGTCCGCGGCGGGTGCCGCGGCCGTCGGTCGGGGGTCGAGTCGTCGGTTTGGTCGTTGGGGTCGGTGGGGTCGGTGCGGTCGGATGCCTCGGCCGGGTCGGGTCGAGCGGATGCCGCGGCGAGCGTCCGGCGGCCTGCGGCGAGCAGGGCCGCGTCATCCTGCGGCGGGTGCACCCGCGCCGCGAGCACGTCGCGGAGGTGCCGTTCGAGCGGGTGGTGCCGGGTGAGCGCGGCGTTGCCGATCGCAGCGACCGCAGCCTCGACTGCGCGGATGGCGGCGGACGTCGCGAGGGACTTGGCGAGCGCCGCGCGGTGGGCGCCCTCGAGGTCGCCGTCGTCGATGCGCCGGGCGACGCCGAGCAGCACCTCCTCGGCCTGCACGAGCTCGGACTCGACCCCGCCGGCCACCGACTGGATGCGTTCGGTCGTCGCGATGGCCCGGCCGAGCGACGTCGGTACGCGCTCGTTCGCGAATCTCACGAAGAACGCCTGCGCGGCGCGACCGATGCCGACGTAGAGGGCGCTGACCGCGAGTCCGATGCCGGCGTGCAGCCGCGCGTCGGCCGGCCGGTCGAGCCGAGAGAGCGCGACGCCCCTGAAGTGCTCGAGCGGGATCGCGACGTCGTCGTAGACCACGTCGTGCGTGCTCGTCGCGCGCTGGCCGAGGTGGTCCCAGGTGCGCTCGATGCGCACGCCCGGGGCATCGGCCGGCACGATCGCATGAGCGAGCTCGGGTTCGCCCGACGCGCCGTCATGGTGGACCGCCCACACGAGGTGATAGGCCAGGCCCTCGGATCCGGTGGCGTAGCCCTTCCGGCCCGACAGCAGCCAGCCGTCGCCATCGCGGCGGATGGTCGTCGCGGGCAGCCCGCCACGCGCTGGAGCGCCCCACTCGGGCTCGGCGCGGATCGCGTTCAGCAGCCGCGGTCGTTCGACCGACTCGGCGAGCAGCGCCCGGTACCGCTCGTCGGGCCAGAACGGCACGCGGTTCTGCGCGAGATGCTGGGCGACGGTCATCGCCGCGATCAGCGCGACAGCAGGGTCGCCGGCGCCGAGCGCCTCGAACAGGCGAACGAGCTCGACGTTCGACGCATCGTGCCCGCCATACCGCTGCCCCACGCCGACCGTGAGCACGCCCGCGCGGTGCACCGCCTCGATGCCACGCCACGGGAATGCCGCGGTGCGGTCGTACTCCTCCGCGGTCTCCGCGAGTTCCGCGGTGAGGCGAGCGAGTGCGGCATCCGAGAGATCCACACGGGGGATGGCGAGGGTGTGCGGTGGCCGGCCGGCGAACGCGGCGGTCGTCGGCACGTCGTCGAGCAGCGTCATCCGGCCACCCCCGTCAGCTCACGTGCGCGCTCCACCTCGTCGAGCGGCGGCTGGGCGACGACCTCGCCGCGACGGCCGGTCGCTTCGCGGTGCGCGAGCTCCTGCCGGACGAGCGGGATCACGTGGCGGCCGTAGTCGATCGCATCGTTGAGGTTGTCGTAGCCGCGGATCGAGATGAGGTCGGCGCCGAGGTCGACGTAGTCGAGGATCGCGGCGGCGACGGTCTCCGGGGTTCCGACGAGCGCGGTCGACGCTCCCTGCGCCCCCGTCGCCGTGGCGGTCGGCGTCCACAGCGCACGATCGTGCACGTCCTTCCGGCTCGCGATCTCGAGCAGCCGCTGCGAGCCGATGTTCTCGGGGTCGCTCGATCGGCGCTTCTGCACCCACAGGCCGTTCGCTGCAGCCGACCGGCGCTCGAGGATCGCGAGGATCTCGTGCGCCCGCTGCCAGGCGAGCTCCTCGGTCGGGGCGATGATCGGGCGGAACGTCACCCACGTGCGAGGCGTGTCGGCGCGACCGGCGACGCGCGCGGCATCCGCCACCCGCCCGATCTGGTGCCGAGTGTCGGCGAGCGGCTCGCCCCACAAGCCGAAGATGTCAGCGAGTGCGCCGCCCTGACTGTAGGCGTCGTCGCTCGAGCCACCGACCGAGATGGGGATGGTGCCGTTCACCGGCTTCACGCGCGAGACGAAGTCCTCGAACGAGTAGTACTCGCCGGCGTGGTCGAAGGGCGCGTCCTCCGACCAGACCCGGCGGAGGATCCGGATGTACTCCTCCTGGCGGGCGTAGCGCTCGGACTTCGTGAGCCGGTCGCCCTCGCGGGCCTGCTCGTGGTCGCTGCCACCGGCGATGAAGTGCACCACCGCGCGCCCGTTCGACAGCTGGTCGAGCGTCGCGAGCGCCTTGGCGGCGACCGTCGGGTACACGGTGTTCGGCCGGAGGGCGACGATCGGCTTCAGCCGATCGGTGGCCTGCGTCACGGCCGTCGCGACGGTGAACGGGTCATGGCCCGACGAGCCGTAGGGCACGAGCGTGTAGTCGAAGCCGCCGTCCTCGAGGATGCGCGCGTACCGCCTGAGGTAGGCGACGTCGATGCGAGGATCGGCGAGGTCGTTGACCTCGTTGGCGGGATTGACGTTGATGGCGGAGATGAACTCGACGGGCATGATGGCTCGCTTTCCGGCGATCGGCCGCGCGCGGCGGTCGGCCGCGACGACGTGCGGAGTCCCGGCGAAGGCACGGGACCGGGAGGGATGCCGCGCTCGAGCGCGACGTGGTGCGACGGTGAATCAGGCGCAGGGACGGGAACACGCACGCCGACACGCGGCGCCGTCACCGCCCACGGGCATTCGCCCGGGCCGGGCGCACATCGCGGGCATGACGACGCCGCCCGTTGCGGCGATGGCCGCCGGGGCGAGAATGTGCGCGAGTGCGCCGTGCGTCGTCATGACTCCCACGCTAGACCGACGGATTCCGTCGCGTCCAATGGTGATTTCGGATCATTTCGTATCGGAAAGGCCGATCGGTGGTAACTTTTCGCAACGCGACGACGCGAGCGCGCAACAAACTGCAATCCGACGTCATCACGGGCGTCGACGTGGAGGAAAGCGGGTCAGGCAGGTCGAACGATGTGCTCGGCAGCGGGCGCGAACGCGGACTCGAGCGCGCCGAGCGCACGGTCCTCGATCTCCGCGTCGGCACCGCGACGCGTGACGAGGCGCACGTTGATGGCGCCCAGCATCGGCAGGTCGTGTCGGGCGAGCAGTCCGTCGTAGGCGGCACGCCCGCCCAGCCGGAGGGTCGGCAGGGCGGCGACGCCGATGCCGGCGCGCGCCGCGGCGACGATGCCATCGATGCCTGCCGCGTCGGCCACCACCTCGGCCTCTCGGCTGTAGGCACCGAGTTGCTGCAGTGCCCGCTGCCGGATGCCGCAGGGTTCCGCGTACGCGATGAGCGGCACCGCATCCGACGGGTCGAGGAACAGATCCGACGAGGAGTACCAGTCCAGTGGCAGGACGTCGACCTGCCGTCCCGACGCCTGGCCGCCGATACCGAGAATCACCGCGGTGTCGACGATGCCGCGCGCAACCGCGTCGGCCAGCACCGAGGAGCGGTCGATGACGTACCGAAGCCGACGACCGGCGAACGCGGCGCGCCACGGACCGTCGACGGCCGGGAGCAGCGCTTCGGCCACCGTGTCTGAGAGCCCGACGACCAACGGCGGATCGTCGACGGCGTCGAGCGACTCGAGCGCGCGATCGTGCACCTCGAGGATGCGCCGCGCCTGCACGAGGAGCCGCTCGCCGTCGGGGGTCAACCGGACCTTCCGTCCGACCCGCTCGAGGAGCTCACGGTGCACCTTGCGTTCGAGCGATCGGATGTGCTGCGAGACCGTGGGTTGGCTGATGTGCATCACCGCGGCTGCGCGCCCGACCCCGCCGCACTCCGCTACGGCGACGAGGGTCCGCAGCTGGGGGATGTCGAGCGACTCCGGCATGCAGCGACCCTAGGCGACCGCCGTCGAGCGGCGCGACCGGTCCCGCAACCGGGCGTCACACCGGCACGGCCCTCAGAGCGCCCCGGTCGCCGCCGTTTCGCGCACTCGCGGCGAGTCGCCGAACACGAGCAGCCGATCGGCGAGCTTGTCGACGAAGAAGCGATCGTGGCTCACCACGACGACCGCACCCGGGAAGTGCGTGAGGGCCCGTTCCATCACCTGGGTGCTCGTGATGTCGAGGTGGTTCGTCGGCTCGTCGAGCACGATCACCCCGGCGCCTGAGAGCAGGCACTGCGCGATCGCGACGCGCGCCCGCTGACCGCCCGAGAGCGTGCCGATCTTCTGCTGCAGGTCGGCGTCGGAGAACTGCAGCATCGCGAGGAACCGGTTCACGCTCTTCTTCGTCGCGGTGAATGCGAGCGACTCGGGATAGGCGTTCACCGCGTGTCCGACGGTGTCCTCGAGATCGAGCTCGGCGTAGACCCGGTTGTACGACACGAAGCGCACGCCCTTCGCCCAGCGCACGGTCCCGGCATCCGCTTCGGTCTCGCCCGTGAGCACGTCGAGGAGCGTCGACTTGCCCGAGCCGTTCGAGCCGAGCACCGCAACGCGGTCGCCGCGATGCAGGCTGAACGTGAGCCCCTCGAAGAGCGGCGTGCCGTTGAAGCCCTTGGTGAGGCCCTCGACCGTGAGCAGGTCGTTGCTGACGCGAAGCCCGTCGTAGATCGCGGTGATGATCTGGTCGATCGGGCGCGGCGCTTGACGCTTCTTGATGTCGGCGAGCTTTCGGGCGACCGCGTTCGCGGGATTGCGGGCGGCCTCGCGACGCGCGGTCGACGCGGCCTGCTCGTAGGCGAGCAGCTCCTCTTCATGCGCGAACTGGCGCTCGAGCATCCTCAGCCGCGACTGCTTCGCGTGCACGTATGCCGAGTAGTTTCCTTCATATTCCTGAAGTCGGTGGTTCTCGATCTCGACGATGCGGTTGACGACCCCGTCGAGGAACTGGCGGTCGTGCGAGACCACGAGCACGGCGCCGGCGAAGCCGCCGAGCCACCCCTCGATCCAGCGCACGCCGTCGAGGTCGAGGAAGTTCGTCGGCTCGTCGAGCAGCAGCACATCGGGTGCCTGCACGAGGATGAGCGCGAGCGCGGCCCGGTTGCGCCATCCGCCCGACAACCGGTCGACGGGAAGGTGCCGCCGCTCCTCGTCGAAGCCGAGGCTCGTGAGCACGGTGTCGATGGTGTTCTCGTACGTCCAGCCTCCGATCGCGTCCATGCGTTCGAAGAGCTCGCCCTGCTCGGTGAGCAGGCGCGTCATCGCGGCATCCGTCATCGGCTCGGCGAGCTGCAGGCCGATCGCGTCGATGCGCGCCTGCGTCTCGTGCACCGCGGCGAAGTGGGCACTCAATGTCTCGTACGTGCTCTGCTCACCGTCGAGCTCGGAGAACTGCGAGAAGTACCCGATCGTGGTGCCGAGGCTCGCGTCGACGGTGCCGCCTGACGGCTGCTGCCGCCCGAGCACGAGCTCGAGGAACGTCGTCTTGCCCGTGCCGTTCTTGCCGATGAGGCCGATGCGGTCGCCCCGCCGCAGCTTCAGGTACGCCTCCCGCAGCACGGGTCGCCCGTCGAATTCCATGCTCACGTCGTTCAGGCGGATCAGGCTCACGGGTGCGGTGTCCTTGCATTCGGGAGATACGGCGAGACGGATGCCTCGAGCCGAAGTTCTGCGCAGACCGCACCGGGCACGTGGCCGGCGGTCTGGCCGGGCCCACTCTACCCCGCGGGCTCGGAGCCCGGGCCGTCGCTGCCGAAGCGGCGAGCGGATCGCGGCGGCCGTGACCGCATGTGGCCGGCCACGATCCCCAGTAGGCGGGTGAGCTCGTCGCGGTCGCGGCCGTCGATAGCGTCGATCAGCACATCGCGCACGACCTCGACGTGCCCCGGCAACACCCGCGCGAGGAGCGACGATCCCTTTGAGGTCAGTCTCACGTTCACGCTCCGTTCATCGTCGGCAGACGGGACGCGGTCGACGAGCCCAGCCTGCTCAAGCCGATCGACCTGGTAGGTCAGGCCGCTGCGGCTGTGCACAAGCCGGTCGGCGAGGTCGGTCATGCTGCTGGGCGACGACGGATCCTCGCCGAGCATCGCGAGGATCTGGAACTGCGTGAAGCTCAGGTCCCCGCTGACGCGGAGCTGCCGCTCCACGCCGTGTTGCACCAGCGCGCTCACCTCGAGGAGCGCGAAGTACACGCCGAACTCCGACGGAATCGGCGGGGTCGGGGCATCGGACATGACGGCATCCTATTGGAATGGTTCGAATTGGAAATAATCTTCCGGTCATGCTTGTTTCGAATTCGTAATAGCTAGTTCGAATTCGAAGGAGACCTTCTCATGCGCGCCATCCGATACACGACCTACGGCGACCCGACCGTGCTCGAAGCCGTCGACATCCCGCAACCCGTTGCAGGGACCGGTCAGGCCCTCGTTCGAGTCGCCGGCACGACGTACAACCAGGTCGACTCCGCCATCCGCGCCGGATTCATGGCGGGGACATTCCCGATCGACCTGCCGCACATTCCCGGCATCGACCTCAGCGGAACGGTCGTCGCGGTCGGCCCCGACGTGCCAGCCGATCTGGTCGGCCAGAACGTCATCGCGTTCCTGCCCATGGTCGCGCCGGGCTCCGCGGCCGAGTTCGTGACCGTGCCCGCCGATCTGCTCGCACCCGCTCCGCAGTCGATTCCACTCGCGGATGCCGCAGCGCTCGCGTCGAGCGGACTCACCGCGTGGCAGGCGGTTGTCGAGCACGCCGACGTGCGGCCCGGCCAGCGAGTGCTCGTGAACGGTGCTGGCGGCGGCGTCGGCGCCTTCGCCGTGCAACTCGCCGTGCGAGCCGGCGCGACCGTGATCGCGACGGCCAGCCCACGAAGCCGCGACGCCGTGACGAGGCACGGCGCCGCCGAGGTGATCGACTACACCGCGACCTCCGTGGTGGCCGCCGTCACCCAACCCGTCGACGTGGTCGTGAACCTCGTGCGGACGACGCCCGAGGAGACCGAGGCACTCGTCGCCCTCGTCAAGCCAGGAGGAACGTTCGTTTCCACGACGACGCCCGGCGTGGGCGCGCCCGGCGCGGACCTGCGCACGACGAGCCTCTTCGTGCGCAGCGATGCCGCTCAGCTCGAGCGCCTGGCGCAGTTGGTCGACGCTGGCGAGCTCGACCTCGACGTGAGCGCCCGCTATCCGCTGGAGGAGCTTGCCCGCGTGCATTCACTCGCCGAGGGCGGTGCGCTTCGCGGGAAGGTCGTGCTCATTCCCGCGTAAGGATCACGATCACCGCATCGTCGCGCCTCCCTCGACCGCGACGATGCGGTGATCCTCCGCGTGGGTGAGCTCCGTGCGCAGGAAGAGCTCATCGGTCGGCAGTCGCAGGTCGAAACGCGTGAAGGCCGCCACCCGCAGGTCGCCGGCGTCGACGGCGAGGTCGAGCACATGTCCGCCGAAGCTTCGATCATTGCTGAGGAAGTGGAGGTGGAGCCCGCCGACAGCGATGCCCTGGTAGATGGCCGGGGTCCAGAACCCCACCAACGTGCCGCGCACCGCCCTCTCGACCGTCTCGACCTGGTGGCTCGTCACTTCGGCGAGCGCCGGGAGCGGATGATGCTGTCGGGGCGTGATTCGCAAGCGGACCTCCGACAGGACGCCGTCGAACCGCACGGCGTGGAAGAGGTTCCGGCTCATGAGCGCACCCTCGACGGATGTCGTGAACCCCGCGAGGTCCAGCTCGCTCACGCCGACCGGCTCGAGATCGGGGAACCGGCACACGATGGCGAACGGCAGGAGCTCCTCGTCGTCCATCTCTACGGGAGGACCGTCGAGCGTGCACTCGATCACTGCGCCGTCGAGGATGACGACCTCGCCGCCGAGATGGTCGACGCAGCCGAGGCCGAAGTCACCGATCGAGCGCGCTTCGGCGACCGGCAGGCCGGACTCGTACGCGCCGGCGAGCAGGGCATCGAGCACGGCGAACTGCGTCAGCGCAGCACTCGGGTCCGAAGGTGGATTCGTCAACTGGGAAGTTCGACGGTGTAGGAGACGATCTCGCTGACGCGCCTGTCGACGAAGTCGTAGATATCGCACGATGCAACGACCGAGACGTCTCCCCCGGCGTCGGTGTACCTCGCGAGGCTGTCGACCACGACGCTCTCGTTGGCCACCACGACGCTCTCGTTGCCGACGACGACGCTCTCATTGCCGACCACGGTGCGGAAGCGCTGGAACTCCGTCGTGACACCGGCGAGATCTGCGGCGGTGCGCGCGCAGGCCTGCTTCACCGCCTCGGGCCCGATCATGGGTGCCGCGCCGACGAGCGTCCAGACGACGTCCTCGGCGAGGTGCGGCAGCGCAACCTCGAATCGATGGCTCGAGAATGCGCGGGCGATCTTCTCGTTCGTGAGCTCCATGAGCCTGCCCTCCCGCGCGGTGTCCCGCGCCTCAGCGGATCCGGATGCGTTCAGCCTCGTGCTGCCACCGGCATCCGTCAAGGGCCGCGACGGCCGACCCGCCGAGCATCGTCAGACGGCGCTCCACTCCTCGTGCCCGGCGCGATCGACGCGGCGGTGATACCTGACCCCGACGACGCCGCCGAGGACGGCTCCACCGAGGCTCGCGACGGCGACGACGACCGCGGTGATGATGCCCGCGATCGTCAGCACGCCCTCGGAGACCGGGATGCGGGGGAACACGTTCAACTGGCCGAGGATGTCGTACTGGCTGCTCACCACGACGCTCACGAGCGCCACCACGATCGCGATCACGAGCGCCCACACCCAGACGGCGAGGCCCTGCCTGGCGCCGTTGAAGCGGGCCATGCGTCCGGCGACGTAGCCTCCGCAGTAGTAGGCGAGGAGCAGGATCACGAGCAGCGCGCCGGCGCCGACCCAGCCGACCGTCTCGACATCGACCGGGGCGTCGGCTGCCGCCCCCGGGTCCTGCACCACGACGCCGAGCCCGAGTGCGGCGCCGGTGGCGGCGAGCATCCCGGTGAGGATGGTCGCGGTGCCGGTGGCGGTGAGCCAGCCGAAGAATGCCGAGCCGACCTTCACGCCGCCGAACTGCTCCCGCTGGCGTTCGATGACCTCATCGGTCGTGAGCGGGCGAGAGTCGACGACGTCGTCCCACGTCTCGGGTTGCAGCTCGACCGTCGATTGCGAGCCCGTTGTGGGCGCGGGGTCGAGGTTTCGGAACGGCTCGGCGGGGTCTTGGGTCGGATCGGCGGGGTGCAGTGGGTAGGTCACGGTGTCTCCTCGTCGTCGCTCGGCGCCGGGGGTAGCGCCAGCGTGAATCTACGCGAACAGGTCCCGACGGCGATACCCCCGACGTAGCACTTCGAGCCACTTCGCCGTCTGCCGCCGTGGGGATAACAGGTACTGACAGTTCCTCCCTCGTCTCCACGAAAGCGCGTAGCTTCGAACAGATGACGGAAACAGCGACCCTGAGCTCACTCGCCCTGAACAACCAAATCACGATGCCCGCGCTGGGCTTCGGCGTGTTCCAGACGCCGCCCGACGAGACCGTCGAGGCCGTGGCATCCGCTCTCCGCACCGGATATCGCCACATCGACACGGCTGCCGCGTACCTGAACGAACGCGAGGTCGGCGAGGGTATTCGGCGTTCGGGCATCGACCCGTCGGAGGTCTTCATCGAGTCGAAGGTGTGGATCAGCGACTACGGCTACGACGAGACGCTGCACGCCTTCGAGAAGAGCACGCGCAAGCTCGGAATCGACGTGCTCGACCTGTTCATCCTGCACCAGCCCATGCCGAAGCGATTCGATGCGACCGTGCACGCGTACCGAGCGCTCGAGACCCTGCTCGCCGACGGGCGAGTGCGTGCGATCGGCGTGAGCAACTTCATGCCCGACCACCTCGCGTCGCTGCTCGAGCAGACCTCGGTGGTGCCGGCCGTGAACCAGGTGGAGGTGCATCCGTACTTCTCGCAGCCCGAGGTCAGGGCGGCGAACGAGGCGAACGGCATCCTGACGCAAGCGTGGTCGCCGATCGGCGGCATCACGTTCTACCGCGGCGAGGGCAACGGCACGCTCGACGATGACGTGATCGGCGGTATCGCCGTGAACCACCGCAAGACACCTGCTCAGGTGATGCTGCGTTGGCACCTGCAGCAGGGCCGCTCGGCCATTCCGAAGTCGGTGCGAGCCGAGCGCATCGCCGAGAACTTCGACGTGTTCGACTTCGAGCTCGCTTCGGCAGAGCTCGAGGCGATCGACCGGCTCGACACCGGTGTGCGCGGCGGACCGAACCCCGCCGACATCACGACCGAGACCTTCGCGCTCACGATCCCCGAAGCGTAGCTTCGCGAAGGTGTCGATCGGCGTGCCCGTCACTCGTTCATCCGATGACGGGCCGCGTTCGGCGGCCGAGATCGGAGCACATCATGGCCACCATCACCGTGTTCGAGAGCGTGACGCTCGACGGCGTCATGCAGGCGCCCGGACGGCCTGACGAGGACACTCGCGGCGGCTTCACCCACGGAGGCTGGGCGCTGCCGTATCAAGACGAGGTCGCGATGCGGTTCGCCGGCGAGGGCATGTCCGAGAGCGGCGCGATGCTGTTCGGGCACCGCACCTACGACGACCTGCTCGGCTTCTGGACCACGACCCCTGTGCCGAACCCGTTCACCGACGCGCTCGTGGCGTCGCCGAAGTATGTCGTCTCGCGCGACGGCGGCACGGAACTCGGCTACCCCAACTCGACCCTGCTGGCCGGTGACGCCGCCGAGACCGTCGCGGCGCTCAAGCAAGACCTCGAGGGCCCCGTCACAGTACTTGGCAGCGGCGAACTGGCACGCACGCTCTTCGCCGCGGGCCTCGTCGACGAACTCGTGCTGCTGGTGCATCCGCTCATCCTCGGAACGGGCACGACCCTGTTCGGCGACGCTCACGTCGACCTCGAGCTGCGCCGCAGCGTGACCACCACGACGGGCGTCCTCATCGCGCAGTACGCTGTTCGCTGAACCGGCACGGGGGTCACGATGCGCTACACGCTGCTGCTGCACTACGCCGAGGAATCGCCCGAGACGATCGGCGACGACGTCATCGCCGAGGGCATGCAACGCATGGCGAGCTACGCCGCCACCCTGCACGCGGCGGGCGTGCTCATCGCCGCGGAGGTGCTGCAGCCATCGGATGTCGCGACCACGGTTCGCCGGGTCGACGGTGCGGTGCAGGTGCAGGACGGCCCGTTCGCCGACACGAAGGAGCAGCTCGGCGGCACGATCGTCATCGACGTGCCCGACCTCGACGCGGCGCTCGAGTGGGCATCGCAGGCACCCGCACTCGAGTGGGGCGGCACGGTCGAGATCCGCCCGGGCGCGACCCACACCGTGGACGGCGTGTGGACGCCGAGCGGCTGAGCACCGGCGGCGCCGGCGGCAGCCGGGCATCCGACGCCGCGGCATCCGTCACGGATGCCCGTGCGGCCGCGGAGCACGCGGCCCGAACCTCCTACGGACGACTCGTCGCCGTGCTCGCCGTCGGCACGGGCGACCTCGCACTGGCCGAGGACGCGCTCGCCGACGCCTTCATCACGGCACTCGAGCGGTGGCCTTACACGGGCGTCCCCACGAATCCGGACGGCTGGCTGATCACCGTGGCACGCAACCGGCAACGCGACGTGTGGAAGTCGTCGGCGGTCCGCACGAACGTGCCGCTCGTGGGGACGGATGCCGCGAGCGACCCCCTCGACGGGCTCGACCCGCTGCGCATCCCCGACCGACGGCTCGAACTGCTCTTCACATGCGCGCACCCGGCCATCGACCCGGCCGCGCGCACCCCGCTCATGCTGCAGGCCGTGCTCGGTTTCGACGCCGCGCAGATCGCTGCGGCATACGCCGTGCCTGCTCCCACGATGGCGCAGCGGCTGGTGCGGGCGAAGCGGCGCATCGCCCGGGCCCGCGTCCCGTTTGTCATCACCGATCGGCGCGCGATGCCCGAGCGACTGCCAGCAGTGCTCGAGGCGGTGTACGGATGCGCCGCCATCACGTGGCGCGACGATGCGAGCTCCCTCGCCGGCGAGGCGAAGTACCTCGCGGTCACGCTCGCCTCGCTGCTCGAGCGCGAGCCGGAGGGGTGGGCGCTCGCCGCGCTCGTGACCCTGTCGCTCGCGCGCCGTCGCCCCGGCCCATACCTGCCGCTCGAGGAGCAGGACCCCGCGTCGTGGGACGCGCAGCTGATCGACGAGGGCGAGACGTACCTGCGCCGGGCCGCGACATCCGGCCGACGCGCACCGGGGCGATTCGAGCTGGAAGCCGCGATCCAAGCCGTGCACCTCGACCGACGGCGCACCGGCGCCATCGACTGGGATGCGCTGCGCCAGTTGTACACGGCGCTCGTCGCCGTCGCGCCGAGCCTCGGATCGCAGGTCGCGCTCGCGGCCGTAATCGGGCGCACGGATGACGCGCACGCGGGCCTCGCCGCCCTGCCAGCCGGCGGCGACCACTTCCAGCCGTGGTGGGCGACCCGCGCAGACCTGCTCGCCCGCGCCGGGCGCGTTGCCGAGGCATCCGTCGCCTACGAACGAGCGATCGAACTGACGGATGACGCCGCGGTGCGCGAATACCTCGAGGGTCGGCGGGGGCAGTCGCGGTAGGACTACCCGCCGTCGGTCTGCAGGAACGGTCGCGGATGACGGGTAGGTCTCTGGACTCACAAATCTGCGGCCCTTCGAGATGCGGCGGGGTCGATCAGTCCGTCTGGGCGACGATCGCCTGGGCGACCTCAGGGGCGCCAGTGCCCTTGATCTTGTACAGCGAGTCTCCGATCGCCAGGTACACCGTCGACGCGCGACTGTTCTCGGAGTCGGTGACCGCCTGCGCATCGGCCGGGGCGTCGGCGAGTGCGAGCGGCGTGAATGCCGTATCTGCGTCGGGTGTGAGCAGCCGGTCGAACAGCGGTGCGAAGCCGCGCGCCGTCGAGATACGGATCCACGCCATCCCATCGACCTCGAGACCGCAGGCGAATGTGCGGGCGGCACCGTTCACGGCCTCCTCGAAGGAACTCGGGCCGGCTGCGTCCGGCTCCACGGTCACGTACTCCACGGTCGACTCCTCCGGCAGTTGCAGGGCAGCGACGATCCCCTGCTCGTCAAGTCCGCCATCGCAGACCGGGTCGCTCTGCCGCAGTTCCGTGGCGGGCCAGACGAGTTGTGCGGCATCCGCCTGCTCGATCACCGTGAACGCGGAGGCGGCGACCTCCACCAGCCGATCCATCATGCCGCCGCCCGCCAACCCGCCGAAACGACTGCCACTGCCGGTGAGTCCTGCGGCGCTGATGGTCGCGTGCACCCAGGTGTCGCCGACGGGCGCTGAGATCGCCCAACCGGGGTCGCCGCCCGAAACGGATGCCTCGATACCGGCGACCTGGCGGGTATCCGTGGACGGGCGCCCTTCGCTCTCGAACGGTTGCCACTGGGCCGCGGCGCCGGGCAGCACGTCCACGCGCAGGTAGGCCCAGTCGCTGGGAGCGTTGTACTCCGGCATGCCATTGCCCACGCGCCAGGAGCAGGCGAGGCCACCGGCGCCCTCGAGCAGGATGCTCTCGAACGCATCATCGATTTTCACCGCGGCGACCGGCTCGACCTGCACCCCATCGGCTCCCTCGAGAGTGGCGGCGACCAGACCCGCGGGCACGAGGTCGTCACAGGTGAGTGGGCCGGATGCCACGGGGGTCGGCGTCGGCGTCGCTGTGGGCGTCGGCGTCGGGGCCGCGACGGCGGAGCATCCGGCAAGGGCGAGCAGGATCAGCAAGGCCGTCGCGACGGCGGCGTTCGTACGCACGGGACGAACATAGCGTTCGCGCCAGACGCTGCGGCGACGAGAAGCGCGACGCGCCGTGGAGAGCACGTGGGCGGCCTGCGCGGACCAGCCGATCGTTCAGGTCGTCGCGTCATCCGCCGTCGGTCTGCAGGAAGGCGAGCACGGCGGCGACGCGGCGGTGCACGCCCGTCTCGGGGAGGCGGAGCTTGGTGAAGATGGCGTTCACATGCTTCTCGACGGTGGATGACGAGAGGAAGAGCGACTGCTCGATGCCCGCGTTCGTGCGGCCCTGCGCCATCTCGCGCAGCACGTCGAGCTCACGTGGCGACAGGGCAGCGAGCGGGCTTGCCGCGGCCGCGCTCCGGCGGCGCACGAGCGTGTCGACGATCTGCGGGTCGATGACGGAGCCCCCGGCGCGCACCTCGCGAAGTGCGTGCACGAGGTCTTCGAGGTCGCCGATGCGGTCCTTCAGCAGGTAGCCGAGACCCGCCGAGCCGTCGGCGAAGAGCGCGAGCGCGTAGCTCTCGTCGGCGTGCTGCGAGAACACGACCACGCCCGTGTCGGGATGCGAAGCACGGATGGAACGGGCCGCCTCGATGCCCTCCATGTGATGGCCGGGCGGCATCCGGATGTCGGTGAGCACCGCATCCGGGGAGAACCGCCGCACCGCGTCGAGCAACTCGGTCGCGTTGCCGGTGCCCGCGACCACATCGATCTCGCCGGAGTCCTCGAGGAGACGTCGCACGCCCTCGCGCACCAGGTAGTTGTCCTCGGCGATCACGACCCGCAGCATGCCCTGGTCACTCAACGTGATCCGCCTCTCGCTCGACGGGGAGGTCGACGAGCACGGTCGTACCCGACGGGTCGTTGCCCGAGACGCTCACCGTACCCCGCAGCGCCGCCACCCGGTCGCGGATGTTCGCCAAACCACCGCGCGAAGCGGGCACGAGCGTGCCGACGCCGCCCCCGTCGTCGCTGATCGCGATCCGCAAGTGGCCGTTGCTTCGCTCGAGCCCCACCGAGGCGCGCGTCGCATTTGCATGCTTCGCCGTGTTCGCGAGCGCCTCCCGCACCACGTAGTACGCCGTCGTCTCCACGTCAGCGGGGAATCGCTCGGCGCGCACACCGTCATCCGCTTCGATGGTCAGCGGAATCGGGAACCTCGCCACGCTCGACTCGACCGCGGCCACCAGTCCGTTGTCGCTCAGCACCGGCGGGTGGATGCCGTGAGCGAGCTCCCGCAGGTCGGTGAGCGTCTCGCGGGCCTGGTCCTGCAGCTCGACGAGCTCATCGGCCGCGAGCTCGCCCCGCTGGAGGCGGTTGCGGGCGAGGCGGAGACCGGCGATCTGCGCCACGATGTTCTGCTGGATGCCGTCGTGCAGGTCCCGCTCCAGGCGCTTGCGCTCGCCGTCCTGCGCAGCGACGAGCCGCTCGCGCGAGGCGGTCAGCTCGTCGAGCTGCTCAGCGAGCTGGGCCGTGAGGCGCACGTTGGCGACGGATGCCGCGGCCTGGCCCGCCACCGTACGGAGCAGGTTCCGCTCGGCCTCGGTGTACTCACCGCGACGGCGCGGACCGAGCTCGATGCGGCCGAGCGTCTCGTCTGCATGTACCAGATCGCACGAGTCGACCGGGTCCCCGATCGCCTCCCCGGCACCGCCCGCAGGGGATTCGGCGAGCGTGCCGTCTGGGCCCGCCAGCCTGATGCGCACCCACGAAGCGTCGAGACCGTCGCGCACGGCCTCGGCGAGCCGGTTGAGCAGGTCGCGAGGCTCCACGGCCCGATCCAACTGGGCGCCCAGCTCGCTGAGCATCGTCAGGTGGCGGTCCCGGTCGCCGAAGACCTTGCGATGGATCCATCGCTGCAGCCACCCGCGCAGCGGCAGCAGGCAGATGGCGAGCAGCGTGGTGAGCAAGACGGCACCGATGACCGTCAGGGTCTCGGCGAGCAGCACGCCCGGCGTCGCGACGCCGATGCCGTACAGAACCGTGATGAGCAGGTTCGATGAGCGAGCGACCAGGCGCCCACGGTCACCCGGTGCGATGTCGAACGCGCCGTAGCGCAGAATGCCATGGATGGCCGCGAGGGGTATCGCCATCAGCGAAGCGAAGACGGCGACCGCGACGATCACGTTCGGCGGCGTGAAGGTATACAGCACGAAGCTCCCCAGGGCGGCGGTGATGACCCAGGTCATGACCCGCGTGCGTGCGCGGACCTCGGCATCGCCGAACAGCGCCCGCGAGACGAGCACGCCGAGCCCGACCGCGACGCTCGGCCACGGCTGGTAGACGACGTAGTGGACCGCCGGAGCGGCCCAGTCGAGCCACGGCACGACGAACGAGTTCGGAATCGCGTCGCCACTGATGCCGATGTACGGCGACATCACGACGTGAGGCGTCGTGAGCAGTGTCAGGGGGCCCACCAGCACGGGTACCCAGACGAAGGCGACGGCGATCCGCTGCCACCGTCGTTCAGTCACGCCGGTGGGATAGGTGGCGAACATGGCCAGGAACCCGGCAGTCGCGACCGCATCCGCTGTGAGCCCGACCACGTTGAACAGCGGGAACCACGGCTGCTGGATGAGCGTGATGTTCTCCTGCACGAGGGTCTCGTATGCCGAGCTGACTGCCATCGCCGTGGACGCCGTGGCGATGAACACGGCCGATCGCGATGTCGACGCCGTGAGCAGCCACATGCCGAACACGAACGTCGGCAGCACTCCGAGCAACGGCCAGCCGAGGCCGTGATCGTCTGGGGCGACGAAGCCGCGAATGATCACGACGTAGATGAGCGAGGCCACTCCGATCGGAGCCAGCGTCGCGAGCCATCCCCATCTCCGGAGCACGGTCCAATCATCCGCCTGTTGTGGGATTCCCGGCAGGGGGTCTTCCCTACCCGGCCATGGCGGCTTGCCTCCATGCACTGCGAGGCCAGCCTCGTTCCGGCCGGATTTCCAGCCGAGGAAGGTAAGGGACGAGCGGATGCCTCGACCCGGCGCCCGCACCGATGGAGGGAACATCATGCGCAAGGTCTATGCAGTGCTCGCCTGGATCGTCGCGGGAGGTGTGGTCGTGCAGGCTGCCTCGATCGCGTTCGGCTTCGGCGGGATGTCGGGTTACGTACAAGACGGCGGTGTGGTCGACAAGGCCCTCATCGAGAGCCGCCAAGCCGACTTCATCGGCGTGCTCGGGTTCCCGATCCACGCCATGGTCGGCGGGACGGTCATTCCGCTCGCGGCGTTCCTGCTGCTGGTCGTGTCGTTCTTCGTGAAGGTGCGCGGTGCTCGCATGTGGGCGGCGATCCTCTTCGGTGTGATCGCACTGCAGATCACGCTCGGGTACTCGATCAGCGACATGCCCTACCTCGGCCTGATCCACGGCGCGAACGCGCTCGCCGTGCTGCTCATCGCGGTGTATGCCGCGTTGCGCATCAGTCGGTCCAAGCGCGTCGGCGCCGAGGAACCGGCCGCTCCCGATGTCGTCAAGGCGTGAGCTCTTCCGCCGAGTGGTGACGGGCGTCGCGGTCACCACGGCGCTCGGCGCCGGCACCGTCGCCTGGAGTTCGACGCTCCTGGGCGAGTACTCGGTCATGGACATGGGCAGCGGGCAGGCCGGCGAGGGCGGGCACGCCGGGCACGCCGAGGGTGCGGCCGACGAGAGCGACGCCGTCAGCGTCACCTCGCTGCAGGCGGACCCCGGCCGGCCCGCCGACGTGCGGGTCGAACTCGTCGCTCGGCAGGACACCGTCGACGTGCCGGGCGGGCGCCCCATCGAGGGGTATACCGTCAACGGCACGTCACCGGGACCCGAATTGCGGGCGCGGCAGGGCGACCTCGTCGAGGTCACGTTCGTGAACGAGTCGGTGACCGACGGCGCGACGCTGCACTGGCACGGCATCGACGTGCCGAACGCGGCCGACGGCGTCGCGGGCATCACGCAAGACGCCGTTCCCGTCGGCGGCCGCCATGTCTACCGATTCGAGGCGACGGATGCCGGCACGTACTGGTACCACTCGCACCAGGTGTCGCACGAGCAGGTCGAGGGCGGGCTGCTCGGCGCGCTCGTGATCGAGCCGGCGTCGCCGACGGATGCCGCGGCCGACCTCGAGGCCACCGCCCTGCTCCACGTCTACGGCGGGCAGCACACGCTCAACGGCCGGGTCTCCGACGAACGCGTCGACGCGTCGCCGGGCGAGACCGTGCGGGTCCGCGTGATCAACACCGACCAGGGCACGGCCGCCGTGTGGTCGGCAGCGCCGTTCCGGGTGCTCGCCACCGACGGGCACGACGTGAACGAGCCGACCGACGTCGACGGGCAGCGGCTGCTCATCCCTGCCGGCGGGCGAGCGGATGTCCCGGTCCGGGCCCCGCAGCACGGCTCAGTGGGTCTCCACGTCGGCGGCGCCCGCGTCATCCACGTCGGCGACCCTGCGGCATCCGCACCGCCGGCTCCGCAGCCCTCGGAGACGCTCGACCTGCTCGCCTACGGCACGCCGACACCGCTGTCGTTCGACCCGGCGTCGCCCGACCGATCGTTCGACTACGTGATCGCGCGGCGCTTCGGGATCATCGACGGGCGTCCCGGCAACTTCTGGACGATCAACGGACGCATGTTCCCCGACGTGCCGATGTTCCACGTGAGCGAGGGCGACGTCGTCGCGATGCGCATCGTCAACGACTCGGGCGACGTGCACCCGATGCACCTGCACGGGCACCATGTCGTCGTGCTGTCACGCGACGGCGTCGCGGCATCCGGCAGCCCCTGGTGGGTCGACTCCCTCGACGTCCACCCGGGTGAGTCGTACGAGATCGCCTTCGTCGCCGACAACCCGGGCATCTGGAGCAACCACTGCCACACCCTCCCGCACGCGGTCGATGGCCTGGTCGCGCATGTCATGTACGAGGGCGTCTCGACGCCGTTCACCATCAACGGCGCCGCGGGCAACCAACCCGAGTGACGCGCGGCTGCGACATCCGGCCGATGCTCAGGCGCCGCCCTCGAACCGCGCGTCACCGCGTTCGTCGAGCGCGGTGAGGATGCGCCGGCGCTGCTCCTCCTCCACCTCGCCGAGTTCGTCGAGCCGGTGCCAGCCGACCTCGGTCATCTCGCCGTCGGCGGGATGCGGCTCGCCCTCGAGCCACGTGCAGCGGAAGGTGAGGTCGAGGTAGTCGGCCTCGTCGCCGTTCGCGTACGTGATGCGCGGGATCTGGTGCACCCACGCGAGGCGATCGACGCGGATACGCACGCCCGCCTCCTCGAGTGCCTCGCGGCGCGCGGCATCCGCCGGCTCCTCACCCGGGTCGATGATGCCCGTGATCGGCGTGAGCGCACTCGTGTCGGAGCGCCGGCCGAGCAGCACCTCGTCACCACGGAGGATCACCGCCGTCACTCCGGCGAGCGCGAGCGGTCGAGTGCCGACATGGCGGCGCAGTTCGAGCACGAAGTCGGGAGTGGCCATGGCGCCACCCTACTGAAGCCGTCGCCGTCTTCGGGAACCGGGGGTGGCGCCGGAGCGTCGCGTTGGTCGTCCGTTCGTCGCGGAAATCGACCGCCTGTCGCACAACGCGACCATTGACCGTTCTCGGCGTTTCGGCGCCCGGGATCGCTCCTACGGTGACCGGTACGCAATGATGCGACCCGAGGAGGATCCCCATGACGTCAGAGCTGCGGCGAACGACGATCGAAGCCGATTCGAGCGACGAGCTCCAAGCTGATCCGAGTCTTCCGCCAACGGCGGTGCCGGAGCTCGAGCTCGAGCGCGAGAGCAAGTGGACCTGGCCGAAGATTCTCCTGTGGGCGGCGGTCGCCCTGCTCGGCGGAATCGCGTGGGTGATGATCGCCATCGTTCGCGGCGAAACCGTGAACGCGATCTGGTTCGTCTTCGCGGCCGTCTGCAGCTACCTGATCGCGTACCGCTTCTACTCGAAGGTGATCCAGCGCTTCATCGCGCGACCCGACGACCGTCGCGCGACGCCCGCCGAGGTCAAGGCCGACGGCAAGGACTACGTCCCGACCGATCGTCGCGTGCTCTTCGGCCACCACTTCGCCGCGATCGCGGGCGCCGGGCCGCTCGTCGGTCCCGTGCTCGCCGCGCAGATGGGCTTCCTTCCCGGCACGATCTGGATCATCGTCGGCGTCATCCTCGCCGGGGCCGTGCAGGACTACCTCGTGCTCTTCTTCTCGATGCGCCGCGGCGGTCGCACGATCGGCCAGATGGCCCGCGACGAACTCGGAAAGATCGGCGGCACCGCCGCCATGGTCGCGTCGCTGCTGATCATGCTCATCATCGTCGCGATCCTCGCGCTCGTCGTCGTCAACGCCCTCGGCGAGAGCCCATGGGGCGTCTTC
Organism: Agromyces albus; assembly: GCF_030815405.1. Classification (NCBI taxonomy): domain Bacteria; kingdom Bacillati; phylum Actinomycetota; class Actinomycetes; order Micrococcales; family Microbacteriaceae; genus Agromyces; species Agromyces albus. The sequence goes on along the minus strand of NZ_JAUSWX010000001.1, from coordinate 481,665 downwards.
AGCGTCTCGATGACCATCCCGATCGCGCTCTTCATGGGCGTCTACCTGCGGTACCTCCGCCCGGGCAAGATCACCGAGGTGTCGCTCATCGGCTTCGTGCTGCTCATCGCTGCGATCGTCGCGGGAGGCTGGGTCGCCGCAACCCCGTGGGGCGCCGAGATCTTCCACCTCGACCGCACGACCATTGCCTGGGGCATCATCGTCTACGGCTTCATCGCCGCGGTGCTCCCCGTCTGGCTGCTGCTCGCCCCACGCGACTACCTGTCGACCTTCATGAAGATCGGCGTCATCGTGATGCTCGCCGGCGCCGTCGTCGTCGTGCGCCCCGAGATCACGGTGCCCGCGTTCAGCGAGTTCGCCGGCGGTGAGCTGGGCCCGGTGTTCTCCGGCCCGCTGTTCCCGTTCCTGTTCGTGACGATCGCGTGCGGCGCGCTCTCGGGATTCCATGCCCTGATCGCCTCGGGCACGACACCGAAGCTCATCGAGAAGGAGCGTCAGACGCGCTTCATCGGCTACGGCGGCATGCTCATGGAGTCGTTCGTGGCGATCATGGCGCTCGTCGCCGCGATCTCCCTCGATCGGGGCATCTACTTCGCCATGAACTCGTCGGCCGCCGCGACCGGCGGAACCATCGAGGGCGCGGTCGCGTTCGTCAACGGGCTCGGCCTCATGGGGGTGAACCTCACGCCCGACATGCTCTCCTCGGCGGCCGCGGCCGTCGGGGAGGAGTCGATCGTCTCCCGCACGGGCGGCGCACCGACGCTCGCACTCGGGCTCGCGCACATCATGCAGCAGTTCCTCGGCGGCGCTGCGATGGCAGGATTCTGGTACCACTTCGCGATCATGTTCGAGGCGCTCTTCATCCTCACGGCCGTCGACGCCGGCACGCGAGTCGCGCGCTTCATGCTGCAGGATGCGATCGGCAACGTGTTCCCGAAGTTCAAGAACACGGCCTGGCGACCGGGCGTCTGGATCTCGACCGCGATCATGGTCGCCGGTTGGGGCTACATCCTGATCCTCGGCGTGACCGATCCACTCGGGGGCATCAACACCTTCTTCCCCCTCTTCGGCATCGCGAACCAGCTGCTCGCCGTCATCGCGCTCGCCGTCGTGCTCGCGATCGTCGTCAAGCGCGGCAGGAGTTACTTCAAGTGGCTCTGGATCATCGCCGTGCCGCTGGGCTTCGCCGCGGTCGTGACGATCACCGCGTCGATGTTCAAGATCTTCTCGCCGGTGCCGCAAGTGGGCTACTGGGCCAACCACGTCGCGTTCCGCGATGCCTTGGCCGCGGGCGAGACCTCGTTCGGCACGGCGACGAGCGTCGAGGCGATGGAGGCGGTCGTTCGCAACACCTCGGTGCAGGGCACGCTCTCGATCGTGTTCGTCACCCTCGCGATCATCGTGCTCATCACGTCGATCCTCGCGACCGTCAAGGCGCTGCGGAACGGCGGGGGCGAGAACCACGAGGATCCGCCCGTGGCATCCCGCCGCTTCGCTCCGTCAGGACTGATCGCCACGCCGGCCGAGAAGACCATCGAGCGCGAATGGGCGGCACTGCCCGCCGACCGCCAGCCGGAGTCGGTGCGTCACTGATGGCCGAGACGTTGCTCCAGACCCTGAAGCGCGCGCCCGGAGCCATCGCCTGGTACGTCCAAGACCTGATGGGCGACAATTCCTATCAGCGCTATCTTGAACACCACCGCTCGAATCACGGCGAGGAACACCAGCCGCTGAGCGAGCGACAGTTCTGGCGGCAGAGAATGGATGACCAGGACCGCAACCCGGGGGCGCGCTGCTGCTGACGACGACGTGACGAGGAGCCCACATGATCGACGACGTGTGGGCCCTCGTCCTCGCCGGCATCGGCATCGGCATCGCGCTGACCGTCCTGTTCCAGCTCGTGTGGCGGCTGATGCGCGGTGCACGCGACCTCGGCAGCGATGCCGAGCGGGCGACCTTCCGCACCCTCTCGCTCGCATCGCGAGCCGCCGTGCACCTCCGCGGGGGTCTCGACACGGGCGACCTGCACCGCGCGTCGCGTGCGTTGCGTTCCCTCTTGGCCAGTGACGCGATCGCCATCGCGAACCGGCAGGGGATCGTCTCCATCGACGGGCGGCCGAGCCTCTCGGATGCCGCGTGGCAAGTGGCCTCCAGCGTGATCGAGACGGGCCAACGGCAACTGCTCACCCCGACCTCGGACACGCGACCCGCCGCAGTCGGAGCGCCCGTCATCGCCAACGGCAGAGTCGTCGGCGTGATCGTCGCGTTCGCCCCGAAGGTGCGCCCGCCACTCGTGCGGGCGACGACCGAGGTCGCGAAGTGGTGCGGGGCGCAGATCGAGCTCGGCGAGCTCGAGACCTCGCGCGCCGCCCTCGCCGAAGCGGAGTTGCGAGCCCTCCGCGCGCAGATCAGCCCTCACTTCGTCTACAACGCGTTGGGTGCCATCGCGTCGTACATCACGACCGACCCGGAGCGGGCGAGGGATCTCGTGCTGGACTTCGCCGACTTCACGCGGTACTCGTTCCGGCGGCAGGGTGAGTTCACGACGCTCGCCGAGGAGCTCAAGAGCGTCCATTCCTACGTCGAGCTCGAGCGGGCCCGCTTCGAGGAGCGCTTGAGCGTCACATTGCAGATCGCACCCGAGACGCTCGCGACCGTCATCCCGTTCCTCAGCGTGCAACCGCTCGTCGAGAATGCGGTGCGGCACGGGCTCGAGCCCCGCGAGCGTGGCGGCACCATCGTCATCGCCGCGCGCGACGACGGCACGCACACCGAGATCACGGTCGACGACGACGGGGTCGGCATGCAACCGGAAGAGCTGCGAGCACTGCTCACCGCCGGCGAGGCCACCGACCACGTCGGCTTGCGCAACGTCGACTCCCGCATCCGCCGCATCTACGGCGACGACCACGCGCTCGTCGTCGAGACGAACCCCGGGGCGGGCACGATGGTGCGCATGCGCATCCCCAAGTCGCAGCCGTTCAACGAGACGGAAAGGCCGGTCAATCGATGACAGCCGCAGACGAGTCAGGAGCCGGCGCCGGCGCCGACGCCGGGACGATCGACGTGCTCATCGCCGACGACGAGCGACCCGTGCTCGACGAGCTGGAACAGCTCTTGCGGCGAGATGCGCGCATCGGGGGGATCTGGCGGGCATCCTCCGGTTCCGAAGCGGTTCGCCTGCTCGCAGAGCACCAGGTCGACGCCGCGTTCCTCGACATCCACATGCCCGGGCTGTCTGGATTCGACCTCGCGCGCGCCATGTCCCGGTTCACCCAGCCGCCGGCGATCGTGTTCGTCACCGCAGACGAGGCCGGCGCCGTCGAGGCGTTCGACTTCGCCGCCGTCGACTTCATCCTCAAGCCGATCCGCCGCGAGCGGCTGCACCGCGCCATCGGGCGGATCATCGCCGGTCGTGAGACGCCCGAACAGCCAGAGACGATCCCCGACGAGAGCATCCCGGTCCGTGTCGGGCACATCACCCGCGTCGTCCATCGCAACGACGTTCGCTGGGTCCAGGCGGAGGGCGACTACTCGCGACTCGTCACCGAGACCGGCAGCCACCTGATCCGCGAGTCGATCTCCGACCTCGAGCTGCGCTGGGCAGAGGCTGGCTTCATCCGGGTCCATCGCTCGTACCTCGTCGACCGCAACGCCATCAGCACGATCAGGCTCACCGGCACGCACCCCTCGGTCAGCGTCGGCCAAGAGGAGATCCCGGTCAGCCGACGATCGATCGCCGCGGTTCGCGAGGCGATCCTGCAGCCTCGTGAGGGCCGAGCATGACCGATCCGGATGCCTCGCGCGGCGGCCCGCCCGCCGAACCTCGCCGCGGGCAGGGCAAGCCGATCCGTGAGCGGGTGAGCTCCGCCGACCAGCCCTCGAATCGAGCTGAGCCGTTGGTGCGGGTGGGCGCCTCACAGGTCAGCGAGGCGGAGACGGTGTTCACCCGCAGCCTCATGCGCACCCAAGGCCGCCTCGCGCTGGCGTGCGTGCTCTCGTTCGTCGTGGTCGTGGCATCCGTCACCTTCGTGATCAGCCGGGTACCCGAGCTGCACGACCTCTCGATCGGCGGCGTGCCGCTGCCCTGGTTGATCCAGGCCTACGGCTTCTACCCGATCATCATCATCTATGCCGCGGTCTTCGCGGTCGCCGCGATGCGCACGGAGCGCCGGTTCAACGCCCTCGTGGAGCACGAATGAACCCGATTCTCGCCGTGGGCGCGATCGCGCTCGTGCTCGTCGTCACGTCGCTCATCGGCGTCTACGGCCTGCGCATCTCCCGCACGACGAGCGACTTCTTCGTGGCGTCCCGCACGGTGCGTCCGATCTGGAACGCGTCCGCCATCAGCGGCGAGTACCTCTCGGCCGGCACCTTCCTCGGGCTGTCGGGGCTCGTGCTCCTCTCCGGCTCCGACGCGTTCTGGTTCCCCATCGGCTATGCCGCCGGATACCTGCTCGTGCTCATGTTCGTCGCCGCGCCCCTGCGGCGAAGCGGCGCCTACACGATCCCCGACTTCATCCACGCCCGCCTCGACTCCATCGTCGCCCGCCGGATCACGAGCGCCCTCGTGCTCGTCATCGGCTGGCTCTACATCGTGCCCCAGCTGCACGGGGCGGCACTCGCGGTCAACGTCGTCGCCGACATCCCGCCGTGGGTGGGCGCCGTCGTCGTCGCCGTCGTCGTCAGCGGCTCGGTCGCGGCGGGAGGCATGCGCTCCATCACCTTCGTGCAGGCGTTCCTGTTCTGGCTCAAACTCGGCGCACTCCTCGTGCCCGTCATCTTCTTCGTGATCACGCTCGGTGGGTACGAGCCGCGCATCGATCCCGAGCTCGTGTTCCCTGCCGAGCACGGTCCGAGCGGACTCGACGCCTACACGACGGCGTCGCTGCTGCTGGCCCTGCTCTGCGGCACAATCGGCCTGCCGCACGTCCTCGTGCGCTTCTACACGAGCCCGACCGGGAGCTCGGCGCGCTGGACGACCGTCATCGTCATCGCCATGATCAGCGCCTTCTACATGGTCTCGGGCACGATCGGCCTCGTCGCCCGGGCCACCGCACCCGACCTCGCCCGACCGGGCATCGCCGACACCGTGGCACTCCTGCTGCCCTCGCGCCTGATCCCGGGCATCGCGGGAGAGCTGCTCACCGCGCTCGTCATCGCCGGCGCCCTGGCAGCGTTCCTCGGCACATCGTCCGGACTCGTCGTGTCGCTGTCGAGTGTCGTCAGCCAGGACCTGTTCCACGGCACGGTCCGCTCCTTCCGATGGGCGGCCGTCGTGTGCGCCGCCGTGCCGCTGGGATTCGCGCTCGCAACGGTTCCCCAGGGCCTCGTGACCTCCGTCGCCAACGTCTTCGTCTTCGCCGCCTCGGCGCTCTCACCCGTCATCGTGCTCGGAATCTGGTGGCGCCCCCTGACGGCTCGAGGCGCGATCGCCGGGATGCTCGTCGGGTCTGTGCTCTGCGCGGCCGCGCTCATCGCATCATCGGTGTTCGGGCCGCAGGCCGGCCCCGCCGCGGCGTTGCTCGCGCAACCCGGAGCCTGGACGATCCCCGCCGCGGCGCTGACCACGATCGCCGTCTCACTGCTCGACCGCCGCACGCCCCTGAACACCGACCGGATGCTCAGTCGGTTGCACACCCCGGAACTTCCTCGTGCGAGCGGATCACCCGGCGCATCGTGACGCGCCGTGCCGGAAGACCACAGCAGAGCTGAGACCCGTCGTCATTCCTCCGCGGGAATCCGAACCAGCAGCGACCTCGGATCGATCCAGGTCCTGAAAGCCCGTGCCTCGCCGACCCCGTCGCCGTCGAGCTGGATCTGCTCCGGCCTGCTGAGGGAGACGACGAGTTCCTTGCCCTTGAGGTAGTTCAGCGCCCGCACCTCCTTCGTCGCTCCCATGAGCCTGCGTCCGGCAGTCATGCGCCGGAGCACCCCGTTCTCCCAGAAGATCTTGACCGTGATCTGCACCCAGCCGATGAAGCCCTCGGGTCGCAGCACGACGATGTCGAACTCGCCGTCGTCGACGGCCGCCTCTGGGAGCAGCAGAATGTTCGCTGGCAGGGATCCGCAGTTGCCGATCATGATGGTGTGGGCCCGCAGCGTGCGAGTGCCCCCGCCGTCGAGCTTGAAGCGCATGCGCAAGCGGTTGCGGTCGCGAAGGGCGACCCCGATCGCCTTCACGTAGGCGAGCCACCCCGCTTTCGCCTTGAGCTCCTCGTCGGTGTGGGCGAGCATCTTGGCGTCCAAGCCGAGGCCGGCCATCACGAGGTATGAGTACCGGTGTACCGCCCCGCTGCCATCGCGGATGTCGATCACGGCCATGTCGATCGGGCGGTTCTCCCCGGCGAAGGCGCTGCGCAGCGAATGCTCGGGGTCGTCGAGCGTGAGGTCGAGGTTGCGCGCGAGCAGGTTACCGGTTCCGGAGGGAAGGAGCGCAAGCGGTACCCCCGAACCTCGGAGCACCTCGGCGACGACGCGCACCGTGCCGTCACCGCCCGCGGCGATCACGACTGCCACGCCGGCGCTGAGTGCCTTCTCCGCCTGCCCGGCTCCCGGGTCTTCCGCTGTCGTCTCCAAGTACAGCGTGGGGGTCCAGCCGACTTCCTGTTCGATGGCTTCGACGATCGGCTTCAGGTCGTCGAGCTCGACCTTCACCGGGTTGTAGATCAGCGCGGCTCGATGCTCATGGCCACTCGAATCGCGAAGGGGCGCCTCGGACGTCATGCCCGTCAACGTACGCGGTGCCTTCCGGTTGCTGGAAGGGGATGCCTCGAACTGGAGTGCCGTGCTATGGAAGAGGGCGGAGCCGACTGCAGTCGACCCCGCCCTCGGCACTCGTGCCGGCTACTTCTTCCGCACCAGTACCTCCGCTGACGGCGCCGACACCGGCGACGAGCCGATCTCGTTGTGCGCCACGATCGTCGCGCGGTACTTCGCACCCGGCTGCAGGCCGGAGAACGTCACCGTGACCGAGGTGCCGCCGACGTCCTTCACGAGCGTCGGCTGATCGGTCCCACGCGGCGTCAGCGTGATCGTGTATCCCGAGATCGCACGGCCGCCATCGTCGGGCGCCTCCCAGCGCACCGTGATCGACGCCGGTCCGGCCGTCACCTTGGGCGCGCCGGGCTGCGCGGGCGCCGTCGGCACCGGCAGCACCGGCCCGACCTCGGCGCTCGCGGTCGACGGGCTCCAGAGCGGCTTCCCGGCGGTCACCGTGACAGCGATCGTCGCGTCGACGTCGGCCGACGTGAGCACGTACTCGACGCCGGTGGCACCGGCGATGTCCTCACCGTCGCGCGTCCACTGGAATGCCGACGCGGTCCACGGGTCGGCCACCGCGGCGGTGAGCGTCTGTCCCACCTCCGCCTGGCCGTTGATCGCGACGCCGAGCGGCTCGGGGTCGACCACCGTCTGCGCGTCGACGCTCTCGAGCGTCGGCGTGACGGTCTTCATGAGGCCGTTCTCGTCGAACTCGATGCGGTCGATCGTCGTCTCGCGGTGGGTCCCGTTGCCGTCGGGCATCGCGAACCGGTGGTAGGCGATGTACCAGTCGTCGGTGCCCGGCACGTTGATTACCGAGTTGTGTCCTGTTCCGCGGATCCCGAGCGACGTGTCCTTCTGCAGGATGACGCCGCGGTAGGTCCATGGCCCGTCGATGCTCGTCGCGGTGGCGTAGCCGACGCGGTAGTTCTCCGAGCCGGTGTCGTCGATCGAGTACGTGAGGTGGTACAGCCCGTCTCGGAAATTGACGAATGAGCCCTCACGGAACGACGTCAGGCCGCCGATCGTCTTGATGGTCTCAGGCTTGATCGACACCATGTCGTCGTTGAGCTCGGCGTAGAGCGGGCTGCCGTTGCCCCAGAACAGGTAGTGCTTGCCGGTCACGGGGTCGTGGAACGCGGCAGGATCGATCGCCTGCCCCGACTTCACCGCCTCCCCGTTCGTGATCATCGCCGTCGGCTGCGCGACGAACGGACCCTCGGGATGATCGGCGACCGCGACGCCGATCGTCTTGCGGTTGAGCGCCGCGTTGTGACCGCTGAAGTAGAAGTAGAACTTCCCGCCGCGCTCGATGACGGTCGGCGCCCATGCGTTCCCGGTCGCCCACGGCACGTCGCCGTTCGCACCGTCGAGGGTCAGGAACGGCTCCGCCGAGCGCTCCCATTCGACGAGGTCCCTCGACTTCCAGACGTAGAACTCCTTGCCGCCCCAGCCGGCGAACCCGTCAGTCGTCGCGTAGATGTAGTACGTGTCACCGAACACCGCGATGTTCGGGTCGGCGTACAGGCCCGGCAGCACCGGACTGGCCATCACGCGCGCCTGCATCGTCCACGTCGCCGTCGAGCCGTCGGGTGCGGTCAGCGTGACCACCAGCGGCTCGCCGAGGTCGACGGTGTCGCCGGATGCCGGCGAAGCCGTCACCCCGTCGGCGGTGTCGAAGACCGGCGTGAGCGCTGTGACATCCGTGCCGGGAACGACCGGGAAGACCACCGTGCGTGCCGCAGCGTTGACGATCGGTGCGACCTTCAGCTGCTCGGACTCGGCGAGCGTCACCCCGGCGAGCGCCGCGGTATTGCCCGACCGGGTCAGCACCTCGCCAGCGCTCAGTGCGCGGTTGTAGAGCGCGAACTCCCGGAACTGGCCGCGGAAGCGCGGGTCGGCGTTGTAGAGCGAGCGGCCGAGGTAGTTGGCGAGCGTGCTTCCGCCGCCGATGTCGCCGGGGTCGAGTGTCACGCCCGTGTTCCTGGCGACCTCCACGCCGTCGAGGTACAGCCGGGCGGTCGTGCCCGCGAGCGTGTAGGTGAGATGCACCCACTTGTCGCGCGGCAGCGCCGAACCCGAGCTCGCGTTCTGCTCCGTGGTCCAGTTCCCCGACGCGATGCCGGTGCGATAGGCACTGTTGCCCGTCGTGAAGAGATACCCCGAACCGACACCGGATGCGTCGGTGTTGCCGAAGCCGTAGATGAAGTACGAGCCCGACTGCGAGGGGCTGATCTTCACCTCGGCTTCGACCGTGACGTCTTCGACGCCCGTCAGGAGGTGGTCGGGCAGGTCGACGTAGTCGTCGGTGCCGTCGAACGTGAGGGCCTCGCCCTGCCAGGCGGCCCCGCCGACGATCGTGCCGTCGTTGCCCATGCCCGAACGGTCGGTCACGACCGTGCCGGCGGCATCCGTGAAGTCGTAGCGAAGGACCTCGCCGTCTTCATTGGCCTCGACCGGCGGCGGGCCGGCCGTGAGTCGCTCGAGCTCTGCCGCGGTGACCGGGAGCACGGTGCCGTGCCGCGGGCTCGCGGGCAGGTCGTATTCGGGTGCCACGGCCCACGCCGGGTTGGCGATGTCGTCGGTCTGAAGCGGGATGTACCCCCGTCCGCCGTACTCGTCGACGAAGAGGTAGGTCTTCTCGCCGTTCACGTCGCCGGGGTTCGACGTGAACACCGTCGGACCCTCGACTGCGCTCGTGCCCGCGTCGCGTCCGATGCATGAGTCGATCATGGTCCACGCCTCGAGGGTGGCGCGCAGCTCGGTGGACGTCTCCTGGATGATGTCGCTGCATCCGGTGCCGCCAGCGCCCTCGTCTTTGGTGAAGCGGTGGTAGACGTCGCCGGCCTTGATCACCGTGGAGTCGATGCGCGACATGCCCTGGTCCTGCCAGATCTGCGGCTCGCTGAAGGTGACGAAGTCGCGCGTGGTGGCGTAGAGCATCTTGTTGTACGTGCTGCCCGTGTGGCCCGGGTCGTTCTCGGCGTAGAGCTTGGAGGCCCAGAACACGACGTACGCGCCGATCGTCTCGTCGTAATACGCCTCAGGCGCCCACGTGTTGCCGGCTGTGTCGGGCGCGACCTTGACGTGGCGCTGCTCCGACCAGTTCACGAGATCGCGCGACTCCCACACCTCGAGGTACTGGCTGCCGGTGCGCTGCGAGGCATCCCAGTTGGTTCCGCTGCCGATCGAGAGGTCGGTGGCGATCAGGTAGAAGGTGTCACCCTCGGGCGACCGGATGATGAACGGGTCGCGCAGGCCCTTCGTGCCGTACTTCGAGGTCAGGGTCGGCTGGCCGCCGTTGAGCTCCCTCCAGTCGAGCGCGTTGTTGCCCTCGCTCGCCGCGAAGTAGATGTTCTCGCCGGCGAGGGAGTTGCCCGTGAAGTAGGCGAACGCGTAGCCCTCGAACTCGTCGAGCTCGACTGCGGCACGCACTTTCGCGACGAACTCGCGAGTGGCGGATGCGGCGTTGCGCGTGACCGTGGCGGTGAGGGTCACGTCGGTGTCGGAGGCGGGACGCACGACCACGCCGTCGGCCGCGATGATCGCCGGTACCGACGACGCCCAGGCGACCTGGGTGCCGGCGGGCGCGCCGGGAAGGGTGAGGTTGCCGCGCACGTCGTCGACGTTCGTGATCGCGAGCGCCGCAGCCGCCGCGTCGACGATGGCCTGGTCGTCTTCCTCGGCGATCACGGTCGCCACGAACGGCTTCGTGCCGGTGGCACCGCCGCGAGTGACGCTGGCGGTGAGCGTGACGGATGCGTCGCCGTCGGATGCCGCGGGCCGCGTGACGACGCCCGAATCAGAGACCACCTCGGGATCGCTCGACGCCCACGCGATGGCGGCGCCGTTCGGTCCCGACGTCGGGAGCGTCAGGTTGCCCTCGACGGCCGAGAGGTCGCCGAGGTCGAGCACCGCGAGGTCGCGGTCGACCTTGACCTGGTCGGCGGGCTGCAGCGCCGCCACCTCCTCGGCGGTGAGCGCCACCTCGTAGATGCGGAAGTCGCGCAGGCTCCCCGCGAGGTAGCGGTCGGCGGTGTACACGGATCGGCCGAGGTAGTTCGCGGCCGTGACGCTGTTGCCGATCGCACCAGGGGTGATCGTCACGTTCGTGTTCTGCGCCACCTGCACGCCGTCGAGGTAGATGCGCGCCGTGTTCGAGGCATCGTCGAGCGTGTACGTGATCGTCTTCCACACGCCGCGCGCGAGGTTCGCGCCGCTGTTCACGGTCTGCTCAGTCGACCAGTTGCCGGTGGCGATCGACGACTTGTAGGCGTTGCCGGTGGAGAACAGGTAGCCGTTGCCGACGCCCGAGGAGTTGGTGTTGCCCATGCCGTAGATGAAGTACGGCGTGGACTGCGTCGTGCGGATGAGCACCTCGGTGCTCACGGTGATCGAGGTGAGCCCGGCGAGGATGTTGTTCGGCAGCCGCACGTGGTCGTCGACCCCGTCGAGCCGGACGCCCTCGCCCCCGGTGAGGGTCGGGCCGCCCACGATCGTGGCGTCTCGGCCGTTGCCCGATTGGTCGGCGGCGACCGCACCGCTCGTCTCGTCGAGCGTGTAGTGGGCGACGAGACGTTCATCTGGAGCGGCGAACGCGGGTTGGGTGGCCGTGAGCGCGACTGAGACGCCGAGGAGCGCGGCGGTCACCCCCGCCACGGTTCGTCGAACGACGTTGGGCTTCATTGCGCAATCCTTCGGACGTGCCCGGCATCGCGGACGGGGTCGCAGACATGACAAGCGCGATGTTATCGCTCACAATCCGGGATCACAACATTGTGTCCTTGATATGTTGCGGCTACTGAACTCGGCGGTGCGGCCGTGCAGGTCGCCGATGTGATCCCTCACAAGACCGCTCAGTCGACGACCATTCCCACCGTGAGGTTCGCGATCGCCCCGGTCATCGAGCGCGCGCGGTCGGATGCCGCGAACGCGAGGTACTCCGCGAGCTCGTCGAGCACCGGCAACCGACCGAGCATCGTGGCGCCGGCGAGCCCCGCCAGCCAGTCGTCTCTCGAGGTTCCGCCGGCGTCGGCGATGCGCCCGAACAGCTCGCCGGTGTACGACGTCGCGACGGCGTCGGACAACGCGTTCGGCCGCACGCACACCACCCGCACGCCCGCCGGGCCGAGCTCTCCAGCGAGCGCGCGCGAGAACCCCTCGAGCCCGGCGCTCTGCGCGGCATTGCCGATGAGGCCACGCCCGGTCAGCCGCGCCCCGGGCGTCGAGATCGTGAGGATCACGCCGCTCCCCCGTGCGATCATGTGGCGCGACACCGCCTTCGCCGTCACGAAGTTCGTCTGCAGGTAGCCCGTGACCGGGTGCAGGTAGTCGGCGAGCGACGTGTCGGCGATCGGCAGGCCCTGCACGTGGTCGAACCCCACCGCGTTCAGGGTGATATCGATGCGGCCCGCGGCATCCGCCACCTCGTCGGCATGGCGGTCGACGGCCGCCTGGTGCATCGCGTCGACCACGGCGATCGAGACATCCGCCCCTTCGGCTCGGGCGACGGATGCCGAAGCCTCGAGTCGCGGCAGGCTTCGCCCCGCGAGGAACAACCGGGCACCCTCGCGGGCGAACACCCGCGCCGCGGCGGCGCCGATCGATCCGCCGCCGCCGTGGATCACGGCCACCTTGTCTTCGAGCAACATCATGCGACTTCCTGTTCTGTGAGTGTTCGAGCGAGGCTGCCGAGGATCTCGGTCCAGCCCTCCGTGTGCTTGCGTACCGCCTCGACGTCGGGCAGCCGTTCGTGGCGCACCTCGACCACGGTGGCGTCGCCGTCGGGTTCGAAGGTGACGCGCACGAGCGAATCGGCCTGGTGCGTGGCATGCGATAGCCAGGTGAACTCGAGCGCGCGCGGGCGATCGATCACGGTGTAGGTGCCCGCGTGCACGAACTGGCCGCTCGGGTCATTCATCGTGAACGCGAACGACCCGCCTACGCGCGGGTCGGCGACGACGTCGGTTGGCTCGCTGCCATCGCGGCGCATCCACACGGCGAGGCTCGCCGGGTCGAGCCAGGCGTCGAAGAGGCGCTCAGCGGATGCCGCGATGCGCCGGCTCACGGTGACGGCGGCGGTCATCGGTCCGCCCCATCGCTCGGCGCGGTGCCGGGGTCGGGCTCGACCTCGCCCTCGGCGGGGACATCCGCATCCTGCAGCACGAACGCCTCGAGGGCTGCGAGCCGCTGCTCCCAGAACTCGCGGTACTGCTCCATCCACGCGACCGCATCGCCGAGCGCTTCGGCCCGCAGCGAGAGCACGTGATCGCGGCCGCGCACCGAACGCTGCACGAGCTCGGCGCGCTCGAGCACCTTGATGTGCTTGCTCGTGGAGTTCAGCGAGATCGGGAAGGCGCTCGCGAGGTCGGTGACGCGCGCGTCGCCGTTGCGCAGGCGATCGAGGATCGCCCGCCTGGTCGGATCGGCGACCGCGCTCAGCACGGTATCGAGTTGATATTCACCCATACGGGTGAATATATGTGAGATACGCCACCTTCGTCAATCCCTGCGGCGTTCCACGTCCTCTTCCGTGGGCGGTATTTTCGTATTAGTATCACTAACATGAAAGTCCGTCAGTACACGATGACGGCCCGAGCGGATGCGGCGCGGGAGACCGGCGAGCGGATCCAGGCAGCGGCGTTCGCACTGCTCTCGACGCGCTACTACGACGACGTCACGCTCGATGCGATCGCCGCCGATGCCGACGTGACCGTGCAGACGGTGATTCGCCGATTCGGATCCAAAGACGGCCTCGTACGGGCGCTCATCGCGCCGGTCACGTCGCAGGTGTCTGCGCAGCGTGGCCAGGCGCCGACGGGCGACCTCGTCGGCACGGTCGCGAACCTCGTGGAACACTACGAGGGGATGGGCGACTTGGCCATGCTGCTCCTGCGCCAGGAGGAACGAGTGCCCCCCTACGCCGAGGCCACCGCTGTGGGCAAGCAGGTCCACTCCGACTGGGTGCGATCCGTGTTCTCGCCCTGGCTCGATGCCCGCACTGGAGCCGGGCGCGAACGCCTGCATGCCCAATTGCTGGCGATGTGCGACGTGTACACGTGGTACCTGCTGCGACGACAGCAGGGCCTCTCCCGGCGCCAGACCGAACTGGCGCTCGCCGAACTCCTGAAGGGAGTGCTCTCATGAAAGTCCTCGCCTACACCTCGCCCGCCCGCAGCCACCTGTTCCCGACCGTCCCGATCCTGCTCGAGCTGCAACGTCGCGGTCACACCGTCGTGCTGCGCACGATCTCCACCGACGTGCCGCAGATGCGTGAACTCGGCTTCACGGTCGCCCCGATCTCGCCCGAGATCGAGGCGATCACGCATGACGACTACCGCGTTTCGGCGCCGATCAAGGCGATCACGCGTGCGATCCACGTGCTCACTCGCAGGGCTGTGCTCGAGATCCCCGAGATCAGGCGGGCGATCGACGCCGAGTCCCCCGATGCCGTCCTCATCGACACGAACACCTGGGGCGCCGCCGTCGCGGCCGAGGCCTGGGGCGGGCCGTGGGCGATCCTCCAGCACTTCCCGAGCCCGGTGCCGTCCGATGAGGTGCCGCCATTCGGTCCCGGCTTCAAGCCTGCAGACGGAGCCATGGGCCGACTCCGGGATCGCGTGATGCGCCCGATCATCTTCGCCGGCTTCAAGCGCGCCCTCCTGCGGCCGCTCAATGAGGTTCGGCGGGAAGCGGGCGTTCCCGCGATCCGTGAGGTCACCGACGTATACACCCGGTCGCCGCTCGTCCTCTATCTCACGTCGAAGGCATTCGAGTACCCGCGCACCGACTGGCCCGACTCCTTCTGCTTCATCGGGCCGATCGTCTGGGATCCGCCGACCGAGCAACCGGCGTGGATCGAGTCGATCAGACGTCCCGTCGTGCTCGTGACCACGTCGTCGGAGTTCCAAGACGACGGCGCGCTCGTGCAGGTGTCGCTCGCCGGCCTCGCCGACGAGGACGTCGAGGTGATCGCGACCATGCCGGCGGGGGCGGGGTCATTCCCGGCGCCGGCGAACGCCCGGGTCGAGGAGTTCGTGCCCCACTCGCACGTGTTGCCCCACGCCGAGGTGGTCGTGACCCACGGCGGAATGGGAGCTACCCAGAAGGCGCTCACTGCCGGGGTTCCGGTGGTCGTGGTGCCGTGGGGGCGCGACCAGGCCGAGGTCGGGCGCCGCGCCGAGGCGGCGGGGGTCGGGGTGTTCCTGCCCAAGAAGAAGCTGACGCCCGAGTCCCTGCGAGACGCCGTGCACCGGGCTCGGGCGCTGAAGCCCGCCGCCGTGGCGTTCGGCGAGGCGATGCAGCGCGAGGGAGGTGCCCCGCTCGCCGCCGACCGCATCGAGCAGCTCGTGAGGGCTCCGGCGCGACCCACACTCGGAGGGTGAATACAGGCGCGGCCTCAGAGCGATGCGACGTCGATGAGCACCTTGCCGATCACTCCGCCCTCGACGGCGTCGTGTGCGGCCGCCGTCTGCTCGAGCGCATACCGATGCAGCGGCAGGCCCGCCTCCGGGCCGATCGCCAGGGCTCCGTCGCGCGCCGCGGCCGTCACGTCTTCGCCGGCCGCGATCCAGGCATCCGCGCCCATCGTGTAGATCAGCACGAACTGGTAGCGGAGGTTGAGCAGGATGGCCCGGCCGAAGTCGAGCGTCACCGGCGCACCGCCGTCATTGCCGTAGCTCGCGATCGTCGAGCGCTCGTGCGTCACGGCCTGGTCGAGTTCGGCGTTCGCGCCCGCGGCGACCTCGACCACGAGGTCGATGCCATCGGGCGCGATCGTTCGGATCTGGCCCGCGGCATCCGAATCCCGATAGTTGACGACGTGGTGGGCGCCCGCGGCGGTGGCGAGCGCTGCCTTCTCCTCGCCGCTCACCGTGGTGAGCACCGTCGCACCGGCCCAGCGAGCGAGCTGAACAGCGGCGTGCCCGACGGCACCCGCTCCCCCGGCGACCAGCACGGTCTTCCCATCGAGCGCGCCGGGGTGCAGTCGCGCCGGTGCATCCTCCGACACGGTCAACGCACGGTGCGCCGTGACCGCGGGAACTCCGAGGCTCGCCCCGACATCGAACGACACCTCGTCAGGCAGCGGGAACGCCCGCTCGGCGAGCGTGATGAGGTACTCCTGCGCCGTGCCCGACGAGGCACGCTTCCAGCCCGAGATCGCCAGCCACACGCGGTCGCCCACGGCGAAGTCCGTGACGCCCGGGCCCACGGCGTCGACCACGCCCGCGCCATCCTGGTTCGGCACGGTCTCGCCGGTCGCCGCCGCGGACCCCGACCCACGGCGCGCCTTCCAGTCCGTGGGGTTCACTCCGGAGACGGCGACCCGCACCCGCAGTTCCCCGGGGCCCGGCTCCGCGATCTCCCGCTCCGACAGTTCGAGCACCGAGGAGTCCCCGGTGCGGCTGTAGACGATGGCTCTCATGGTGGGTGCAACCGAGCCGGCGCGCTCGCGATTCCGCTCTCGCTCGACCGGCAGCGCAGCTCGGTCAAGGCGGCCTCCAGGTCGTATACTCATCCCGTCCAGGCACATCACGCGCCGGTGCCCGAAAAAGGGCACGAAGCCGACCCCGCCACGAGCGGTTCGCGCGAGACACATACGGAACCCAGCATCCGTCATCGTCTCGAAAGGCTTCGCCATGCCCTCCGTCTCCTCGCACGTCGCCCGCACCCTCGCCGCCCACGTCGACCAGGTCTTCGGCGTCATGGGCAACGGCAACGCCTGGTTCCTCGACGCGCTCGAACGCGACACCGGCGCGCAGTTCACGGCCGTGCGCCACGAGGTCGGCGGCGTCGTCGCGGCCGACGCGTACTTCCGAGCCTCGGGCCGGCTCGCCGCGGCCACAGCGACCTACGGCGCCGGATTCACGAACACCCTCACCGCCCTCGCCGAGGCCGCGCAGGCGCGTGTGCCGCTCGTACTCGTCGTCGGCGACGAGCCCACCTCGGGACGGCGCCCATGGGACGTCGACCAGATCGCGCTCGCGTCGGCCGTGGGGGCACGCACCTATACGGTCGGCCGAACGGATGCCGCTGCCACGACGGTCATCGCGATCGAGCACGCTCTCGCCTACCGCAGGCCAGCGGTGCTCGCGATCCCCTACGACGTCGGCGGGCTTGAGGCGGGCGATCCAGGCGTGACCCCGGAGCTCCGGCTCCCGCGCCCGATGGCGCCCTCGGGCGAGTTCGCGACTCGCGCCGTCGCCGAGGCCGCCCGGGCGCTCGGGGGCGCGAAGCGACCCTTCCTCCTCGCCGGTCGGGGCGCGTGGCTCGCCGGCGCCGGCGAAGCCCTCGGTGCGCTCGCCACAGCCACGGGCGCCTTCACCGCGTCGACCGCCCTCGGGCGAGGCGTCTTCCCCGACGGTCGCTACGACCTCGGCGTCACCGGCGGCTTCGGTGCCGAGCGCGCGATGGACCTCGTGCTCGAGGCCGACGTCGCTGTGGTGTTCGGCGCTTCGCTCAACCAGTTCACGATGCGCTTCGGCGAGCTCTTCGCGCCCGGCGCGCGGGTCGTGCAGGTCGATGTGGCGCCCGCTGCGACGCATCCGCATGTCGGCGCCTTCGTGCGCGGCGACGCCGCCATCGTCGCCCGAGCGCTCGTCGCCGAGCTGCGCGCACTCGGCTCGGCCCCATCGGGCTGGCGCGAGTCGATCGACGTTGCCGCGCTCGCGGCCCGGCCGGTCGGCGACGGTCTTGCCGCCGACGGACGCCTCGACCCGCGCAGCGTCGCCGCCCGACTCGCTGAGCTGCTCCCCGCAGATCGCGTCGTCGTTTCCGACGGCGGGCACTTCATCGGCTGGGCGAACATGTACTGGCCCGTCGCCTCCCCCGACCGGATGATCATGGTGGGCACGGCGTTCCAGTCGATCGGCCTCGGCTTCCCGAGCGTCGCGGGCGCGGCGGCCGCCGATCCGGATGCCGCGATCGTGCTCACAACCGGCGACGGCGGCGGACTCATGGCACTCGCCGACCTCGAGACCGCCGTGCGCACCGCCGCGGGCCGCGGCATCGCCGTCGTCTGGAACGACGCCGCGTACAGCGCCGAGGTGAACCTCTATGGGCTCATGGGGCTTGCCGAGGCACCCATGCGCATCCCCGAGACCGACTTCGCGGGGTTGGCGGCTGCGGTCGGCGCCGAGGGTGTCGTCGTGCGCACGCTCGCCGACCTCGATCGCCTCGACGAGTGGAACCGCGAACCGGTCGCCGAGCGCCGCTTCCTGCTGCTCGACTGCCGCATCTCCGGCACGGTCGTTGCGCCCTACCAGCAGGAGATCATTCGCGTGAACTCGTGATCACGGGCAGCGGCCACAGCCCGGTGGGTGGCCTCGATACGGCTGCTTCGCGGCCTACTCGACCACCGGGGGGCGCGGCGGGCGGCAGGCGAGCAGCTCGCCGCGGCCCGAGATGCGAAGCCGCCCCGCCGCGTGTGGCGCGAGCGCCGTCGTGCCGCGCGGCAGCGGGAGCCCGCCGTCCACAGTTTCCATCGTGAGCGAGCGGTCGGTCACGACGAGCACCGCGAAGCCTCGCTCGAGCTCCGCGTCGCCGTCGACGACCACACGCTCCAGCCGGAAGAACGGGTCGGCTTCGGCTGGCAGCACCGACTCCCCCACACCCGCCTGGCGCACGAGCCGGGCGATCTCCTCGGGAGTACGACCGCGCCGCTCGACCGCCTGCAGGGCGACCGGGAACCCGAGCCCGAGATGCCCCTCGCGCGCGCCGTCGAGATCGAAGCCCTCCCACTCCACGAGGATCGAGAGGTCCTCGGGCTCCTGCAGCTCGACGAGCAGCACGCCCTCGCCGATGGCGTGCAGCACGCCCGGCGGCACGTAGACGACGTCGCCCGGAGCGACGGTGACGCGATGCAAGAGGCCGAGCATCCGGTCGGCATCGCGCTGCTCCACGAGCCCGAAGAGCTCGATCCCGCCCACATCGCGCACGAAGCCCAAGTGCACCTCGCCACCCCGCAGGATGTACCACGCCTCGGCCTTGCCGTGTGCGCGGCCGAGGTGGTGGTGAGCGAAGTCGCGCGGCGGGTGGGCGTGCACGGGCAGCCGCTGGCCGGCGTCGAGCAGCTTCACGAGCAGCATCGGGTCGGCGCCCCAACGAGAGAGGTGCGCGTCGCCGAGCCACTCGACCGGATCGGCGGCGATCGCGTCGGCGAGCAGGCGCCCGTCGGGCAGCGTGCTGAGACCGAGGCTCGACTCCCCCGCGAGCGTCGTGACCGACGCGACCCAGTCTTCGGGCTCGTGATCGCCAGCGGGCGGATCGCCGCGGAAGTCGGTGATGCGCCGACCGCCGCGGTAGAAGCGCTCGGGCGGTCGATTCGAGGGCAGGGCGATCACGCTCATGCGCGAACCCGGCTCGGCGTGAGGGCGGCAATGAAGCCGCCGATGAAGGTGTCGCCGAGCCCGATCGTCGAGGGCCGGTCGGTCTCGAGCACGAGCGCCGCGCGGCAGACGAGGCGGCCACCGAAGCGTGCCTCGAGCTCGGCCGCGACCGCTGCGCCCTCGGGCTTCTCGGGCAGCTCGGCGGTGCGAGCGTAGTCGGCGGCGGTGTGCCCGTCGCCGATGAGGTAGCGAGTGCTCGCCATCACGATGCCCCCGCGCAGGGCATCGGCGTAGTCGGCGGCGGTCTCGCCGAGGGCGAGCGACCAGTACTTCGTGTGGATCACGAGGCACGTGCCGGGAATGAGGGCGGATGCCTCGGCGAGCGCGGCCTCGACCGCCGATGCATCGAGCAGGTCGACGGTGCGCCCGAGGTAGGCGAAGAGCTCATCTTCATTGAGGCTGTACACGTCGACGGCGTCGACGAGGGCGTCGCGCACAACGTGGCTGAACGCGGGCTCGTGGTAGCCGGCGTCCTCGTAGATCGCCACGGCCTCGGCCGGCAGCTCGGCGAGGTGGCGGCGGATCTGCTCGACGCGCGCGTCGAGCACCGCGGCATCCTGAATCGTGTTGAAACCCGAGACGAGGAACACGCGGGCGTCGGCGAGCGTCGTGGCGAGCGCGTCGCTCAGCACGAGCTCGCGATTGGGCGGGTCGTTCGTGTAGATGATGCGGTTCGGATGCGGCGCCACGAGGTCGAGCTCGCCGCGACGCACCCCGGCCCCCGCCGCGTACTGCACGATGAGGTGCGGATCGGTGGAATCGGCGGTCGCACTGCACACGTACTCGATGCCCTCGGGCAGCAGCGCGCGCACGTGGTCGTCGATGCTCACGAGGTGCACGAGGCTCGACATGCCGAGGCTGTGCATCGCGATCGCCGCACGCACCGGCGTGCCGCCGAGGGTGATGCGCGTCTCGAAGCGAGCGGCGAACGCCTCGACGATGTCGGAGGAGGCGACGAATCGCTCTCCCCCGACACCGTCGCGCAGGAACGCGAGCAACGTCACGACGAGGCTCCGCTCGTCGACCACCGGGATGCCGGCATCGAGCTCGGCGGCACCGATTCCGTAGAGACCGACGAGCTCTTCGATCACCGCGCCGTTCCACGCGATCTCGTAGTCGACGGTGCCGCCGAGCCCCAGTACTCGCTCGTTCATCGCCCTCCGCTCGGTTGCGTCGTCGCCTCGTTGCTCCTGATGCAGCGCAGCGTCGCTCCTAGTACAGCGCAGCCTTGCCCGCCGCGTCGAACAGGTCGATCTTCTGCGCGGCGACGACCTGCATCGCCGCGATGCACGGCGGCTGGATCGAGTTGGGCTCGCGCAGCGCCGTGTCGGCGAGCACCTCCCGCATCTTGTCGTGATAGGCCACCTTGATGTCGCTCGAGATGTTGATCTTGTTGATGCCGAGCTTCACCGATCGCCCGATCTCGTCGTCGGGGTTGTTCGAGCCGCCGTGCAGCACGAGTGGAATCCCGACGGCTGCCTTGATCTCGCGCAGCAGGTCGAGCTTGAGCGCGGGCTTCATGCTCGCGGGGTAGATGCCGTGCGAGGTGCCGATCGCGATGGCGAGACTGTCGACGCCCGTCTGCTCGACGAACCGCACCGCGTCATCCGGAACCGTGTAGATGATGTTGTCGGTGCCGTCTTCGGCCTCGTCGTCGGTCTTGCCGATCGTGCCGAGCTCGCCCTCGACCGAGAGGCCCACGGCGTGCGCCGCGTCGACCACCCGCTTCGTCATCGCCACGTTCTCGTCGAACGGCGACATGGACTTGTCGATCATGACCGACGTGAAGCCGCTCTGGATGGCGGTGAGCATCTGCTCGAAGCTGCCGCCGTGGTCCCAGTGGATGACGACGGGCACTGAGGCGCGATGGGCTCGCGCGCGAATGGCCTGGATGAGGTCGACCCCGAGGTGGCTCACTTCGTCGGGGTGGATCGCGACGATGAGCGGCGCGTTCTTCTCCTCGCTGATGTCGATGACGCCGTTGAACATCGCGTAGTCGCTGATGTTGAAGGCGGGCACCGCGAAGTCGTTCTCATTCGCCACGGTGAGAAGGTCGTTGCCATTGATGAGCACTGCTGGGTCTCCTTGTTTTCGGTGGTGTGGTCGTCTGGTCGTCGGCGGGCGTCAGCTCTTGACCGACCCGGAGGTCAGCCCGCCGATGAAGTAGCGCTGGAAGAAGAGGAAGAGGATCAGCACCGGAACCGAACCGAGGATGCTCATCGCCATCATTTCGTTCCACTCATAGGAGTGCTGTCCCATGAGCAGCTGGATGCCGATGGGCACGGTGCGCATGTCCTGCGTCTTCGTGAGGGTGAGCGCGAAGAGGTACTCGTTCCACGCGATCATGAACGTGTACACGCCGACCGACACGATGCCCGGCACCGAGATCGGCACGAGGATGCGCCAGAGCGCCGTCATCGAACCGGCGCCGTCGACGCGCACGGCCTCGTCGAGCTCGCGTGGCAGGGTGTTGAAGTAGCCGGTCATCATGATGATCGCGTAGGGCAGCGTGAACACCATGTAGGTGAGGATCAGGCCCGGGTAGGTGTTGTAGAGCCCGAGCGTCACCATGAGCCCGAAGTACGGGATGAGCAGGGTGATCGGCGGCACGGCCTGCACGCTCACGATGATCATGTTGAGCGGGCGCTTGAATCGGAACTCGAAGCGGCTGAACGCATAGGCCGCGAGGATCGCGACCACGAGCGTGAGTGCCGTGACCGAGAGCGAGACGACGTAGCTGTTGACGAAGAAGCGCACCTTCTCGGGATCGGTGAGGATCGTCACGTAGGCGTCGAACGAGAAGCTCTCGGTGACGAGGCGCGGCGGGTATTCGAAGATCTCGGTGTTCGACTTGAACGAACTCGCGAGCATCCAGAGCACGGGAAAGCCCGCGAAGGCCGCCCCGGCGAGCAGGCCGAGGAGCACGAGGACCTTCATGGTCATGCGTTGCCGCGCGCGTGAGCCGGCAGTGGTGATGGAGCTGGTGCTGGTGCTGGTGCTGGTGGTCATGGCTCAGTCCCTCGCCCGCTGGTGTCGTACGTAGAAGAAGGCGAGCACCATCGAGAGCAGCAGGATGATGACGGCGCTCGTCGAGGCGAGCGCGAACTCGTAGCGGCTGAACGCGAGCTTGTACGTGAACGTGCTCAGCATCTCGGTGACGTGGATGGGCCCGCCGCCGGTCGTCATCCAGATGAGCGCGAACTGCTGCGAGGTCCAGATGAGATCGAGCAGCGTCATGCTGATGATGATCGGGCGCAACTGCGGCAGCGTGACGTTGCGGAAGCGCTGCCAGCCGTTCGCGCCGTCGACCGTCGCGGCCTCATACAGGTCGGCCGGGATGCCCTGCAAGCCGGCGAGCAGGCTGATCATGAAGAACGGGTAGCCGGCCCAGATGTTGATGAACGTCACGGCGCCGAGGGCGAGCGACGGTGACGAGAGCCACTCGACATCGCTGGAGAGCAGGTAGTTGACGACGCCGTTGGGATTCAGCAGCATCCGCCACAGCACGGCGATCACCGCCGCGGTGAACAGCCACGGCAGGATGTAGATCACCCGGAACACCGCCCGGCTCGCGCGGCTGATGAGCGGGCTGTTCAGCAGCATCGAGAAACCGAGGCCGAGCAGCAGGTGCGCGACCACGCTCACGATCGTGAAGAACAGCGTGTTGCCGAGCGCCGTCGCGAAGACCCCGTCGGTCAGCACCTCCACGAAGTTCTCGACGCCCACGAACTCGGGGTTCTTCTTCGTGATGACGTTGTCCATGAACGAGTAGCCGATGACGAGCACGATGGGCACGATCATCAGCACGAGCATGAGCACCGCCGTGGGGGCGATGAAGGCGTAGGGCTCGCCGGGGTGGCCGAGACGGCGTCGTCGAGCCGGCCCCTGCGTCGGGGTGCGTGTCGGTGGTGGCGCAGATGGTTCCGCGCTCTCGGTGAGTGTGGTGGGGGTGGTGATCATCGGGTCGGCCTCCTGCGGGGAGACCGCGCCACGGTGCCTGACCGTGGCGCGGCGTCGTGCTGAGCACGGGTCAGAACTCGGCGAGCCATGCTTCTTGGGTCTTCTCGAGCGTCTCGTCGACCGATTGGCCGCCGTCCAGGAGCACCTGGAACTGCTCGTCGAAGAGCCGCATGAGCTGCTCCGCCACCGGAAGCCCGGTGAACTCGTTGGCGGGGTATCCGTTCTGGTAGATCTCGAACGCCGTCGCGAAGAGCTCGTCTTCGGTGACGAAATCGGGCACCGACTCGGTGTTGCCGGGGAACGCGTTCGCGATCGACGACAGCTTCGAGTTCGTCTCCTCGCTCATGAGGAACTCCACGAGCTTGAACGCCTCGGCCTTGTGCTCCGAGCTGTCGGCCACGCCGATGCCCCATGAGGCGTAGGGGATGCCCCGCTCGCCGTCGAACCCGTCATCTGCAGGCAGCGCCGAGATGCTGAAGTTCAGGTCGGGATTGGACTCGCGGATCAGGTTGATGTGCGCGAGCGAGTCGATCATCATGCCGACTCGGCCGTTGGTGAACTCCTCGACCTTGTCCTGCTCCTTCATCGTGAAGGCGCCGGGCGCGATCGCACCGTCGTCCCACAGGCCCTTGACGTACTCGACCGCGCTCGTGACGTCGCCGTTCGTGACATCGGGCTGGCCGTCCTCGTCGAGCATGCTGCCGCCCGAGGCCCAGACCCACGACATGACGTCGTTCTGGATGCCGTTCGGCGCCTCGAGCGAGAGCGGCAGGATCCAGCCGCTCGTGTCTTCGCCGAGCCCGGCGACGGCGTTCGCGGCGGCCGCGAACTCAGTGCGGTTGGTGGGCGCTGCGGCCACACCCGCCTGGGCGAGCAGGTCGTCATTCGTGAACATCGGGTAGACGAAGTTGACGACCGGGATCATGTAGGTCGCGCCGTCGATCTTGATCTGACTGGCGAGTTCGCTGTCGTCGTAGTCGCTCTCGGCCATGAGCTCGGTCAGGTCAGCGATCGCGCCCTGGTTGGCGAAATCGCTCACCCACGCACCGTCGAGGCCGACGACGTCGGACATGGTGCCGGCTGCGGCGCCGGCGAAGAGCTGTTCCTTCGTGGAGGCGTACGGCCCGCTGAGCAATTCGACCGTGATGCCCGGGTTCTCCTTCTCGAACTCGTCCATCAGTTCACGGAAGGCGCCGTCGGGTAGTTCCGGCTCCCACCATTGCGCGAATTCGAGCACGACGTCGCCGTCGGCCGATCCGCTGTCGCTGCTCGCGCTGCATCCTGCAGTCGCGAACAGTGCCACCGCTGCGACCGACGCTCCAAGCACCCGAAAGGTCCGCCGCCGGTCGTGAGCCTCTTTGCTCATGATTCTCCATTCTGAGATTTGCAGTATTGCGCTGTTATTTGCGCATTGATGCGACTTCTGGATGTTAGTCCTCTCGAGTCGCATCGGTCAATAGCGATCGGATGCCGCGTGGTCCCGCCATTCACGGCCCGAGGTCTTGCATGCGCACAAATCGCCGATGCTGTTTTATGCTTTGTCTTGCTGATCTACGCTGAACGCAAGCACTCAGAAGGCGCGAGTGTGCTAGAAGTTGCTTATGGCAGCGCCCAGAAGCGAATCCCCGGGGGAACACGTGCGACATCTGCCAGCCGGCCGCAGAGCCAACCTCGCCGACTACGTCTCGGCGAGCGGACAGGTGACCGTCGCCATGCTCGCCGAGCGCTACGGCGTCTCGATCGACACGATCCGCCGCGACCTCGACCAGCTCGACGCCGAGGGCGTGCTCGTACGCACCCACGGCGGCGCGGTGAGCGCAACGGCCACTCCCCGCACCGACCGCGGCCTCGACGTGCGACTGCACATGCAGGCTGAAGAGAAGGAGCGCATCGCCGAGCTCGCCGCCGAGCTCATCCCCGACGGCGCAGTCGTCATGCTCAACGCGGGCACCACGACGCTCGCGGTCGCGCGGCACCTGCGCAACCACCGCGAACTCACGATCGCCACGAACAACCTGCGCATCCCGGCCGAGATCTCGCCGAAGGTCTTCCGCGACCTCTACGTGTTCGGGGGTTCGGTGCGCTCGATCACCCAGGCAACCACGGGCCCGATCAGCTTCAAGGTCGCCGCGGGCGGCGGCGAGATCGACCTGCAGTGCGACCTCGCGCTCATCGCGGTCGGAGCGGTCTCACCGGCCGGCGGTTACTCGACGAGCAACCTCGGCGACGCGGCGATGATGGCCGAGATGATGTCGCGTGCCACGCGCGTGGCGGTGCTTGCCGACTCCTCGAAGTTCGGCCGGCGACTGTTCGCCCAGGTCGCCGAGCTCGGCCGGGCCGACTACTTCATCACGGATGCCCCGCCCCCGCCCGACCTCGAAGAGGCCCTCCGCCAGAACGACGTCGAGATCATCACCCCCGCCGGTGGTTGAGTAGCGCCGGCGTAGCCCCGGTGGTTGAGGAGCGCCGCGCGCCGCCGACGCGTATCGAAGTCCCGGACTTGTACATAAATATGTACACATCGAGTAAACTTGGCTCCATGACGAAGACACCCCCGACCGGCCCGAAGGCCGTTCTTCCCGTCGCGGAGGCGCGCGCCACGCTCTCGGTCATGCTTCGCAACTTCCGCGATCTCGGACCCGATGCCGCTCCGGTTGTCATCGGATCGCACCGCCGACCTGAGGCGGTGCTGATTCCCTACGAGCGGTTCGCCTCGAACGAAGCCCGTATCGGGCAGGACACCGCGCGGCCAGACCGGCGCGCCCCCCGCCTGCTCGATGATCTCCGCCGCCGCCGAGCCCTCATCGAGCGCCTCGCGCGGGCCAACCGCATCTCGTCGGTTCAGGTCTTCGGTTCGGTCGCACGAGGCGACGACACTCCGTCGAGCGATGTGGATCTCCTGGTCGACCCGCAGGATGACGCGTCGCTCTTCGACCTCGCCCAGTTCGAGCTCGATATGGAGTCGCTGTTCGAGCGAGCCGTCGACGTCGTCTCACGCCGCTCACTCGATGCCGGCCGCGATCGAGCGGTACTCGACGAGGCAATCGACCTGTGAGGGCTGCCGATCGCGTGGAGCGCTGGCTCGACGACCTGACGGCCACCCTCGACGCCGCGGCTCTCCTGGTCACACGCGGCCGCGACGAGTTCGACCGCGACCCGGCGTTGCCACTCGCCTTCGAAGCGCTCTCGAACCGAGTGGGCGACCTCTCGAAGCGGCTGACGGCCGCAGATCCGGCCCGATTCGACGACCCGCTCTGGTCTCAGGCAGCCCGCAACCGCGACTTCGTGGTGCACCATTACGACCGCGTCGACTCGCACGCACTTTGGGTCACGGTGTCGCGCAGCTTCCCCGAGCTGCACCAGCTCGTGAGAGATGTGCGCGCCAGCTCGTGATGGTGAACCTCGTCACCGGGCTGTCAGCGCAGCTGCATCAGGCCGGCGCTCGTAGGACGGAACCCGCAGGCATCGAAGTAGAAGCTCTTCAGGTGATCGTCGAAGTCGACGTGGAGCCACTCGCAGCCTGCCGCCCTCGATTGCTCCTCGGCGACCGCGACGAGTCGCTTGCCTATTCCCTGTCGGCGCGCTCGATGTGCCACCAGGGTGTCTTCGATGAACGCGTGCACGTGACCGTCCCAGATCACGTTGACGAAGCCCACGAGACCCTCGTCATCGCGCGCGGTGACCCATCCCAGGCTGAGACGCGAGAGCCGCTCGGTCCAATCGTCAGCCGCGGGCACATGGTCGAAGCCTTCCGCGTGCAGCTCGTTGATCTCTTCGTTCCGGACCGTTCCGCGCCATTCCCACGTCATCGTCATGCTGAACAGCATCGCGTATGGTCAGTGCGCCGAGCGCAGAGTGCCTACGCCCCGAGCTGGTAGGTGCGGAGTCGCCCGCACATGCCGAATCGCCGATCACCGGGGTTCGCGGATGCCTCGAAGACGCCGGCCGCGAGCAACGAACTCCAGTCGCCCTCCGCGAGGCCGTCCATCGATCGGCGTGTCTCGTCGGCTTGCGCGCCGACGACTCCACGCCAGATGCCCTGCCACTCGCCGACGCGCGGCTGCACGATCCGAGCCGCCGCGGCGGCGAACGCCTCGAAGGGCGCGAAGTCGCCCGAATCTGCTGCCTCGCGCAGCTCGAGAAACCCCTGGACAGCGAGATCCCGGCGCCGGTCGGCATCCGCCTGGCGCTCGGATTCCGTCGGCCGCTCGGGCAACCGGGCCGCCGAACGATACGTCTCGGCGTCGACGAGCTGCTCGGCCGGGAACGTCATCACGGCGTCGCCCGCCTCGGGCAACCCGGCGTTCTGCATGATCACGAGCACGCGCAGATCGCCCTCGTTGATCGCACGATGCACTGTGCCGGGCGTGAACCACACGACGACGCCCGGCTCGAGCTGCGTCTCCTTCACGCCCGAACGGTTGAGCGTCTGGAGCCATCCACGACCGCCGACGACGACGTAGCATTCTGCCGACACGAGGTGCATGTGCGGCGAGCCGCCGCGGAGCCCATCGATCGACTCCGAGTCGTAGACGTCGAGCCACGAGACTGCCGTGCCGCCCGGGAACGTGGACGCGTCGCTCATCGCACCACCGGCGGCGTGCTCTCGCGAACGACGACATGACCCTCGATCATGATGGTGCGCGGCTCGTCGCCGCGCGGCCCCATCGCCATCGTCAACGCCTCATCGGCCACCTGGTCCCACGGCAGGTGCACCGTGCTCAGCGACGGCGTGACATCCCGAAGGGCCTGGATGTCGTCGAATCCGGCCACCGCGATCGAGCGGCCGGCGTCGCGGAGGAAGGTCAGCACGCCGAGCGCCATCGCGTCGTTCACCGCGAAGATCGCCTCCACCGGGATGCCTCGTCGCAGCAGGTCGCCGGTCATCGCGTAGGCCGCGTCGCGGGTGAACTCGCCGATCAGGACACGGTCGGCTGGGAGCGGGATGCCCGACTCCGCGAGACCCTCGATGAATCCGGCCGTGCGATCGCGTTGCGTCAGGCCGTGCTTCATCCCCGAGATGACGGCGAAGTCGCGATATCCGAGGCCGGCCAGTGTCTTCGCCATGTCGTAACCGCCCTTGCGGTTCTCATAGGCGACGGTGTCGAACGGCAGCCCGGGCTGGGTGATGAGCACCACTCGCCCGCCCTCGGCTTCGTAGCGCTGGAGTGCGTCGACGAGTTCGGGGATCGTCGAGTCATCCGTCGCCCGGCCGCCGGTGATCATGAGGATCTCGGGGCGGTGGCTGCGGGCGTTGTGCACCGCTTCGACGAGGTCGGCCGGGTCGGTGCCCGCCGAGGTGATCGTGACCGGGAGCCCGCGGCGCTGGGCCGCCGTGACGACGCCCGAGATGATCGGGTTCGCGTAGTCCTCGGGAATCCCCTTGACCACGAGGGTGACCCCTCGGTTGCGCCCCCGCGCCACCGCCTGGGCAGCGACATTCGTCGTGTAGCCCAGAGTCTTCGCCGCCTCGAGCACCTTGGCCCGGTTGGCTTCGCGCACTCCGCGATCGCTGCCGTTGAGTGCCCGCGACGCCGTGGCCGCAGAGACGCGCCCGCGAGTCGAGCAACGTCCGACAGGCGAGCGGCCCGGATCGAAGTCATCTCGCTCATCGTCGACAGTTCCCCCTGATCTCTACGGAAATCCTAACGGAAACGTTTTCCGCAGCGGGCTCGGGTCGGCACGCGGCGGCGGATTCCGATGTCGTCATCCGAGCGGCGCACCCTGCGCGTGCCGCTCCCTGCCGGCGAACCGGGTCAGGATCGAGACCACCTCGTCGCCCATGCGCCGAAGCTCGGTGCCCATGGAGCCGGCGATGTGCGGAGTGAGGAATACGTTCGGCAGGTCGTAGAGCGGCGATGACGCCGGCAGCGGCTCGGGCTCGCTCACATCGAGGATCGCCTTGATCCGCTGGCTGCGCAGTTCACGTTCCAGCGCGGCCTGGTCGATGATCTCGCCGCGGGCCGTGTTGATGAGCGTCGCGCCGTCGGGGAGGAGCGAGAGCATCTCCTCGCTGATCATGCCGATCGTGTCGGGAAGCACCGGCGGATGCAGCGTCACGACGTCGCTCGAGCGCATGAGCTCGGGGAGCGTCGCCGATTCCACACCGAGCGCGTGCGCGTCCCGAGCGCTGAGGTAAGGGTCGTACACGAGTACTCGAAGGGTCGCGAAGGGTCGCAGCAACTCGATGAGCGCCCTGCCCGTTCGCGACGCGCTGACCACGCCGACCGTGCGGATGTGGTTGCCGCTCGCCTCGAATTCCTCCTCGCGATCGATGTACGCGCGCCGGTCGCGGTAGAGCTCCCGTGCGCGGAACGCGTCTTTGTTGGCGAGGAGCACCATCGCCAGTGCATATTCGGCGACCGGCGTCGCATTGACTGCGCCGGTGTCGGATGCCTCGATGCCGCGCCTGCCGTCGGGGAACAGCCACTCGACCGCACCACCGGCATGGATCACCTGCCGCAGTCGAGGTGCCGCGTCGAGGACGGCGGCCGTCAGCGGAGGCGTGTCCCAGCCGGTGAGCAGCGCGTCGGCCCGCGCGAGCACCCGGCGTGCGACATCCGATTCGAACTCGGTGAGCACTCCGCCGACCCGCTCGGCAGGGACATCCGCCAGTCCCTCGAATGAGGCGCCGAAGAGACGTTCTGCGAGTCGGTTCGAGCCGACCGCGACGGCGTATTCGATCACCCTGCTCCTTCAATCCTGTGTGGGTGTCTCCGGGGCTTTCGCTGGGGGGAACGAAAGCCCCGGAACACGACTACTGCGACGCCAGGTAGGCGTCAGCCTGCTTGTTGAGCTCGTCTTGGACCTTTGCGAGCCCGGCCTGGTCGACCGCCTTCTTCAGACTGTCGAGGCCCGCTTCGACCTCGACGGCGCCGGCCCAGAGGGGGTTGCCGTACTCGGCGATCGCAGCGGTGATCTGCGAGTGCTCGCTCTCGATCTCGGAGAGGTCGGGGATGAAGGTCGCGAATGGGTCGAGCGTGAAGTTCTCGTACGACTTCGACCATTCGAACCAGCCGCTCTCCGACTCGCTCATGCGGGAGAACTTGCGCTCGAGCGGAATGCGCCAACTGAGTGCGAATCCGGGGAAGTTGTTGTACTCGCCGGTCGCCTCGTAGCCGTCGTCGCCGACGGCCTTCCAGTCGGTGCCCTCGACGCCGTATTGCAGGAGGTCGTGGTTCTCCTGGATCGAGACCCAGTCGAGCAGCTGCAGCGCGGCGTCGTTGTCGGCTCCCTTCGCGTTGACCACGACGACGTTGTCGGCTTGGAAGGTCTGATTCGGCTTGGCGCCCTCACCGTCGCGGAACGGAAGCAACGTGGCGAGCGTCGCGCCCGACACGGCCTTCTCGAGCTGCGCCAGATGCGATGACGTGTCGTTGCCATCGGTGATGCCCGAGGTCGTGGCCGCGCCGCCGCCGTCGAACTGGGCACGGAGCGTCGCCGGGTCGGCGTTGAGGCGGTCGGCGTTGATGATGCCGTCCTGGTAGTACTTCCGCACGCGGTGCAGCGACTCCACGTAGGGCTCGTACTCCCAGAACGGGACGGCGTTCGCCGATCCGCTCGACGCAGCGTTCTTGCCCGGCACGAACAGCAGCGAATCGCTCGAGAAGTACAGCGGGATGAGGTCGGGCGACTCCCAGCCCTCGGCGTAGAGGTTGCCGGTGGGCGCGCCGAGCACGTCGAAGACGGAGTTCCGGTTGATGTATCCGGGGATGCCCTCCTTCTGCACGACGTCATACCAGAACTTCTCGAGCTGCTCGAAGGTCGTGATGCTGCCGCCGGCGTACTTCTCGACGAGGTCGCCGCGGGCGACGTGGTGGTGGATGCGGGCCGCGCTGTTGACGGCGGGGATGCCGTAGATCTCTCCGTCGGTCCACCGGTTCGCGTCGAAGGCGCTCTTGTCGATGGTGGCGGTCAGGTTCGGGTAGTCACCGCTGTTGATGGCACTGTCGAGCGGGACGAGTGCCTTCGATTCGATGAGCTGCGCGATGTTGAGCCATCGAGCGCTCAGCGCCGTCTCGAACTTCTCACCCGCCGTGAACTTCAGGAGCGACTGCGACCCGTAGTCCTTCCAGTTGATGAACTCGGGCTTGAACTCGAAGCCGAGGTCGGCCTTCAGCTTCTTGTTGACCGCGTCGCGGATCCGGTCCCACTGCGGGGGAACGTCACCGGGCAGCAGGAGGCCGTAGGCGCTGCGAGCGCCGCCACCTCCTCCACCGGGGGTGCAGGCGGCGAGCGCGAGGGCCGCGGCCGCCGCGCCGGCTCCGGCGAGGAAACCTCGACGTGACAGCCCGGCGCCGTTGGGGAGTGCCGTCATGGTGCGTTCCTTCCTAGATGTGATCGAACGTGTGTTGCAGGGGTGGTGTTGTGTTGGGGGTATTGCGGGGGTGGCTGGGGTGGGGAGTCGGCTGGCCGGCTAGCCCTTCGTCGCGCCCAGGGTGAGGCCCTTCACGAAGTAGCGTTGCGCGAACGGGTACGCGAGCAGGATCGGGCCGATGGTGATGACGGTCATCGCGAGCCGCATCTGGTACACCGGCGCCGAGACGGTCGAACCGAGGTCGGCGGCG
The DNA here is from genome assembly GCF_030815405.1 of Agromyces albus. Classification (NCBI taxonomy): domain Bacteria; kingdom Bacillati; phylum Actinomycetota; class Actinomycetes; order Micrococcales; family Microbacteriaceae; genus Agromyces; species Agromyces albus. Next base: position 449,990 of record NZ_JAUSWX010000001.1, on the reverse strand, counting down.
TTCGCGACGCTCGAGATCAGGTTCTGCAGCACGAGCTGGAGCGGATAGAGGTCGGTGTCGCTGATGAACAGGAGCGCGTGGAACCACTCGTTCCAGAACGTGACCGCATAGAACAGGGCGATCACCGCGATCACCGGCTTCGAGATCGGCAGCACGATCTGGAAGAAGACGCGCAGTTCTCCGGCGCCGTCGATGCGAGCGGAGTCGAGGATCTCCTGCGGTGTGGCCCGGAAGAAGCTGACCTGCACGAAGACGAGGAACGGGGCGATCACGAGCGGGAGGATCACCGCGAACAGCGAGTTGCGCAGCTGCAGCACCTGGGTGACCAGGATGTACATCGGCACGAGGCCGCCGGTGAAGAGCATGGGGATGTACGCGAAGATCGCGAGGGGGCGGCTCACGAACGCCAGGCCTCGCGCGATGACCCAGGCGATTCCGGATGTCGCGGCGACGGCGATCGCCGTTCCGACGATCGTGATGAACAGCGTCGCGCCGTACGACAGCCACACCCGGTTGCCGCTGAAGATGGTCGCGTAGGCGTCGAACGACAGCGGATCGGGCCAGAACGAGTACCCGCGCTGCGACAGCGTCGACTCGGCGGTGAGCGAACCCGCGACCACCATCCAGAAGGGGATCAGGCAGGTCAGGCCGAATGCGATCACGCCGAAGTAGCTGACGACGGTGAACGCCTCGGGACGCTGACGGATGCGGCGACGAGCCGGGCCGCCGGTGGTGCGGGTGCCGACCGATGCGGGAGATGCCGGAGTGGCGGCATCCGTCGGCAGGGTCGTGGTCGTGAGCACGGTCGTCGTGGTCATAGGAGCGTCGTTTCCTTCGCGTAGCGCCGCTGCACCATGGTGGCGACGACGACGAGAACGAAGCCGACCACGGACTGGAAGAGCCCGATCGCGGCGGTGGTGCCGAAGTCACCGAAGGTTCGGAGGGCTCGGAACACGTAGGTGTCGATGACATCGGTCGTCGAGAACAGGGTGCCGTTGTCGCCGACGATCGCGTAGATGGTGCCGAAGTCGCCGTAGAAGATGCGGCCGACACCGAGCACGAGCAGGATCGCGGCGGTGGGCTTGAGCAGCGGCGTCGTGATGCGCAGGGCCATCTGCGCCCGGCTCGCACCGTCGATCATGCCCGCCTCATAGACCTCTTCGGGGATCGAGGTGATCGCCGCGAGGAAGATCACGCTCATGTACCCGCCGAGCTGCCAGACCTTCACGATCGTGAGGATCCAGGGCCATGGGCCCGGCTCGGTGTACCAGGAGACGGAGGGGAACCCGAAGACGTTGAAGAAGTCGTTCACCAGTCCCCCGCGCCCGCCGGGGCCGGCGAGGAACGCCTGCAGGAAGATGCTCACGACGATGGGCGAGACGAAGTACGGGATGAAGATGACCGACTGGAAGAACCGCTTCGTCACGCGCCCGCGGATCTCGTTGAGCATGAGGGCGAGCAGGATGCCGACGCCGAGCGTCGCGGCGAGGAAGAGGATGTTGAGGAACAGCGTGTTCCAGAGGATGCGCCCCGCATTGCCCGAGGTGAAGAAGAACTCGAAGTTCTCGAAGCCCGCCCACGGCGAGCCGAAGATGCCATCGGCGATGTTGAAGTCCTGGAAGGCGACCACGAGCCCGGCCATCGGGCCGTAGGAGAACACGAGCAGGAGGATGACGGCGGGAGCGGCGAGGATGACGAGCCCGTAGTCGCGCCCCTGCCGAGTTCGGCGCCGTGCGGGTGTTCGGAGATTCACCACAGCCTCTTCCCCGTTGAAGTTTCGATTGGTACGAGAAGCACCGTATGTGCCCGACTTCGGAGATGTCAAGCCAGAATGGAAAGCGCGTTCCATTCGTCCCGAAATCAGTTCGCTCGGCAACACCGGCCCAATTGCGGCGCGTCCTGGGATCTCGATCCAGAGAACCGGTCGTCTTGAGTTTCAGAAACGAAACATATGGAAACAGTTGTTGCAACACTGCATGCGCATTCCGAATAGACACGGCCTCGGCGTCATCCGAGTGTCAGATGTCGAAGCCGGATGTCGGCTGCCGGTGGCAGGCTTGGTACATGGCGATCGAGGTGCGCCCCGCGACGGTGTTCGTCGACGTGAAGGCGATGGTCGGGCCCAAGCGGCCCGATGCCAACGTGTGCTGGTGCCTGAGCTACCGCATCCCCTCGAAGGAGAACCTCGAGCTCAAGGGCCCGGCGCGCGGAGAGCTCGTGCAGCAGCTCGTGGGGCAAGACCCGCCGCCCGGTGTGCTCGCCTACGACGGCGACGAGGTGGTGGGCTGGGCCGCCGTGCACCCGCGTGCCGACACGAGCTTCGCGCGCAACCGCAAGATCCCGCACGTCGACGACCTCGAGGTCTGGTCGGTGTGGTGCATCCGCGTGCGACCGGGGCATCGCGGCGGGGGCATCTCGCATCACCTGCTCGAGGGCGCCGTCGAGTTCGCCCGCGATCACGGTGCACCTGCGATCGAGGGCTACCCGCTCGACAACGACGGCCAGAAGATCGACCTCACGATGGCCTACGCCGGCACACGCAAGCTCTTCGAGAAGGCCGGGTTCATGAAGGCGGCCGACACCGACTCGGTGCTGAACGGCTTCCCGCGCGTGCTCATGCGGCTCGACCTGCGCTGACCTGCGCCGACGCTGACCCCCGCCGACCGGCGCGTCAGCCCTGGAAGTCCTCGGGATCCACTTCGTCGAGGAACTGCTTGAACTTGTCGACCTCTTCCTCTTCGGCCGGCTCGGTGAACTCGGCGGGGATCCCGGCCTCGTCGAACACCTGCTCGGCGACGAAGAGCGGCGCCTCAGCGCGCACCGCGAGCGCGACGGCGTCAGACGGGCGCGCGTCGATGACGCGGATGCCCGAGGCCGTGGTGAGCGTGATCTCGGCGTAGAACGTGCCCTCCTCGATGCGGGTCACCTCGATGCGGTCGACCGTGGCATCGAGCGTGTCGAGCAGTGTCTTCATGAGGTCGTGCGACAGGGGCCGGGGCGCCTGCTCACCCTCGACGGCGATGAGGATGGAGGTCGCCTCCTGGGCACCGATCCAGATCGGCAGGACGCGTCCGGCGACGCCATCGTCGAGCAGCGGCTTGAGAAGGACGATGTGCTGTTGCGCGGCATCGAGCGCAATGCCGAGAACTCGGACCTGGATCATGGCGACTCCCGTCGAAGGATCGGGCGTGAACACCATCGTAGATCGGGTGGCCGACGGCCGCCTCTCCAGCGTTGACCGACTGACCACGTCGATCCGGGCGAGGTGGTCGGAGGTCATCCTGCCGGAACCGCGGGAGCGGTGCTCTCGAGCCATGGCAGCAGGCTGGGCAGGGCTCGGTACGGGATGAGACCGTGGTCGGTGTCGCCGATCACCTCGCTCGTGACATCCGTGCCGAGGCCTCGCTGAAGGTCGACGAACGCCTGCGTGAGCTCTGGGCGGATGAGCGTGTCGGCGGCTCCTTGCGCGACGAAGAGCGGCGCGTCGAACTCGGCGGTGCCGGGAGTGTTCTCGGCGATCAGGCCGGCCCACGGCTCGGTCGATCTCGGGTCGGCGGCGAGGAAGCGGCCGACGAGGGTTCGGCTGAGTTCATCGAGCTCGGTGTCCTGGTCGAAGGCGCAGAGCTCCGCCAGACGGGGAACGGCCGCCGCGGCATCCGAAGTCAGGATCGTCTGCAGCTCGGGCGACGGTGACGCCGCGTACACCGACGCGTAGGAATCGAGGGTGTAGGCCGCGAGCCTGAGGCCGGAGGGGTCGGCGACAGCCGTGTCGAGCAGTGCCGCGAGGTCGATGGCCGGCGCCGCCACCGCGACCGCTTGGACCTCGAGCTCGGGAGCATACGGCTCGGCCTGCTGGGCGGCGAAGAGCACGGCGTGCCCGCCTTGGGAGTACCCCCACAGCGCGACCCGATCGCTCGCTCCGATGTCGAGCTCGCGAGCCGCCCTCGCCGCGTCGAGCACGTTGCGGCCCTCCGTCTCGCCGACGAGGTACGAGTCGGGTCCGGGAGCGCCCATGCCGGCGTAGTCGGTGGCGACGACGACGTACCCGGCGCGCACGAGCTCTTCGAGCCCTGCGATGGTGCTCAGTGGCTCGGCGCTGAGCGACGGCCCGCAGCGCTCGGCGGCACCGGTCGTCGGATGCCCCCACGAGACCACCGTGCGTCCGCCCGGCGGCGACGGCTCATCGGGTGCCGCGACCAAGCCGGAAACGACGATGTCGTTGCCGTCGAGATCCGTCGAACGATAGAGCACGCGCCAGGCCGTGATGCCCTCGGCTGCACCCTCGAGCCGCTCGCTGCGCACCACGTCGCCGGGAGTCTCCGAGGGAGGCGCCGATGACGGCCCCGCCGGACGCTCGCCCGGCCCCTGGCCGTCGTCGCCGAAGCTGCAGCCGCCGAGCGACCCCACCGCGAGCATCGAGACGACGACGGCGGCGGCCATCCGGCGCGCCGGTTTCGGGCGGCGAGCGCCGAGGGCCAGGCGAAGCAGGGACAGGTTCAGGCGATCCGTTCTCGTCATCTCGGTCCCTCCGTCTACGACACCATCTCCAACGGTAGACGCGTGTCAGGGTTCGTTCGAACGAATTGGTGGATGATGGTCATCATGCTCGAGTCCAGCCCACGCGAGTCCCGAGCGTCGCCACGCGTGCTCGGGCCGGTCGTCGACGAGATGACGCGCTGCGTGCACTACCGCACCGAGGTCGACATCGTCGCGATCAGGTTCGCGTGCTGCAACGAGTACTACCCGTGCCACCTCTGCCATGCCGAGACGGCCGACCACCCCGCCGAGCAGTGGCCGCTCGACCAACGCGACCAGGAGGCCGTGCTCTGCGGCGCCTGCAGCACCGAGCTCACGATCTTGTCGTACCTCGCGACGGACGAATGCCCGAACTGCGGGTCTCCGTTCAACGAGCGCTGCCGCCTGCACACCCACCTCTACTTCGAGACCGCGGACTGACGGCCGGCGCCGGCGCTACGCGATGATGAATCGCGCGATGAGCCCGTCGCTGTCCAGTTGGAACGTGAACGTGCCGGGTCCGTTGTAGCCGTTGCCCGACACGGTCACCGTCAGCAGGTACTGGCGTTCGACCCTCCCCGGCCGGATGCCGTGCACCTCGAAGTGCGACTGCTTGCCGATGTTGTCGGTCTCGTTCCAGCTCGCGACGCCCTCGCGACCGTGGAACTCGCGCCCCCAGTCGTTCAGGTATGCGTCGGTGCTGAACGCGGCGGCGCACCCCTCTGAGTCGCCTCGGTTGGTCGTGTCGACGAACGCCTCGATGGCCGCCGGCATGCTGTGTTCGGACATGCTCGTCACCTTACTCAGCGGCACCGCCAACCGTGAGTCATGAACCGAAGACGTCGGCTACTCGGAGTCCTGCACGGAATCCTGCGCGAGACGACGGAGCAGGAGCGCGAGGGTCGCTTGCTCTTCACGGCTGAGCCCGCGGAGCTCCTCGGCCTCGCGGTGGGCGAGTCGCCGCATGGCGTCGTCGACGCGCGTCGCCCCTTCGGAGGTGAGGCGAATGAGCACACTGCGGCGGTCTGTCGGGTGCGGGAGTCGCTCGACGAGGCCGCGACGCGAGAGGTTGTCGAGTCGATTCGTCATCGCCGCGCTGCCGATCATCGTGGCCTCGATGAGTTGAGCGGGGCTGAGCTCGTGGGGTGATTCCGCCCTCCCGAGCGCCGCGAGCACGTCGAATTCCCAGGCCGCGAGCCCTGCCTCACTGAAGGCGCTCGCCCGCAGCCGGCCGAGCCGATTCGCCACCCGCCGGAGGCGCGACATCACGTCGAGCGGCGTGAGGTCGACATCGGGAAGACGTCGTGACCATGCGTCGATGATCAGGTCGACCTCGTCATCGCGATCGTCACGCTCGCCCACGTTGGGAGCCTATCGGCACGAGGCAACGGCGCATACGGCGATTGCTCGGCTGATCTGCGTCAGACTGGAGGGAAGCCGCTTCGGAGATCCGCCTCCGTTTGCGGCATCCTGGGAGGAACCGTGACCCTCGACCGAACGACCGCAATCGACGAACTGCTGCCGACGGCCCTTCGCGAGGACTTTCCGTACCTCGACCAAGAGCTCAACGGGCATCCGCTCGCCTACCTCGACTCGGCGGCGACCGCGCAGCGCCCGATCGCCGTGCTCGATGCCGAACGCGCCTACCTCGAGCACTCAAACGCCGCCGTGCACCGCGGTGCGAGCACGCTCGTGGGCACCTCGACGACCGCGTTCGAAGAGGCCCGCGAGACCGTGGCCCGCTTCGTCGGCGCCGGCCCCCGCGAGATCGTGTGGACCGCGAACGCCACCGACGCGATCAACATGGTCGCGCTCGGAATGGCGGATGCCGCGGCCGGCCTCGGCGGCCCCGAAGCCGACGTGTTCCGGCTCGGCGCCGACGACGAGATCGTGGTGACCGAGGCCGAGCACCACGCCGACCTCATCCCGTGGCAGCGGCTCGCGGCGAAGACCGGCGCGACCCTTCGGTGGATCCCCGTGCGCGACGACGGCACGTGGAGCATCGACGACGCGGCATCCGTCATCGGGCCGCGCACGCGCCTCGTCGCATTCGGGCACGTCTCGAATGTCACGGGGTTCGTGGCGCCCGCCGCCGAGGTCGCCGAGCTCGCCCACCGCCACGGTGCGCTCGTGCTGCTCGACGCGTGCCAGTCGGTGCCGCACCGGCCGATCGACTTCGCCGCGCTCGGGGTCGACTTCGCCGCGTTCTCGGCGCACAAGATGCTCGGGCCGACGGGCATCGGCGTGCTCTACGGGCGGGAGCAGCTGCTCGACGCGCTGCCACCGGCGCGCACCGGCGGATCCACGATCACGACCGTCACGATGGAGTCGGCGTCGTTCCTGCCGTCGCCGCAGCGGTTCGAAGCCGGCACGCAGCCGGTGTCGCAAGCCGTCGCGCTCGCCGAGGCCGTGCGCTACCTCGACGCGCTCGGCATGGAGCAGGTGCACGCGCACGAGTCGGCACTCGCCGAGTTGCTCGTCGACGAGACGGCGCGGATTCCCGGCATCCGGCTCATCGGTCCCGCGGCCGGCATCGAGCGCGCAGCCCTCGCGAGCGTCGACGTGCCGGGCGTGCACGCCCACGACGTCGGCCAGTTCCTCGACTCGCAGGGCATCGCCGTGCGCGTCGGCCACCACTGCGCGCAGCCGCTGCACCGGCGCCTCGGGCTTCGGGCGACGACGCGCGCGAGCGCCTACGTGTACACGACCACCGACGAGATCCACCGCTTCGCCGCGGCACTCGCCGAGGTGCGCGGATTCTTCGGAGTCGACGCATGAGCGACCTGTCGGGCCTCTATCAAGAGCTGATCCTCGACCACTCCCGCCGCCGGCTCGGCGACGGCGAGCTCACCGAACCGCACGCCACCCACCACGAGCTCAATCCCACGTGCGGCGATGAGATCACCATGGGCATCCGCCTCGACGCATCCGGAACCGTGCTCGAAGCCATCGGCTGGACGGGCGACGGATGCAGCATCTCCATGGCTTCGGCGTCGGCCCTCACCGAGCTCGCGACCGGCGCCGATCTCGATCGGGTGCGAGCACTCGTCGACGAGTTCCGCTCGATGATGCGGTCGAAGGGAGCGGGCGAGGCGAACGAGGAGCTCCTCGGCGACGCGATCGCCTTCCACGGCGTCTCGAAGTACGTCATGCGGGTGAAGTGCGCCATGCTCGCGTGGGTCGCGCTCGAAGCGTGCGTCGCTTCGGCCTCCGCCTCGGCCTCAGCGTCGGAGCTCGCATGACGCGACTCGACCAGTCGACTCGACACGCGTTGGTCGACGCCGCCGGCATCCGTACCTTCTACCGCGAGGCCGGACCGGTCGACGCGCCGGTGCTGCTCCTCCCGCACGGCTATCCCTGCTCCTCGTACGAGTTCCGCAATCTCCTCCCCGCCCTCGGCGATCGCTGGCGCCTCATCGCACCCGACGCGCCGGGGTTCGGCTACTCGGGCACCCCGGCGGTCGCGCAGTTCCCGTACACCTTCGCGGCGTACTCGCAGTGGCTCGAGGGCTTCGCAGAGGCACTGGGCCTGTCGCGATACGCCCTCTACCTCCACGACTACGGCTCCCAGTTCGGGCTCGAGCTTGCACTGCGTCATCCCGAACGCGTGACCGCGCTGGTGATCCAGAACGGTGACATCTACGCCGACGAGCACGGACCGAAGTACGCCGCGCTCAAGGAGCACTGGGCGAATCCCACCCCTGAGGGGCGAGAGAAGCTCGCCGCGAACGTCACCGAGGAGGGCTTCCACGACGAGTTCGTGGGCGAGATCCACGCGGAACTGGTGGAACGGATCACACCCGACCTCTGGACGCTGCACTGGGCGTTGATGAACACACCGGATCGCCGCGAGAATGTCGTGCGCCTGTTCGAGGACCAGGCCAACACGCTCGACCGGTTCGGCGCCCAGCAGGAGTACTTGCGAACGCATCGCCCGCCGACGCTGATCCTCTGGGGCGTCGAAGACGGGTACATGCCCGAGGGCGCTGCTCGCGCATACCTGCGCGACGTGCCGGATGCCGAGCTGCACCTCTTCGACGGCGGGCACTGGTTGCTCGAGACGCACTTTCCTGAAGCGGCGGCGAGGGTGCAGGACTTCCTCTCACGGGTGCTGTCCAGCTGAGCTCGTCGGCGGCGCATAAGCTCGATCCACCGCAATCTCACCCGAAGAGGAGCACGCCTGCCATGAGCGACGCAGCCGCCCTGGACGTATTCGACCGCCGCGAGTCCGAAGTGCGCGGATACATCCGTGCGTTCCCCACCGTGTTCGATCGCGCGGTCGGCTCGACCCTGATCGACGCCGACGGTCGTGAGTACCTCGACTTCTTCGCGGGTGCCGGCGTGCTGAACTATGGGCACAACAATCCCGCGTTCACCCGCGCGCTCATCGAGTACCTCGAGCGCGACGGCATCATCCACGGGCTCGACATGGCGACCTCGGCCAAGAAGGCGTTCATCGAGGCGTTCGAGCGTCTCGTGCTCGAGCCGCGGGGATTCGACCACAAGCTGCAGTTCACCGGCCCCACGGGCACGAACGCGGTCGAGGCGGCGCTCAAGGTCGCCCGCCAGGCCACCGGCCGCTCGACCGTCGTCGCCTTCACGAATGCGTTCCACGGGCTCAGCCTCGGCGCGCTCGCGGCGACCGGCAACAGCCACTACCGCGGCGCGGCCGGCGTCGGACTCGACGACGTCGTGCGACTCCCCTACGACGGATACCTCGGCCCCGACGTCGACACGCTCGACCTGCTCGAGAAGATGCTCGACGACCCGGGTAGCGGCCTCGACCTGCCCGCAGCCGTCATCGTCGAAGCCGTACAGGGCGAGGGCGGCATCAACGTCGCGAGCGTGCCATGGCTGCAGCGCCTTCGCGAACTCACGGCGGCCCGCGGCATCCTGCTGATCCTCGATGAGATCCAGTCGGGCATCGGCCGAACCGGCGCCTTCTTCGCCTTCGAGGCGTCGGGCATCGTGCCCGACATCGTGACGGTGTCGAAGTCGATCTCGGGCTCGGGCCTGCCGATGTCGCTCGTGCTGCTGCGCCCCGACGTCGACGTCTGGAAGCCGGGCGCGCACACGGGAACGTTCCGCGGCAACAACCTCGCGTTCGTCTCGGCGCGCGTCGCGCTCGAGACCTACTGGTCCGACTCGGCGCTCGTCGACAGCGTCGCCGCGAAGTCGGCGCTGCTCGCCGCCGAACTCGAGCAGATCGCCGCTGCGCACCCCCAACTCGGCTTCGTCGTGCGCGGCCGCGGGCTCATGTACGGCCTCGCGTGCGACGGCGACCGCGGCCTCGCCGGGCGCATATCCGCCGAGGCATTCCGTCGAGGCCTCGTCATCGAGACCTCCGGCGCCTTCGACGAGGTGCTGAAGTTCCTGCCCGCGCTCACCATCACCGAAGACGAGCTCGCGCGCGGCCTCGCGATCGTTCGCGAGAGCCTCGACGCTGTGCTCGCCGGCTGAGCGCTGCAGCGCGACCGGGAGAGCGGATGCCGCAGCATCCGCCCCCGTAAGTCGACCGTGTCACCCGAGCAGCGGATGAGGCAGATTCGCGGGCGCCGCGGCGTGTCGGGGCATCCGACCCGGCGTGTGGCTCGAACCTGCCTCATCCGCTGCTGCCGTCAGCCGAAAGGTTGACGCGGGATGCGCCTGCAGGCTGATTCGCCCGGGAATGGCCGTCGGTAGCTTCGTCGACGTGAACCACTCCACACCTCACTCGACGCTCGCTCGACTCGCGGGCGTGACCGCCCTGGCCGGACTTGCGGCCGCATTCACGACGGTCTCGATCGTGGTGCTTGCGTCCCCGATCGTGCAGATCCTCTCGCAGGTCGCGACCACGCTCCTCTAAAGCCTGGATCCACCGATGGGGAAAGCGTTGAGGACGGCGCGGTAAACAATTGTTCTTACCACGGAGCCATTGAACCCGAAAAGAGAGGCATCTCGCGGGTGCAAGTCGGTGGATCCAGGTTTAGTCCGCCGTGCTGAGATGGACCATGGCGTCGTAGAGCTGTTCTTCCGTCATCGGCGGCTCGGGGATCGGATGTGCCCGCTGAGCCCGGTAGGCGTCGAGCATGAGGTAGAGGTGACGTCGCCACGCGTTGGGCGCGGTCGTGCTCGTGGCGTCCATCATCCGGCCGTTGGACCAGATGAGGTTGACAATGTCGGCCAGCGTGATGTCGGGGCGCGCCTCGCCGGCTTCTTGGGCTCGGGTGAGCACGTCTTCGATCTGTCGGCACATCTGGTCGTGGATGCGCTCGGTGTCAGCGCTGCCGGGGAAGCGGCGGGAGAGGAAGTCGTTGAAACCTCGGTCACCCGCCTGCACGCGAAACAGGTTCTCCAGGTAGTAGACGAACCCTTCCCACGGATCGTCGATCTCCAAGGCCTTCTTGGACCCATCGGTGAACTCCCGAAGTCGAGGCTCAAGGGCGGCCAGGAACAGGTCCAGACGGGTCGGGAAGTGGCGATACAGGGTCCCGATGGCGACATCGGCGTCGCGAGCGATCCTCTCTAAGGAGGCATCCACACCTCGGGCGGCGAACTCTCGCCGTGCCGCGGCGATGAGCCTGTCATGGCGCTCCTGGGCGTCCCGGCGCAGGGGCGTCCGCGTCCGCTCAACGTCGCTGATGCTCACGCAGCCAATTTACCTCGGAAGCCGAGGGTGCCCTCCGGTCTGGCTCAGTAGCGCCGAACCTACGCCAAGGGCGGAAAGTCCTTTGCCAGATTTCTCGCCGCTGTCCGGAATACATGAGGCACCCCTCCGGTTCAATCCAATAACCGGAGGGGTACCTCACCTTAGTTCTCCAATCGACCACCCAGCGAGAACCCGACGGCCAACCGATACAGACACCACGAAGGAGCACGTCATGAGCAGCATCAGCATCATCGGCTCGGGGAACATGGCCAGAGCCATCGGCGCCCTGGCCCTCAAGGGAGGCAACACCGTCGAGGTCATAGCTCGGGATGCGGACAAGGCCGGGGCCCTGGCCCGGGCGCTCGGCAACGGCGCCACGGCCGGAACGTGGGGCGCCACACCGACCGGGGACATCGTCATCCTCGCCGTGCTCTTCGCGGGCGCCGTGCCGGTCGTCAGCGAGTATGGAGGGGCCCTGGCCGACAAGATCGTCGTCGACATCACGAACCCCTTCAACGCCCACGCCACTGGGCTGGCCGTCCCTCATGACACCTCCATCGCACAGATGGTCGCCGAGGCCGCCCCCGCAAGCACCCACGTCGTGAAGGCGTTCAACACCCTCTTCAGCCACATCCTGGCCGCGGGCGACCCGGTGGATGTGTTCATGGCCGGGGATGACACGCAGGCCAAGGCGACCGTCGCTGCGTTCGTCACGAGCCTCGGACTTCGCCCTCGGGACGCCGGTGACCTGAGCATGGCGCAGTGGTTGGAGGGTGCGAGCCTGCTGGAGATGGGCCTGGCCCGCAACGGCCTGGGGTTCAACCTCTCCCTCGGCGTCAACCTCGGAGGAATGGAGTAATCGTGGGAAAGCTCGATGGCAAGGTCGCTGTGATCACAGGCGCGACAAGTGGCATGGCGCTGGCCGGTGCCAAGTTGTTCGTTGATGAAGGAGCTCACGTCTTCATTTCGGGCCGGCGGAAGGACGCGGTGGACGAAGCCGTCAAGCTGATCGGCCGGAACGTGACCGGCGTGCAGGCCGATTCGGCCGACCTCGATGATCTGGACCATCTGTTCGAGACGGTCAAGCAGGAGAAGGGCACGATCGACGTGTTGTGGACGAGTGCTGGCGGGGGCGAGCAGGGCAGGCTCGGCGAGATCACCGAGGAGCAGTTCGATGCCGCCTTCTCGCTGAACGCGCGCGGCACGCTGTTCACGGTCCAGAAGGCGCTGCCACTGTTCAACGATGGAGGCTCGATCTTCATGACTGGGTCGAACGCTTCGCTGCGGGGCTACCCCGATTGGAGTGTGTACGCAGCGAGCAAGGCCGTGCTGCCGGCCTACGCACGGGTATGGGTGGCCGAGTTGAGGGACAGGAGGATCCGGGTGAACGTGCTGACGCCCGGCTCGGTCGCCACGCCGATGATGGGCGACGTGCTGAGCGCGGAGATGAAGGCGATGTTCGAGTCCGTGATCCCGCGGCGAGAGATGGGCCACCCTGAGGAGATCGCGTCGGTCGCGTTGTTCCTCGCCTCGGACGACTCCAGCTACGTCAATGGCATGGAGCTGGTTGCCGACGGCGGCACCACCGTGATCTGAGCGCGCCGCCGGTGGGTATCATCGCCCGCCGGCGGCAGACGCCGTCGTTGGCAGCAGCTCCCGCAGGACGCCCGCACCCCTGTGCGCGCTGCCGAGGTCGAGGGACGCAAGCTTGCTGAACGGGGCGCCCGCAAGGCGGCCTAAGTTAAGGCGTCCACCACGGGCGCAGCGGCAGGTCGCCGGCACCGCCCCTGTCATCGGGCTTCACCGCGAGCACCTGGTGCAACTGGATCCCACCGGTCTCGAAGGCGAGCCGCGAACCGGCCATGTAGAGGCCCCACACCTTCGCGGTGGGAAGTCCGACCTCGGCGACCGCCTCGTCCCAGTGCTCGACGAGGTTGGCGCACCAGTCGCGCAGGGTCATCGCGTAGTGGGGACGCAGGTTCTCCTCGTGCAGCACCTCCAAGCCGGCATCCTGGGCCTCGCTGATGATGCGGCCCGAGCCGGTGAGCTCGCCGTCGGGGAACACATAGCGGTCGATGAAGCCGCGGGTCGACGGTTCCGACCGATTGTCGGGCCGGGTGATGCAGTGGTTGAGCAAGAGCGCGCCTGGGCGCATCCGTGACTGCAGGAACGTGAAGTACGACGGATAGTTGCGAACTCCGATGTGCTCGAGCAACCCGATCGACGACACCGCGTCGAAGTCGGTCTCCGCGATGTCGCGGTAGTCGCCGAAGCGAACCTCGGCCAGATGGCTGAGGCCCTCTTCGGCGATGGCCTGCTGCGCCCACGAGGTCTGCTCCTCCGAGAGCGTGACGCCCGTGGCCTTGACGCCGCGCCGGGCGGCGTAGCGCACCATGCCGCCCCACCCGCAGCCCACATCGAGCAGCCGGTCGCCCGGCTTCAGCCGCAGCTTCTGGAACACCAGCCGGTACTTGTTCGCCTGCGCTTCGTCGAGGGATGCATCGGGCCGCGGGTAGCAGGCGCACGTGTAGGTCATCGACGGCCCGAGCACCCACTCGTAGAAGGTGTTCGAGACGTCGTAGTGGTGGTGGATCGCCTCGGCGTCGCGGCTCTTGCTGTGCCGGAGACCCGTGGCGATGCGGCGCCAGCGGGGCGGCACCTCCTCGGGCGGCGGCGCGATCGGCCGCAGGTGCTCGACGCCGATCGAACGGAAGATGTGTGCCATCACCCGCGGCGACGGCAGCTTGAAGACCAGGTCGCCCGAGAGCGCCTTGAGCAGCTCGTAGGGATCGCCGGGGTGCACGCCCTGGGCCTCGAGGTCGCCGGCGATGTACGCCCGGGCCAGCCCGAGATCGCCGCGAGCGGTCGCGAGGTAGGTCGTTCCGCGCGGCGTCTTCAGGTCCAGCCCGAACGGGGCGTCCGGCGGTCCGGCCGAGCTCCCGTCGTAGGCGGTGAATCTCAGCGGGAGTCGCCCGGCGGTGAGGATCTCGAGGATCTCGGCGAGAGTGAGCTTGCCAGCGGCATCCGCTCGTTCCGAAGCATCCGCCTCCGCCTTCTCCGCTTGTTCCGCGGGTTCCTTGAACGAGGTCATCGTCGTTGCACCGCTTTCGCATAGAGGTCGAGGAGTCGTGAATCGGGGTCGTATCGCTGTTTCACGGCCCGATAGGTCTGCCCGCCGTAGAGTTCGTCGAACTCCTCGGGCGAGTAGTAGGAGTCGGAGTAGAGCGACTTGTGCCCGTCGACCTCGCCGACCTTGCGTTCGATCAGCCGGTTCGACTCCCCCGGTGCCGACCCGACCGGCACCGTCGACCAGAAGCCGACGTTGACGTACGCCTGCTGCGGCCGCATCGGGTAGAGCGGCCAGCCCTCGGCGTCGCGCAAGCGAAGCGGGCACAGCCAGATCGGCTCGATCGGCACGTTGGCGAGGAACCAGTCGAGGAACTCGGCGCACCGCTCGATCGGCACCTCGACGTCTTGGATCACGCGTTCTCGCGGCGGGCGCCCTCTGAGCTTCTCGAGGCGATCGCCGAGGTCGAATCGCCGTTCGTAGCGCATGAGCTTCGAGTACGAGCTGCTGCGCCGATACCGCCGCGGCCAGAGCCTCCGGATGAGCGGATGCTGCGCGCCGAATGCTTCCGAGCACCAGAACCAGTCGGCATCCCACCGCCACAGGTAGTCGTGAACGGTGAGCCGGTCGTGCTTGGCGCCGTCGTCGTGCTGGATCGAGCGGTAGAAGATCTGCTGGCCGGTGTAGTCGCTGACGGGTCCGGATGTCGCGGTCTGCACGCCGACGCACAGGTAGCTCTCGTCGGCGCTGAACACCACACCGTCGAGGTAGTCGACGGGAACTCCGTGCAGGGTGCCGCTGTCGATGATGCGGTCCATCGTCGCGACCAGATCGGTGAGTGAGTGGAACCGCAAGTGCGTGAGCGCGACGAACGGCTTCACGGGCTCGAGTTCGATGCGCAGCCGCACCGCATAGCCCAGCGTGCCGTAGGAATTCGGGAAGGCGCGGTAGAGGTCGGCGTGCTCGGCGGGTGATGCGGTGAGCACCTCACCGGCGCCGGTGAGGACATCGAGCTCGAGCACCGACTCGTGCGGCAGGCCGTTGCGGAACGAGGTCGACTCGATGCCGAGGCCGGTGGCCGCGCCGCCGAGAGTGATGGTCTTCAGTTGGGGTACGACCAGCGGCGCGAGCCCGTAGGGCAGCGTCGCAGCGACGAGGTGCTCGTAGGTGCACATGCCGGCCACGTCGGCGGTTCGCGCCTCGGCGTCGATCGCGATGACGCCCGTCAGGCCCGAGGTGTCGAGGCCCGGAGCGTTGGTGGCCGCGCGTGAACGGAAGAGATTCGAGGTGGGCTTGGCGAGCCGGACCGAGGCCGTCGCAGGAACTGCCCGATAGCTCTCGAGAAGGCGCTGCACGCCATCGGCGTGAGCGGCCCGTGCGTCAGTCGCAGGAACGGACACGTCTCCACGGTAGTCCGCCGACATCCGTCCCGGAATGGATGTCACATTTCCGATGTCTGCGGTGTCTTAACGAGTGAAGGCCCAAGGAGGAATGATGCGCGTCGATCAGAAACAGCGGCTCAGCATGAGCGATCGGCTCGCGGCGCGGCTGGCAGCGACCGAGTTCGGACGACGGTCGTCGCGGCTGTGGGCGGAGTTGCGCCGCCGGCCCGTGCCGAACCACTGGACCAACCTGTTCGGCGTCGTCACCGCCGCGTGCGTTTTCGTGCTGTTCGTCACCGGCCTCGTGCTCATGTTCTTCTACACGCCATCGAACGACGTCGTGACGTATGACGGCTCGTATGCCCCGCTCCGCGGCGCCGAGGTGTCGAAGGCGTTCGACTCGACGATGCTCGTGAGCTTCGACGTGCCGGGCGGGCTCCTCGTTCGACAGGCGCACCACTGGGCGGCGCTGCTGCTCCCGGCATCCGTGATCCTCCAGATGCTGAGCATCTACTTCACCGGCGGGTTCCGACGACCGCGCCGCGTTGCCTGGGTGCTGCTGTTCCTCGTGTTCGTGTCGGCGCTCGCCGCCGGTTGGAGCGGTTACGCGCTCCCCGACGACATGCTGTCGGGCACGGGTCTTCGGATCGTCGAGGGGATCACCCTCGGCATCCCCTTCATCGGCACCGACATCTCGCGGCTGCTCTTCGGCGGCGCATTCCCAGGGAACGTGCTCGCCAACCTCTACTCGCTGCACCTCGCGGTCTCAGTCGCACTGCTGGTGCTCCTCGTCGTGCGAGCCGTTGTCTGGTTCCGGCAGCGGTCGCCGCAGTTCCGGGGTTCGGGCCGCACCGATACCCGCGTCGTGGGTGTGCCGCTCGTGCCGAACGCCGCGCGCCGGGGCCTGGGCCTCGGGCTCCTCGTGAGCGGCATCCTCGTGCTCATCTCCGCGACCGTGACCATCAGCCCGATCTGGCTCTACGGGCCGTCGTCGCCCGGGGATGCCTCGGCGGGAAGCCAGCCCGACTGGTACACGGGCTTCCTCGACGGGGCCCTCCGGCTGGTTCCGCCGGGATGGGAGTTCGTCTGGCTCGACCGCACGTGGACGCTCGCCCTGCTCGTTCCCCTCGCCGTCATCACGTTGGCGCTGGCGATCGTGGCGGTGTATCCCTTCCTCGAGGAGTGGATCGCCGACGACGACCGCGACCACCACTTGCTCGACCGCCCTCGTGACACGCCCACGCGCACCGGAATCGGCGTGGCCGGGCTCGTGTTCTTCGGCGTGCTGTGGCTCGCTGGCAGCGCCGACCTCGTCGCCGTCGCCTTCTCGCTGACCATCGAGGGCGTGATCGCGACGCTGCAGCTCTGCGTGCTTCTCGGGCCGGTCATCGCGTTCGAGCTCACTCGTCGGGTCTGCCTCGGGCTGCAGCGGAAGGACCGCGAGGTCGTGCTCCACGGGTTCGAGACCGGCCGCATCGTCCGCCTGCCGGGCGGTGAGTACATCGAGGTGCACCGGCCCGTCAGCGACGACGAGCGGGAACGGCTCGTCGGCGTCGTCGACCAGGTGCCGGCGGTCCTCCGCCCCGACGCGCGCGGCAGGCTCACGCCGGGGCGACGGTTGCAGGTTCGACTCTCACGGTTCTTCTTCGAACACCGGATCGCCCGCCCGGTCGCAGCTCAGCTCGAGCAACCAGACCGGCCGCCCGAGGTCAGCCCCGCTCGCTGAAGAACTCCACCGCGGCCTGCCGGAAGACCCGCGAGCCCGGCGCGTTGAAGTGGTGCCGATCGGGAAGTTCGACGAACACACCGTTCGGCGTGGCATCCGCCAGTCCCTTCGATCGCTCGAGGATCGCGTCGTTGCTGCCGGTGGCGAACAGGATGCGCTGCATCGGCGGATGCTCGGGATCTGGGTCGGCGTCGCCGATGCGCATGCCCCCGGCGAGCGCGACGAGCGCACGGATGTCGTTGCCCGCGACCCGCTCGGCGAGGGTGACGTAGTTGCGGGTGACGGGATCATCGACCGGGGTGCCGTGCTCCGCGTAGGCGCGGGCCTGCTCGATCTGCAGGCGCGCGAGCGGGCGCCCATCGGGGATGCCGCCGAGCACCGCACGCTCGATGCGGTCGGGCACCTGCACCGCGACCTGCCAGCCGACCCGCGCGCCGAGCGAGTACCCGGCGTACTGCACGGTGTCGAGCAGGTAGGTGTCGAGCACCGTGACGAGGTCGTCGACCAGGGCATCCATGCTGAACGCGGATGCCTCGTGCGGCTTGTCGCTGGCCCCGTGACCGCGCTGGTCGACGCCGAGCACCCGGAAGCCCGCGCGCGTGAGGTCGCGCACCCACCCCGTGCTCACCCAGTTGTCGCGGCAGCTCGACGCGAACCCGTGCACGCACAGCACCGTCGGGGCATCCTCCTCGCCCCACAGGTACGTGGCGATGCGGCGCCCGTCGGCCGACATCACGTACTGCGGCGCCGGCATCTCGGTCAGGGTGGAAATGGCATCGACCATGTCGGCCATTCTGCCCGTCGGGCAGCGCGTCCGCAGCCTATGGACATATTGGTCAGCGGATGCCTCGGCGATCGTCGACGACAGGGCGAAGGCGGATAACGATGGCGGCGGCGTCAGGCCTGCCCTTCGACATCCTGGCCGATCACCTCGACGTCGACGTAATAGAAGATGCCGACGAATCCACCCTGCTCGGCCCAGGAACGCTTCAGCTCGTAGGTCCGCGGCACATTGCCAGCAGGCGGGGCTTGGCGGATCACGTCCTCGAACGCGTCGGCGAAGTCGGACTGTGATGATCCTCGTACCAGCATTGCGACTCCGTTCCCATGACGACCCGACGAGCGGCGATCCCTAGGGGCGAACCTACGCCGCCCCCACTCTCAGCAGGGACCCCCAGAACGTGGGTGGCATGCTCGTCGCCTACGAACGCTCGACGCTGATCGAGCGGAGCGCGTACTGCCGCACGCGCACGAACCGGGTCGCGGCGCACGTCGACAGCAGCGGTTCGGACGGGGCCTCTTCGAGCTCCACGACGACGACACCGTCGGCGCCCTCCAGGCGCACGCGCCATCCGGCGTCGGCCGCCTCCTCGGCAATCGGCGGGAACGACGCGATCCGGTCGTCGCCGAACGCCTCACGCGCATAGTGCTGGGCAGCCTGCACCGGATGCGTCAGCGAGCTGCGTCCGCGGTATCGCTCCGGCACGACGCGTCCATCTTCGAAGGCGTCAGCGATCCGCACGGGATCGCCGTCGTCGGCGTAGCCGTAGTAGAGCCCGTGCGGGAACACCACCATCGTTCCGGCGAACCGGTCGCCGCCGAGGTGCGAACACTCCCACGTCTCCTCGGGATGCGCCTCGGCGAGCGCGGTGACCACGCGGCGCCCGCGCACGGCGCAGCACTGGTCGTGACGGGCGTGGGTGCAGACGCAATAGAGCGGACGCGACGACGGGATGCCGGTGGACCCGTCGAGCGGCACGTCGAGCAGCGCCGCGGCATCCGTCACCTCTCCCCACACCACGCTCTCGTGACCCGGCCGCGAATCGACGATCGCCCACCGCTGCGTCGACGGAGCTTCCCGGCGGCCCGTGCGACGGATGGCGAGCGGCCGCATGCCGGCGCCTTCGATGCGCCGCACGAGGGCGCGTCCGAGCGTGCGGTCGAACGGCTCGTTGAGCAGGGCATTGTGCCCCCAGCTCGCCGCGACCTCGATGAGGAACCAGCGCAGTCCGCGCGAGCCCGTGCCGACCAGCGGATCGTCCCGCTCGCGGGCGCGATCGCTGCACGGTGCCCAGTGCTCGGCGACGAGAGTCACGCGGGCGCCACCACGAATCCCTCGCGCACGAGCCGGCGCACGACCACGACGGCGCTCTCGGCGTCGAGACCGGGCAGCTCCCCCGCCGTGACGACGTCGCCCGTGGCGAGTCGGCGCACGGCCTGTTCGGCCTCGACCGGCAGCGACAACGTCTTCGTGCGCGCCACGATGCGCACTCGATCCTCGACCGTCGTGACGCGCACCGAAAGCGACTCACGCCACCGCACCGGGGTCGACGCGTCGAGCGTCGCGAGCGCCTCGAGCGTCGCGAGCGGGGCGACGGGCTCGGCACGCGTGGCGGCGTCGAAGCGGCTGCCGAGGATGGCGGCCGGCCGCGAGGCATCCGTGTGCCGCAGCGTCTCGATGAGTGCCTGCACGGTCTGCTCGACGATCGGCGCAAGAGCTTCGGCGTCGCGCAGGTCGAGGCCGAGCGGCAGCGAGGCGCGCAACGCGGCGTTGTCGCCGACCTGTCCGACGAGTGCATCCACGATGTCGGCACGCGTGTAGGCCGACATGCCCACGGTCAGGTGCACGGATGTCGCACCGAGCGCGGTCGCCGAGTGGATCCATCCGCGCGGAAGGTAGAGGGCATCGCCCGGTCGCAGCACGACGTCGATCACCGGTTCGTGCGTCGCCGCTCGAGCAACGGCGGCGCGGTGGTCGTCCCACGGCTGCGAGCGCAGCGGATCGACGATCACCGGCGCGTGGATGCGCCAGTGCTTCTCGCCAGCGATCTGCAGCACGAAGACGTCGTGGGTGTCGTAGTGCGGGTCGAACCCCTGCGACGACGGCGGGGTCACGTAGGCGTTCACCTGCGCAGGGTGGCCGAGGTCGTCGACGAGTTCGCGCGTGAAGTCGATGATCGCCGGCCAGAGCCGGTGCAGTCCCTGCAGCACGATGGTCGCGCCGCCCGCGAACTCGGCGAGCACCTTGTCGCTCGAGACCTGGTCGGCGACCTCCGCGCCGAAACCACCTGAAGCGGTGTAGGCGGATGCCGCGAGCACCGTGCCCTCGTGAGCCATACGGATGAACGGGGTGCGCACGCCGCGCCGGGTGATGAGCTCGTCGACCGCCGCGGCTGAGAAGAGGTCGTCGAAGCCGTAGGCCAGTTCGTCGGCCGTCGAGAGAAGCGGCTCATGGCCCCAGAACCGTTCGGCGAACTCGTCAGCCGACACCCGGATGCAGCGCGAGAGCGCGGGCCGACCTTCCGGCCCGCGCTCCGAGCGGGTCATTACGCCGAACCGTCGGCGCCGCCGTCGTGGCCCTCGGGGTTGGCGCCGCCGTCGGCTGCGCCCTCTCCCTCAGCGGCGGATCCATCGGCGCCGCCATCGTGGCCGCCCGGGTTGGCGCCGCCGTCGGCGACACCCTCGCCCTCAGCAGCCGATCCGTCAGCGGCACCATCGTGGCCACTGGGGTTTGCGCCGCCATCGGCGACGCCCTCCCCCTCAGAGCCCGGCTCGAGGGTGATGTCGTCATCGTTGATCGTCATGCGATGTCCTCTCGTTGCGTCCTCGCCCAGCGTATCGAGGGCTTCCGGCGGATGCGATGGCTTGACGCGATCCGTTCACCTCGACCCCGCCCTCGCTGCAGCCCGGGTCCGCTGCCCGCCTGAACCGCGCGGCGAGGTGGATTTCCGGCAAGCGCTGTCCGAGGGTCTATACATCCGATCTTTAATCGGGCAGCATGGGGTTTCGCCACCTGGAGACCGTGTTGCTGCGGTGGCGCGGAATGAAACACCAGACCAATGACGCTCCGGAGGTTCACCCCCATGCTCGACCGCGAAATCCCTCGGCGCCGCGCGCTCCAGCTCGGCGGACTCGCCGCGATCGCCCCACTCATCTCCCACGCCGTGACGGCCCACCCGGCGGCAGCGCTCACGTCGCACGCGGCCGGAACGGCCGCGGCGGCAGCCGCTGCGACAGCCCTGCCCGAACTCTCCCCGAAATCGCTCTGGTACGGCACCCCCGCCACGAACTGGGAGACCCAGGCACTGCCGATCGGCAATGGGCGCCTCGGAGCGATGCTGTTCGGCGACCCGCTCGAGGAGGTCGTGCAGTTCAACGAACAGAGCCTTTGGGGCGGGGTCAACAACTACGACAACGCGCTCGCGGGCCGACCCGACAACGTCTTCGACACGAGCATGACGGGCTTCGGCTCCTACCGCGACTTCGGCACGATGAAGATCACTTTCGGTGAGCGGCCCAGCGTCACCTCGCCCGGCGGTCCGTACCAGATCTCGGGCTCAGAGCGACTCGAGAACTCCTACGACGGCAGCCCGAACACGAAGTGGTGCATCATCGCTCCCCCGGCGCACGTGCTCTGGCAGGCGGAGCTGCCTGCACCGGCGGTCGTCTCGTCGTACAGCTTCACGAGCGCGAACGACGTGCCGCAGCGCGACCCGCAGGAGTGGACGGTGCACGGCTCCGACGACGGCGTCGCCTGGACGAGCCTCGACGCCCGCACCGGTGCTCCGTTCGAGCGGCGCTTCCAGGCGAAGACGTTCGAGTTCGCGAACACGACGGCCTATCGCTTCTACCGCATCGATTTCGTGCCGAAGTCGGGCGTCAGCCACTTCCAGGTCGCCGAGATCAGCCTTGGCGGGGTGACGCTCGGCCAGGGCGGCATCGTCTACGTCGCCTCCGCGAGCGGCCACGAGGAAGGGCTCGTGCAGAGCGTCGACGGCGACCCGGCCACCGCATGGTCGGTGGCTGACGCCGGATCCGGAGCGGCGTGGCAGCTCGAGCTCGGCTCGAAGCGGGCGCTCACCGGCTACGTGCTCACGAGCGCAGCGGATGCCCCCGAGCGCGACCCCCGTGACTGGATGCTCGAGGCGTCGAATGACGGGCTCTCGTGGCATCCGCTCGACACGAAATCAGGCGTGAGCTTCACCGGACGCGGCGAGGCGAAAGCATTCGCGTTCTCGAACTCGACCGCCTACTCGCTGTATCGCCTCACGTTCACGGCGCCGGGCGCGCTGCGGCTCGCCGGGGTCGCGTTCACGGGCAACGGGTTCGACACCCGGAGCCAGCGTGCGGCCGTCGGCTACCGCCGGGCCCTCGACACGGCGATCGGGGTGCACTCCGCGCATTTCGCGACGAGCGAGGGCACCGTGCTGCGCGAGGCGTTCTCGAGCCGCGACGCCGACGTCGTGGTGTTGCGTTTCACGACGGATGCCGCGACCGGGCTCACCGGCGTGATCTCCCTCGCGTCGGCGCAGGAGAACTCACCCACCTCGGTCGACGCCGGCGCGGGCCGCATCGGGTTCCAGGGCGTGATGGGCAACGGCCTGAAGCACGCCGCGACGATCCGCATCGCCGACACCGACGGCGCGGTGAGCACGGTCGGCGCGACCCTGCGGGTCGAGGGAGCGTCGACGCTGACCTTGCTGCTCGACGCACGTACCGACTACAAACTCAGCGCGGCCGACGGATGGCGCGGCGTCGATCCCCAGCCGGGCATCGACGCCGCGCTCGACGCGGCAGCGGCCCGCACCTACGACGACCTGCGCGAGACGCACGCCGCGCAGATGTCGGCACTCATGTCACGCGCCACCGTGCACTGGGGCGACACGGATGCCTCGGTGCTCAAGCTCCCCACGAGCCGGCGCCTCGCGCGATACGCCGCGGGCGAATCCGACCCGACCCTCGAGCAGGCGATGTACGACTTCGGCCGCTACCTGCTGGCGAGCTCGTCGCGTCCGGGCGGCCTGCCCGCGAACCTGCAGGGCATCTGGAACAACAGCAACCAGCCGGCATGGGGCAGCGACTTCCACACGAACATCAACGTGCAGATGAACTACTGGGCCGCGGAGACGACCGACCTGCCCGAGTCGCACGAGGCGCTCATCGCGTTCATCCAGCAGGTGGCGATTCCGAGCCGGGTGGCGACGCGGAACGCGTTCGGCGCCGACACCCGAGGGTGGACCGCCCGCACCTCGCAGAGCGCCTTCGGCGGCAACGGGTGGGAGTGGAACACGGTCGCGAGCGCCTGGTATGCGCAGCACGTCTACGAGCACTGGGCGTTCACGCAAGACCGCGCCTATCTCCGCGAGGTCGCCTATCCGGTGATCAAGGAGATCTGCGAGTTCTGGCAGGACCGCTTGAAGGAGCTCCCCGACGGCACCCTCGTCGCACCCGACGGCTGGTCGCCCGAGCACGGGCCGCGTGAAGACGGCGTGATGCACGACCAGCAGATCATCTGGGACCTGTTCCAGAACTACCTCGACTGCGTCGACGTGCTCGAGATCGACGCCGAGTACCGCGCGACGATCGCCGACCTGCAGTCCCGCCTCGCGCCGAACAAGATCGGCAGCTGGGGGCAGCTCCAGGAGTGGCAGTCCGATCGGGATGATCCCGCGGACCTCCACCGCCACACGTCGCACCTCTTCGCCGTGTACCCGGGCAGGCAGATCACGTCGACGACCCCTGAGTTCCAGGCCGCCGCACTCGTCTCCTTGAAGGCGCGATGCGGCGAGAAGGAGGGCGTGCCGTTCACGGATGCCACGGTGTCGGGTGACAGCCGCCGTTCATGGACGTGGCCGTGGCGCGCAGCGCTGTTCGCGCGGCTCGGCGACGCCGAGCGTGCTCGGTTCATGGTGCGCGGCCTCCTCCGGTTCAACACGCTGCCGAACTTGTTCTGCAACCACCCGCCGTTCCAGCTCGACGGCAACTTCGGCATCCCCGGAGCGATCTCCGAGATGCTGCTGCAGAGTCACGGCGGTGTGATCCACCTGCTGCCGGCGCTCCCGGAGGAGTGGGGCGCGAACGGCTCGTTCTCAGGGCTGCGGGCGCGCGGTGGGTACAAGGTGAGCTGCGAATGGCGTGACGGCCGGGTCGTCTCCTTCGACGTGGTGGCCGATCGGGCGCCGGACATGCGGAATGTCGCTGTCCTCGTGAACGGCGCTACGCGGAAGGTGAAGCCGGCCAACACGAAGACCGGCGAGCCGATGCGTGACCTGGGGGCGGCGCCGGCCTGATCGGTGCGCCGCCATGCGCGCTCAGGTGCCGTCGTCGGTCGGGTCGTCGTCATAGAGTTCGTCGAGCAGCTCGGCCGCATCCTGATTGCCGGTCGCCGCGAGGCGCCGAAGCTCGGCGACGTCGCCGTTCGCCGCGGCGAGCTGCACGAGCTCGTCCATGGCGTCGGTGTTGCCGCTCTCGGCGAGCAGCCGCAGCTCGTACGCGTCCTCGCGCTCGCCGGCCAACTCCACGAGCTGCGCGGCCGCGTCCTCGTCGCCCCTCGCGGCTCGTTCCCTCAAGTACGCGAGCTCGGCATCCGACATGACGTCCCCTTCCTCGACTCGATGGGGTCAATGTAGCGCTCGGATGCCCCGGCCCGCATCGGTCTCGTCAGGGCTCTTTCGCGAAGTCGCTCTGACGGTGGCTGCTGGCAGACTCATCTCATGATCACGAGCAGCGGCACGCCGGGCGGCACACCCGAGCGGCCGGCGGTGTTCTTCTCCGGGCCCGAAGAGTTCCGCGCCTGGCTCGAGGCCAACCACGACACCGAGACCGAACTGTGGATGGGCCTCTACAAGAAGCACGTGCCCGTTCGCGGGCTCACCTGGGAACAGGCGGTGCCCGAGGCATTGTGCTTCGGATGGATCGACTCCGTGTCCCAGCGCATCGACGACGATGCACGTCGTCAGCGCTGGACCCCGCGCAAGCCCGCGAGCATCTGGTCGAGCGTGAACATCGCCCTCGTCGAGAAGCTCACCGCCGCAGACCGCATGCACCCCGCCGGCCTCGCCGCGTTCGAGCGGCGGCGCGAAGACCGGTCTGGCGTGTACTCCCACGAGAACCCCGATAGTGAGCTGCCGCCCGAGGCCGCTGCGCGGTTGGCGACGGATGCCGCGGCATCCGCTTTCTGGCAGGCGGCCACCGCAACCTACCGCCGCCAGGTCACCCACTGGGTGGTCTCGGCCAAGCAGGAGGCCACGCGCGAACGCCGGCTCGTGCAGGTCATCGAAGACAGCGCGGCGGGTCGGATGGTGCCCTTCCAGCGCTACGGCGAGACGCCCAAGTGGGTGGAGAGAGCCGCGGCTGCCGCGCACGCCGCGGCGGAGCACCCACGCCGGTAGCTCGCTCGTCTGCCGGTAGGCGCGTTCGTCTGCCGCTCGCCTACGTCGGCTCCGGCGTCCATCTCGCTAGACTCCGACCATGTCGCGAGGGGGGTGCTCGAGACGCACCGCCCTGCTTGCGGGCGTCGCGTTGCTCACGGCCGGTTGCGCGACTGCCCGGTCGCACAGCATCCCGCCAGCGGCTCCACGCCCTCTGCCGAGCGTTCCTCCGACCGCATTCGCCGTCAGCCCGAGCCCAAGCCCGACACCGATACTGCCACCCCAGGTGGATCCGCTGGCCGTGGCGGAGAGGTTCCGCGGCGCCCAGGCGAACCAGTGGGGGCTCTTCGTCGATGGGGTCGAGAACGAGCTTGCGGTGAGCCACCACGGTTCCACGCCACTCGTCGCGTTGACGCTCGATGCCTGCGGCGGGTCATCCGGAGGGAACGTCGACGAAGTGCTGCTCGACCACCTCGTGACGCAGGGAATCCCCGCCACCCTGTTCCTCAATCAGCGGTGGATCGAGTCGAACGAAGCGTTGGCGCGTCAGCTCGCCGGCATGCCGCAGTTCGAGTTGGGCAATCACGGGACGGCGCACCGCCCGCTGTCGATCTCCGGCCGGTCGGCCTATGACATACCGGGCACTACGTGCGTCGATGAGGTCGTGGAGGAGATCTGGAGCAACCACCTCACGCTCTCGCAACTCGCGGGATACCCCCCGCGGTGGTTCCGCTCCGGTACTGCTCACTACGACGAAGTCGCTGTGGCGATCGTGCAGGCGTTGGGTGAGCGGGTCGTCGGGTTCACCGTCAACGGAGACGGCGGCGCGACGTACGACGCCGCGGCTGTGGAGAGCGAGACGCGAATGCTGGCCCCCGGCGGAATCGCGATCGCCCACATGAACCAGCCCGGTTCAGGAACGGCCGCCGGACTTGCCGCCGCCACGAGAGCTCTCACCGACGAGGGATACCGCTTCACCCTGCTCGATGGAGCGGCTTCACGGTGAATTGCGATTGCGCCCTACCCGGCTGATGTCGCGAACTGGAGTGCGAACCGCGCAACCTTGTCGACGTAGTCGTTGTCGTGGTTGTAGGAGAACACCGCCGCCCGCCACCCTTCGGGGCTCGTCATCGACCCCGACGCGCAGAGGTACCGTGCCGCAGCCTGAGCGGCGTCGTCGATCTGGTGAGGGTCGGCTACTCCGTCGCCGTTCCCATCGCTCGCCCACCTGGCCCAGGTCGACGGGATGAACTGCATCGGTCCGACGGCCCGATCCCATGTGACGTCGCCGTCGAGGACGCCGCCGTCGGTGTCCTCGATCGTGGCAACACCGTCGCCGTCGAGGGCCCGTCCGATGATCGACGGCCAGGCATTGCCGTTCTCATCGAGCACCGAATCGCCGTAGCTCCCATGACCCGACTCGATCGCACCGATGGCGGCGATCGTGGCCCAGTCGAGACCGCACTCCGGATCCTCCGTGGCGATCGCGAAGTGCGACCGCGCGTACGCCGTCAAGGCTCGCTCGGGGATGCCTGTCGCCGACGCGATCCGCACGATCCACGCGGAATCGACCAGCAGCATCGGCGACGCCGGGCCTGATTCTGCCGTCGGCTCCTCGATCGCCTTGGTCTGACCGTCGACCTGCGCGTCCTGTGCACTCTGGTCGCTCGGCGCGCTCTGCTCGCTCCCCTCGCTCTGATCGGGCTGCACGGTCACCGGTGGCAGGGCCACATTCAGGCCGTTCGCGGCCGGCGCCGCGAATCCGCCGGGGTCGGCCGCGAGCCCCACGACGTTCACCGCGAAGATGACGCCGACCACCAACGCGACGGCCAAGGCGACGGCGCCGGCCACGAGGCCGGCATATCCCGCAGCACGGCGAGCGACCTGCCTTCCCGTGGCTCGAGCTGGGCGACGCTCGCCGTACTCGTCGGCGTCGGAATCGTCATCCCAAGACATCGGTGGTCGCTCCGTTCGGGCGTTGGTTCATGGGTTGCCCGCCGGGTCGACCGTCGCCAGTTCGTTCGAGTTCTGCGTCGATGACCCGCCCCCTCAGATTACCCGCACGCCGTACGCCTGTACACGAGCACTTCTCACGTTCGCGGTTCGGGAGTGATTCGCCTCGAGCTCGACCAGCAGGCGGGCATGATTCCGCTCGACACGCATTCCCGCGAGGAGCACAGTGAGAGAGCGGCATCCGATCGCACCGGATCTCTGCCCCGCGAAGGAGCCCCCATGACCGGCGAAAAGACACTCGCGTCCGCGGCGGACAGCCCCGCGGACTACGCCCGCTTCGGATTGGACCCGACCACCATCGCCCAGTGGGAGGACGGCGCCCGCACCGACAACCGGCCGGGCACCTACGAGTGGTGGTACTTCGACGCGCACCTCGACGACGGCGCGAAGCTCGTGGTGGTGTTCATGAACAAGGACATCGTGAACCCGAACCAGCACCTGTCGCCATTGCTGCGACTGAGCCTCGACCTGCCCGATGGCCGCTCGTTCGAGAAGGTCGTGAACCTGCCGCGCGCATCGTGGACTGCAGCGACCGACCGGGCCGACGTGTGGCTGGCCGGCAACCGATTCGAGGGCGACCTGCACACGTACCGCATCACGGCGACGGCGGAGGAGGTGTCGGTCGACATGACGCTGACCGGCGAGATCCGACCGTGGCGGCCGGCGACGGGCCACCTGCTCTTCGGTGCCGATCGCGAGCTCGAGTTCGCGTGGCTGCCCGCCGTGCCACAAGGGGCCGTGACCGGCAGCTACACGGTCGGCGACGACACCACGCACGTCACCGGCGTCGGCTATCACGACCACAACTGGGGCAACGTGGGCCTGCTGAAGATCATCCACGACTGGTACTGGGCCCGTGGCCAGGCCGGCCCGTACAGTGTCATCGCGTCGTACATCACGGCCGTCGAGGAGTTCGGCCACCAGACGATTCCGGTCTTCATGCTGGCGCGCGATGGCCAGATCGTCGCGGATGACGCGTCGCTGGTGCAGTTCGAGACCGAGGGCGTCTACACCGACGACCTCACCGGCAAGCCCGTGGCATCCGTCGTCCGCTACATCTACGAGCACGGCGACGAGAAGGTCGTGGTCACGTTCACCCGAGAGCGCGACCTCGCCAGGGCCCTCATGGTCGACGGGATGCCGCGCGCGAAACGCCTGCTGGCGAAGCTGGCCCATTTCGACGGCGCGTACCTGCGCTTTGCCGGCCCGATGACGGTCACGGTGTTCCGGTCGGGCGAGCAGGTCGAGGAGTTCTCCGACGACGCCATCTGGGAGCTGATGTACTTCGGGCACGCGCCAGCCCGGCCGATCCCGGTGGCGTAGGCGGGTGCGACTTCGATGCCGATGAAACCGCGCACTCGAACTCACGGCGCCAGGCTCGCGGCGGCCGCCGAGCACCTCAGCTTCGCCGCGCAGGCGCGGTCGCTGGCGCCGCTCGGGTGTGTCTCATGATCGGCGAGACGCTGATGATCAGCGCGGCGCACCCTGATAGGGCGAGCGGCGGCAACTGATGGCTGAACGCCTGGGGCATGGCGGTGCCCGGTTCCTGTTGGCGATGATCGACGGCGGAGGGACCGTTCCGCCGGCCCTCGGTCTCGCCGCCGAACTCGTTCGGCGGGGCCATCAGGTGCGGGTACTGGCCGATCCGACGATCGAAGCGTCGGCCAGATCGGCTGGTTGCGCGTTCAGCCCGTGGAGGGATGCGCCCCACGTCAACTCCCGAGCCGAGCAGACCGCCCTGATCGCCGCGATGGAGGGGCGCAACCCCCTGCGCGCCTTCCGGGCGGTCAAAGACTACGCCGGGAAGGACATGACCAGGCGCTTCGCCGGTGACGTCGTGGCGACCATTCGCGAGTTCCCCGTGGATGCCGTCCTGGCGGATCCCCTCCCGGGAATCCTGATCGGGGCCCAGTCGACCGGCCTACCGACCGCCGCTCTGCTTGCACAGATCTACCTGCGGCCCACACCGGGCCTGCCCCTGATGGGGACCGGCTGGTCGCCGGGTCCGGGCGTGCTTCGCCGGGCGAGGGACACGCTGGCCCCGAGGGCCGTTTCGTGGCTCGTCGGCCGCACCCTGCCACGGCTCAACGCCGTGGTGGCAAGCTACGGACAGCCGCCGCTGCACGACGTATTCGAGTTGTTCGACCGATGCACCAAGGTCCTGGTCATGACCAGTCCGTCGTTCGACTTCGTCGCCCCCCGGCTGCCAGCCAATGTCAGATACGTCGGGCCGCAGCTCGACGACCCCGCTTGGGCAGCCGCCGAGTGGCATTCTCAGGGCACCGACCCGCTCGTCCTCGTCGCCACCAGTTCGATCTTCCAACACCAGGTCGGCCTGCTCCAGCGCATCGCTCGGGCACTGGGCCAGCTCCCCGTGCGGGGGCTCATGACCACCGGCACTGCGGTGGATCCGGACGAAATCGAGGCGCCACCCAATGTCGAGGTCGTTCAGGCGGCGCCGCACAGCCGAATACTCACCGAGGCATCCGTCGTCATCACTCACGCCGGCCACGGCACGATGATCAAGGCTCTCGCGGCCGGTGTCCCGCTGGTGTGCATTCCGATGGGCCGCGACCAGAAGGACAACACGGTGCGAGCTCTTCAGCACGGCTCCTGCGTACGCCTGAGCGCGAAGTCGACGCCGGACAAGATCGCGGCAGCTGTCGCCGACCTCTTGGACGATCCCCACTACGCGGCAGCGGCTCGCCGTTTCGCAGACATCCTTGCGCAGGAAGCCGCCACGATGCCCAGCGCGGCCGACGAAGCTGAAGCCATGGTGCGAGGCTGACGGCATTGTGCACGGAATGCCTCCGTGTCCTCATCCGCTACAACGCCTGAGCCCATCCGGCCGGGTCGTCCGTCCCGGGGATCGCCTGGATCGCTTGCCACAGAATCAGAGCGTCGAGCCAACCGGCCTCAACGGGCCCGAGCGGCCGCACCGATTCGTACCCGGCGCGCAGCGTCTGACGAACGGCGGCCGGCGTCGGCCGCCAGTCGGTGAACCGCGTGCCCAGGTAAATGCTGGCCTTGGCTAAGTCGCTCACCCGGTGGTCCCACTGCATTTCGTCGAAGTCGAGCACTCCGATGATGTTCGATCCGCGCGTCAGAATGTTCGCCGCACGAAAGTCGTTGTGCACGAGCTGGGGCTCGTCGTCCAACTCCGGCAGGTTCGCCACCAGTTCCTTCAGCCGGTGCGAGGCCACCGGCGCCAGCCCTCGATCCTGGTGTGCGATCCATTCGACGATCCGCTCCGTCAGCCCCGCGACCCCAGCCGTCGTCAGCATCTGATCGACCGGGTTCGAACGAAGCGCCTCGTGCAGCTCGGCCAAACAGGCGCCCGCAGCCCAGACGGATGCCACGTCTTCCGGGTCGAGCCAGTCGCCCGACAGTTCCGGCAGCACGGCGATCGACAACGGACCGAGCGGTCCGTCCAGCATCACGCGATCGCGCCCATCCAACGCCGCGATCGGCGCCGCCACCGGCACCCCCTGCCGATCGAGCACACGCAACAACCGCGCTGAGGCCTCCAGATTCGCGAACCGCTCCTGAGACCGCGACCACTTCACCACGAACGGGCCGTGGCTGCTCTCCACCCACACAATGGCGTTGTGGTCACTGATCACCATCCGGCCGCATGCCACGACCGAGATCGCCCAGACCTCGTCGAGCACCTTCGAGACCCAGTCGCTGACGGCCGCGAATTCATCGAACCCGAAGCGCTCCCGCAATGCCTCCTTCGGCTCGACCTGCTCCCACAACATCGATAACCCCGGCGGCAACATTCGCCCATGGTACGAGAACGGGAGCGGTGCGCACTGCGTCGGCGCTCCGCGGGTCATGCGCTCGCTCCGGCAAGTCGCATGGTCGCCCCCGCCCTGGACGCGAACGCCGTGGCGCTAGCGCTGATGGTCTGCCGCATGACCTCGACGGCTGCGGTCGGCGCGACGTCCGCGGGGCGGGCAACGCTGATTGTCCGGTCGAGCGTCGGCGCCTCGAGCCGGACTGAACGCAGTCCAGGGCGATCGATGAGCACCATCGCAGGAACGATGGCGACGCCGAGCCCGCGCTCCACGAACCGCAGCGCCGCATCCATCTCCACTCCCTCGAGCACCACGTCGGGCGTGAGATCCGCCGCGCGGAACGCGGCATCGGTCGTGTTGCGCAGGTCGTAGCTCGGGCTCAAGACGATCTGCGGCAGCGCCGCGACATCCGCGAGCCCGATGGTGTCGTGAGGAGTGACCGGCGGTGCGTTGGCCGACGAGACCACCACGAGCTCTTCGATCAGCAGCGGGGTCACGGTGAATCGTTCAGCGGATGTCGCATCCGACGTCGTGATCAGAGCGAGGTCGAGCTCACCACCGGCGAGTTCGTCGAGCAACCGACGCGAGCCCTGCTCCGACAGGTGTAGCTCAATGGCGGGATATGCGGCATGGAACGCGCTGAGCACCTCGGCGACGAGGCTGATGCACAGGGTGGGCGTTGCGCCAAGTCGCACCCGTCCGCGCTCGAGGCCGGCCAGCTCGGCCAGCTCTCGTCGCACCGATTCCGCGTCGGCGAGCATGCGGCGCGCGAGCGGCAGCAGCGATTCGCCCGCAACCGTCAGGGTGCTCCCACCGCGAGCCCTGTGGAACAGCTCAGCGCCGAGATCCTGCTCGAGCGCCGCGATCTGGCGGCTCAGCGAGGGCTGGGCGAGGTACAGCTCCTCGGCGGCCCGGGTGAAGTTGCCGAACCGGGCCACCTCGACGAAGCTGCGCAGTTGTTCGAGGTTCATTTCAATAGCCTATGCGCATCGTCACCACGATTTATATGCATTGGAGTAATCGGATGCCGCTGCCTAGCGTTGAAGCATGAGCACCTCAGGCAGCACCACCTCAGAACGCCAGATCTCCACGACCGTCCTCGTGATCGGCACCGGCGGATCGGGTCTTCGCGCCGCCATCGAGCTCGCCGAGGCGGGGTCGACGTGCTCGCCCTGGGCAAGCGCCCCAAGTCCGACGCTCACACCTCGCTCGCGGCCGGCGGCATCAACGCGGCCCTCGCCACGATGGATGCCGACGACAGCTGGCAGCAGCACGCCGCCGACACGCTGAAGGAGAGCTATCTGCTCGCCAACCCGCACACGGTCGAGATCGTCACCTCGGGCGCCGCCCGCGGCATCGAAGACCTCGAGCGCTACGGCATGCCCTTCGCCCGCGAAGACGACGGCCGCATCTCGCAGCGCTTCTTCGGCGCTCACACCTACCGGCGCACGGCGTTCGCAGGCGACTACACGGGGCTCGAGATCCAGCGCACGCTGATCAACCGGGCCACTCAGCTGAACGTGCCGATCCTCGACACCGTTTACGTCACCCGCATCCTCGTCAACGACGACGGCGCGGTCTTCGGCGCCTACGGCTTCGACCTCGAAGACGGCACGCGCTACCTGATCCACGCCGACGCCATCATCCTCGCCGCCGGCGGTCACAACCGCATCTGGAGGCGCACCTCGTCGCGGCGCGACGAGAACACGGGCGACTCGTTCCGGCTCGCCGTCGAGGCGGGCGGGCGGCTGCGCGACCCCGAGCTCGTGCAGTTCCATCCCTCGGGCATCATCGAGCCCGAGAACGCTGCCGGCACCCTGATCAGCGAGGCGGCACGCGGTGAAGGCGGCATCCTCACGAACGGCCTCGGCGAGCGCTTCATGGCCCGCTACGACCCCGAGCGCATGGAGCTGTCGACGCGCGACCGCGTGGCCCTCGCTTGCTACACCGAGATCAAGGAGGGGCGCGGAACCCCCAATGGCGGTGTCTGGCTCGACGTCTCGCACCTGCCGCGCGAGACGATCATGAGCCGCCTCCCCCGCGTCTACCAGACCATGCTCGAACTGCAGATGCTCGACATCACGAAGTCGCCGATCGAGATCGCGCCGACCGCTCACTACTCGATGGGCGGCGTGTGGGTGCGGCCCGATGACCACGGAACGGATGTCCCGGGGCTCTACGCCATCGGCGAGGCATCCTCTGGGCTGCACGGCGCCAACCGCCTGGGCGGTAACTCGCTCATCGAGTTGCTGGTGTTCGGACGCATCGTGGGGCAGGCCGCGGCGGAGTACTCGCGCTCGCTCTCAGCGCAGCAGCGGTCGGCGGCAGCGGTGCAGGTCGCGCGCGGCGAGATCGCCTCACTTCTGGAGTCGGATGGCTCCGAGAACGTGCGCGCCCTGCAGCGCGCCATCCGCGACACCATGACCGAGCACGCCGGGGTGGTGCGCGACGAAACCGGCCTCCTCGCCGGCCTCGCCGAGCTCGACGCGATCGAGGCCCGCATAGGCGACATCGGGGTCCACCCCGACATCGCCGGCTACCAGGATCTGGCTCACGCCTTCGACCTCAAGTCGGCGGCGCTGGCCGCTCGCGCCACGCTGGAGGCGGCGCTCGAACGAAGGGAGACCCGCGGATGCCACAACCGCAGCGATTACCCCGAACTCGACGAGTCGCTGCAGGTGAACCTGGTCTGGTCGCCCTCGACGGGCGTCACACGCGAGGAGATCCCGCCCATCCCGGCCGAGATCGCGGCCCTCATGCGCGACGTGTCGACGGCTGGCAAGCTCGTCGAGTAGCTCGCAGCGCTGAAAGGCCGATGCACCGCGGCATCCGGCCCGTCTGCCCCCTGTCGGTAGTGCGGCATAGGCTCGCACCGTGGCCACCCTCGACGACCTGCGGCGCACCACCGTCGGGCTGCCCGGTAGCGAGGAGCGCGCGACGACGGGCGGCGCCGCTTGGTTCGTTCGCGGCAAGCTGTACGCGTGGGAGTGCCATCCTTGGCCGAGCGTCCCCGCAGACATCCGCGAGATCGTCGCGGCCGAGCTCGTGGTCGGGGTGAAGGTTGCCGACCCCCTCGACGCGCTCGCCCTCATCCAAATGGCGCCCAACGTGTTCCTGCGCACCACCACCCCATGGGGCGAGCCGAAGGTCGCGTTCCGCATGGCCGGCATCGACGACGGCCATCTCGCCGAACTTGTGACCGAAGCGTGGCGTGTACAGGCTCCGAAATATCTGCGGGGAGAGCTCGACAACGGTTCCTAGAGGATGGTCCCTGGAACTGTAGCCACCACGAACACTGCGGCGCGGAAGGCCACGCGCCCGAGTTGGGCGGAACAGCTGTCCCATAGGATGTCTCGGTGCCTCTCTTCGACCATCTCGGCATCTCCGTCCATGACCTGCCTCGCTCGATCGCACAGTTCGATCCGGTGATGCAGGCGCTTGGCTGCACGCGGCAGGATGCGGACGACTCAGTGTCGTGGTACCTGGGCGAGGAGGAGCTCATCCTCTTCCCCGCCCGCGAAGCAGACAGCGCGCCGCACCAGCACGGCCGGGTCGGTTGGCAACACCTCGCCTTCGCCGTCGATTCGCGCGCGGAGGTCGATCGCCTGCATGCGATCGCGCTCGGCGTGGGTTGGACCGCGGTGCGCGAGCCGAAGCTGTACCCACGGTTCAACGACCGCTACTACGCGTCTTTCGTCGAGGACGACAACGGCATCCGCATCGAGTTCATGCACAACCCGCCCCGGGAATCGTCCGCAGACTGAACTCGCGGTCCGCGTCCGCCAGACCAGCTGACGCAGGCTGCAGCGAGCGACGTCGCAACACTGCCAGATCTCTGCACGAAAGGCCGACATGCTGACCGACCTCGCACGAGAGTTCCTCTCGGAGTACCACCTCGCCACGCTCTCGACCCTCGACAGCCGTGGGCGCATCCACTCGGTGCCGGTCGGCATCACCTACCTCGACGGAATCGTGCGAGTGATCGGCAGCCGCGGCTCGCAGAAGTTCGTCAACGCCGAGCGCAGCGGTCGCGCCAGCGTCAACACCGTGGATGGGCGGCGCTGGATCAGCTTCGAAGGCCCGGCCCGCATCCGCACCGATCACGAGTCGATCGCTCTCGCCGTCGCGCTCTACGCCGCCCGCTACCGGCAGCCGCGACCGAATCCGAACCGGGTCGTGCTCGAGCTCACGGTCGAGCGAGTGCTGGGCTCTGCCGGGATGCGCGCGAGCGACGGCTGACGCCGCCGGGGTATCCAGCCGTTCGGCTTCACGACCTGCATGCGATGCAGGACCCGGCGTCGCTGTGGTCGTCGATGCCCGAGATCGGGATCAGCCCATGCTCAGGAGTGGTGCGCGGGGCATCCGAGGCGATCGCATACTCCTGCACGAGGTCTGACTCGCAATCGCTCCGACCACTACGCGGGCGACGCGGGCGCTGGGGCATCCAGTGCCAGCTTCACGCCCACCGCGCCAAGAAGGGTTCCGGTGACCCAGCGCTGCCAGCGGATCCACGTGGGCTTGCGCTGAAGAAACACCGCGATCGACCCCGCCGTGAGAATGATCGCCCCATTCACGACCATGGCCACCGCGATCTGAATAGCTCCCAGCTGGAACCCCTGGGCGACCACGTGGCCGGCGGCTTGATCGACGAACTGAGGAATCAGCGCCAGATACATCAGCGCGGCCTTCGGATTCAGCAGGTTCGTCACCAGCCCCATGCGGAAGAGCTTGCCTGCGGAATCTCGAGGGAGGTCACGGGTCTCGAACAGGGCCATGCCACCCGGGCGGAGCGTCTTGTACGCCAGCCAGAGCAAGTACATCGCACCCGCCACTTTCAGCGCGGTGTAGAGCCAGGGAACCACGATGAACACCGCAGCGAGCCCGAGGTTCGCCATCGTCATGTAGACGACGAAGCCGACAGCGGTGCCGGCCATCGACACCATGCCGGCGCGCCAGCCCTGGCTGACACTGCGGGAGACCAGGTAGACCATGTTCGGTCCGGGAGTGAGGGCCATCCCCAATTCGACAAGGGCGATGCCCAAGGCAGCGGCAAGCGTGATCAAGATGGCCCCTTCGTGCGACGGATGAAGCGGGCATCTTCTTTGACGCGCAGTCTCTCCACCGTATGGCACGAGCCGGCGCGTCCGTGGCGGAGCCCCCGTCGCCGGATGACCGGCGGTACGGCTCAGGACCCCCGGCTCGCGCGGCGTTCCAGGGCTTCGATGACCGTCTCGGCGATATCGATGTCGTAGAGCCTCTCGACGCTCTGGAACCCGCCGGGACTCTCCGCGTTGATCTCCACCACCTGGCTGCCGATCACGTCGATGCCCACGAGGAACATGCCATCGGCGACGAGCTTGTCGCCCATCGCTTCGACGATGCCGAGCTCGACCTCACCGACTTCGAGGGGCACCGACCGACCGCCGGTGCTGATGTTGGCGCGCGGGTCATTGCCCGTGGGCACGCGTCGGAAGGCGGCCGGCCTGCCGTCGCGCTCGAGGATGCGGCCCTCCAGCAGGAAGATTCGGGCATCGCCGTCCTCGGCTCCGTCGATGAACTCCTGGATGATGGCGTAGCCGTCCTGCAGGACCGCCTCTGTCATCTGCGCAAGGTTGGTCTCTCCCGGGCCCTCGATCATGAAGACGTTGCGTCCCTTGGCTCCGTACAACGGTTTGACGACGCAGTGGCCGACTTCGTCGACGAACCGCTCGATCGCCTCCGGATTTCGTGTCACCAGCGACCGTGGTCGGATCTTCTCGGGGAACTCCTCGAGGTAGAGCTTGCTGGTCGCTCGACGGAGGATGTTCGGGTCGTTGACAACCGTCACACCTCGGTCCGCGAGCATCTGTCCGAACACCACGCCCATCGGGCTGGCCCACGGGCGCTCCTGCAGGTCGTCGATCGACTCGTTGCGCAGGAAGAGCGCATCCAGGTCGTCCATGATGATCCGCTCGGCTTCGCGCGCCTTGATCCTCTCCATGAAGCTCGCGAGGGTGTCATCGCTCTTCCACTTCGCGGCGCGAGCCATGGCCGCGAACAGCCCGTCGCTGCTGCCGAGCTCGAGGTCCCCGACGCCGACATACCAGGTCTCGTGCCCGCCTCTGGCTGCCGCCCTGGCGAGTCGGGTGGTCGCGTACTCATCCAGCTCGGTGTCAACGTCGTTGACGAGAAATGCGAGTTTCATGCCGCCACGTCTCCCTCGTAGAGGTCGGTGACCGTCGCGCCCGCGCGCAGCCTCTCCAGACGCTCTTGCGCACCGGGCACGTCAAGCCAGCGTGGCCGAACCCACGGCGCGTGGAGCACGTCGCGGTCGAGCAGGTCCTGCACCAGTGGGATGTGGTCCAACGCGAGCTTGCCGACGAGCAAGACGTCGAGGCGGCTGCCCTCGGCGAGGGCGTCGAGGATGCGCGTGATCCCGCGCAGGTAGATCGCGTCCTTCACGAAACCGCCCCCGACGACGACCCGGATGGCGATGGACCACGCGGTCCGTGCCGGTATGCGGTGGTCGGCCCGCAGCGACTCGAAGATGTCCAGGAAGCCGGCGCCGTCGAGCATCTTGCCGACCGCGACCACTCGCGCCGCGAGCACGCGCAGCCGCCGCGGGTCCAATCCGCCGGTCAGGTACTCGGCGAGCACGGCGAGGCCCTCCTGGGTCTCGTCGTAGCCGGGCAGGCCGATGGTCAGCATCGTCAGTGGCTGCCGGGCACCGTTCTGGTAGGTGACCACGTGGGTGCCGACCTCGTGGTGCAGCAACGCCTCGACCCGGTCGGCCCGGAAGACGGCGGACTCCGGGATGAGCAGGCGGCCGAACGACACCATCAGCTCGGAGATGTCGTCCCGTACCTCGACGCGGACCGGGAAGTCCGGGTACACGGCGCGGTAGCGCTCGAACTCCGCACGGGCCGCGTCGGCGAACGCCCCGGCCGTGACGGTCTGGGTGCTGGGCGCCTGCGGGGGGATGGTCTCGAGCAGCTCCTCCGCCGCCGCGGCCAGCGGAGGGGCCACCGTTCCGTAGAGCTGGAGTGACCCGTACAGGAACCGTGACGTGTCGCGGTCCTCCAACGCGGTGATCTGCCGGGCGATCTCGTCCCTCTTCGCCCGGAAGAGTGTGTGCAGCGCCGGGTCGTCCACGTTCTCGATCTCGAGGTCGTACAGGTCACGCTGCGCCAGGTCGGGGTCGAAATCCAACGGCCGCAGCCGCAGCGCGGGGGCCGTGCCGAAGTCACTGCGTTCGAAGTCCGCCCACGCCTCCGCCGCGTTGAGTGGCGTGACGTTGACGAGCAGGTTCACGCGGCTCTCGATCTCGGTGAGCCGGGCGTCGATGTCGAGTGCGGGCGCCAACTGTTCGGTCGGTGATGCCATTTCACGAGCATACTCACGCGTTGTCGGCCCAACCCCTCGCACGGTCCGAGCTTCTTCGTCCCGGCGGTGCCACCGGCGCGGATACGCCGTGGAGACCGCGCGAGACGAGATCGCGTCACTTCACGTGCGGCGCGGCGTCCACCCCGACGGCAGCGGGCCCTCGATTGCGGCCCGTTCCCGGTCGGCCTCCGCCGACCATCCCTGCGCGGCATCCGTCGCATCGAAGCCACCGCGCGCGACGCGGAACCCGACGTCTTGGTGGTGCATCCGTGGAGCGCCGCCCCGCCGGGTCGACGCCCTGACGCTCCAGGCGTCATCGGCGAACCCGCCGCCGCGGAACACACGATAGGCGTCGTAGCGGGCGGGATCGAGCAGGTCCCAGCACCACTCCCACACGTTGCCGAGGGTGTCGAAGAGCCCATTGAGATTCGGATGCTTCCCGCCGACGTCTTGCGGTGCGGTCACGCCGTCGGCGCTCGTCCAGGCGACCTCGTCGAGCGGGCCGTAGTGCGGGCGCGTCGATCCCGCCCGGCACGCGAACTCCCACTCCGCCTCGGTCGGCAGGCGGTACCCGTCGGCGTCGACGTGCCACGTGACGTCTTCGCCATCGAAGGTGTAGACGGGGTCGAGTCCCTCCCACTCGGATGCCGCGTTGCAGAACCGGATCGCACGCAGCCAACTGACACCCGTGGCGGGCCGGCGGGGATGCGACGCCGTCTCCCCGATCATCTCGGCCAGCTGCTCCTGCGTCACCGCGTACACCCCGATCTCGAACGGCTCGAGGTCGACGCTCCACCGCACCTTGCGGCGCGCGTCGTGCAGCGTGACGGCGCCGGCCGCGATCCGCGCCAGCTCGATGTCGGTGGTCATCTGGGCAGCTTCGCCTTCATTCACGCTCAGAGCAAACCGGCGGCACGGCGCAGGTTCCAGTCTTCGGACTCCGACCAACGATCGATGATCCGTCGTGCGCGCGTCGCGTCCGGTTCCTCCAACCGATCGAGCAGCGGACTGACGACGTCGATGGCGAGTGGGTCGACGAGCTCAAGGACACGCGCGTCGCGAAGGAACTGCTCGACCCGGGTGAGGTCGCTCCCTTGTAGCACCGCCAGAAAGCGCTGCAGGAGGATTATCGCCGCGAGCCGGCGCTCGTACACCGGCTGCGACCACAACTCCGACGCGAGCGCCGTGACCTCGTCGTGTGACATCCCGGGATACCGTCGATCTGCGTCACGAACCGCGCCGCGCACCGCGCCGACCGAGGCGCCGTAAAACTTCAGGCCGACCCCGATCCGGTCAGCGTCCGCATCCGCCCGCACCTCAGTGCCCTCGGCCTGGAGGATGCGGTCGATGAACTCGGCCGGTTCCGTCATGCTTCGATTCTCGGTCACCGGGGTCCACCCCGACCTCGACACAAACGTCCTCTTGCAAACGCTGATCTGTTCCCAGCCGATTGCCGACGACTACCGTTCGCGGTTGCCCCGGTGTGCGTCCCGTAGGCGGATCGTTCAGAGAGGCGGTTCGTACTTGTTCCCGTGAGTCTCGCGGATCGGGTGGGTGTCGTAGATGAGGTCGAGGTAGGTGACCTTGTCGCCGCCATCTGGTGCGAATGAGAACAAGTCCATCACCTTGAAGGTGATCAGAGATCCGTCTCTGACCGTCCAGTCGTACTGGAAGTACGCGACGGCGCGCCTCATATCGCCTTCGCTGAGAAAAACGTCGATGGGTGTGATGACGTTCGTTTCCGACGCCTGGCCGAGCCGGTCAAAGAAGGGCTCGGCAGGCATTTCACCTAAGAAGGGGGACCGCACGGTCCCCTCGGGCGCGAACAAGCCCACGATGGTCGCGTAGTCGCTACGGCCGAGCGCTTCCATGTAGGTGTGCAACACGTTCGCGTATGACTGCATGACCACGTTCCTTTGAAGGTCGCTCGGATCCTGCCACTCTATTGGCCGCCCACGAGGGGCACCACCGCAGGTGAATGGAGAGTCCGTGACCGGGCGTTTGGCTATCGCGGGTCTGAAACTCGCGGACGACTGTCTCAAAGTCTTCGTGATCCTGCGGTCTGTGCCGGGTTCCGCTGAGCTTCGCGTGGATTGCGCCGTGTGCGCGAAGCTCGTCGGCGATGGCTTCATACTCCGCGTTCCACGCGCCCGTGACCACAAGCGTTGGGACGGTGGAAAAGACGTCGGTCGGGATCCGGTGGCCCCAGGGAGCTTCCAGCGCTGCGAAGAACGCGGCGCGTGGGCGCTCGGCGGGCCAGTTCGCCGGATCTGCTGGCCCGCCGAACATGAGCGGACGCACAATGTCCCAATAGCCCGCCAGGTCCCCGGCTCGGGCGAGCTCCCGAGCGCGAGACATCACCTCGATGTGACGTTCGACGGCATCGTGGCCTCGGGCGAGGTCATACAACGCGGGTTCAACGAGGACGAGATCACGGACTCGGATGTCTCCTGTTGCCGCGGCAAGGACCGCGGATATCGCTCCGAGCGAGTGTGCGACCACCGTGACGGGCTCCGCAGGCGCCACTCGAGCGAGTTCCTCCACCTTCGCATGGACCGACGCGCCGGGCTCGAAGGACGCGAACACCGCGTCCCGTTCCTCGGCGAAAGGCCACGCCTGGTGACCCGTCCGTCCCGCTCCGGGAATGTACAAGCGCATCCGGCGATCCTAGCGACGGTCCGGGAGCTCGGTTCGCGATGTCGCACTAGCCGGTCCCGCGGCGGCCAGCCGGTGAACGCAGCGCTGTACGGGTCGCAGCGTGCATCTCGCGGGCTGGCCATTCTCGTAGCACCCGCCCGCGAAAGTGCCCGGTGAAGCCGCCTCAAACGCTACAAGCGCAACGCGCTCATCCACTGCGATCTCCGAGGCCGACTCCCAGCAGCAGCAGGCCCAGAACGCCAACGTGATGCTGCCGGGAGTTCGGACGCCTCGTTAGACCAACTACCGCGATGTCTCGCCTAGAAGTCCCAGTCCTCATCCTCAGTGACCACGGCCTTGCCGATCACGTACGACGACCCAGACCCCGAGAAGAAGTCGTGGTTCTCGTCGGCGTTCGGGGAGAGTGCCGAGAGGATTGCCGGGTTCACGTCGGTGACCGACGAGGGGAACATCGACTCGTAGCCGAGGTTCATGAGGGCCTTGTTGGCGTTGTAGTGCAGGAACTTCTTGACGTCTTCGGTCAGGCCGACGCCGTCGTAGAGGTCTTGCGTGTACTGCACCTCGTTGTCGTAGAGCTCGTAGAGCAGCGAGAACGTGTAGTCCTTCAGCTCATCGCGCTTGGCCTGGTCGACCCGCTCGAGTCCCTTCTGGAACTTGTAGCCGATGTAGTAGCCGTGCACGGCCTCGTCGCGGATGATGAGGCGAATGAGGTCAGCCGTGTTGGTGAGCTTCGCCCGCGACGACCAGTACATGGGCAGGTAGAAGCCCGAGTAGAACAGGAAGCTCTCGAGCAGCGTCGAGGCGACCTTGCGCTTCAGGGGCTCGTCGCCACGGTAGTACTCCATGACGATCGCAGCCTTCTTCTGCAGGTTCTCGTTCTCGACCGACCAGCGGAAGGCGTCGTCGATGTCCTTCGTCGAGCACAGCGTCGAGAAGATCGACGAGTAGCTCTTCGCGTGCACCGACTCCATGAACGCGATGTTCGTGTACACCGCCTCTTCGTGCGGGGTGATCGCGTCAGGGATGAGCGAGACCGCGCCGACCGTGCCCTGGATCGTGTCGAGCAGCGTCAGCCCGGTGAACACGCGCATCGTCAGCGTCTGCTCTTCGGGCGTGAGCGTGTTCCACGACTGCACGTCGTTCGACAGCGGCACCTTCTCGGGCAGCCAGAAGTTGTTGACGAGCCGGTTCCAGACGTCGACGTCTTTCTCGTCTTGGATCTTGTTCCAGTTGATCGCGTTGACGTGGGATACGAGCTTGAGCTTGCCGCCGACGTGTGCCGGGTCATTCTGTGCCGAGTTGACCGGGTCTGTGAGAGTCATTTCAATCCTTCTGACGGATGTCTCGAGTTGATGTAATCAGTTTGGAAGCCTGAGGATTACTCACTACAACATGCACGAGACGCACATCTCCAGCTCCGTGCCTTCAAGCGCCATCTGCCGCAGGCGGATGTAGTAGATGGTCTTGATGCCCTTCTTCCACGCGTAGATCTGCGCGCGGTTGATGTCGCGCGTCGTCGCCGTGTCTTTGAAGAACAGCGTGAGCGAGAGGCCCTGGTCGACGTGCTGCGTCGCCGCGGCGTAGGTGTCGATGACCTTCTCGTAGCCGATCTCGTAGGCGTCTTGGTAGTACTCGAGGTTGTCGTTCGTCATGAACGCCGCCGGGTAGTAGACGCGGCCGATCTTGCCTTCCTTGCGGATCTCGATCTTCGACGCGATCGGGTGGATCGACGCCGTCGAGTTGTTGATGTACGAGATCGACCCGGTGGGCGGCACGGCCTGCAGGTTCTGGTTGTAGATGCCGTGCTCCTGCACCGAGGCCTTGAGCTCGCGCCAGTCCTGCTGCGTCGGGATGTGGACACCGGATGC
Organism: Agromyces albus; assembly: GCF_030815405.1. Classification (NCBI taxonomy): domain Bacteria; kingdom Bacillati; phylum Actinomycetota; class Actinomycetes; order Micrococcales; family Microbacteriaceae; genus Agromyces; species Agromyces albus. Next base: position 406,821 of record NZ_JAUSWX010000001.1, on the reverse strand, counting down.
CTCGAACAGCCCGGCGACCTTCGAGGTTTCGGGCACCCACGCGGCATCCGTGTACTTGTCGAAGAACTCACCCGACGCGTACTTGGAGTCGGCGAAGCCGTCGAAGGTCTCGCCGCGCTCGATCGAGATGCGGTTCGACGCCCGCAGCGCGTGGAACAGCACCGTGTAGAAGTAGATGTTCGTGAAGTCGATGCCCTCTTCGCTGCCGTAGAAGATGCGCTCGCGGGCGAGGTAGCCGTGCAGGTTCATCTGGCCGAGGCCGATGGCGTGCGACTTGTCGTTGCCGTCTTCGATCGAGCGCACCGACGTGATGTGGCTCTGGTTCGACACCGAGGTGAGTCCGCGGATGGCGGTCTCGACGGTCTTGCCGAAGTCGGGCGAGTCCATGGTGAGGGCGATGTTCAGCGAACCGAGGTTGCAGCTGATGTCTTTGCCGATGACGTTGTACGAGAGGTCTTCGTTGTACGTGGTCGGCGTGTTCACCTGCAGGATCTCGGAGCACAGGTTCGACATGTTGATGCGGCCCTTGATGGGGTTGGCCTTGTTCACCGTGTCTTCGAACACGATGTAGGGGTATCCGCTCTCGAACTGGATCTCGGCGAGGGTCTGGAAGAACTCGCGCGCGTTGATCTTCGTCTTCTTGATGCGGCCGTCGTCGACCATGGCGCGGTAGTTCTCGCTGATCGGCACATCGCCGAACGGCTTGCCGTAGACCTTCTCGACGTCGTACGGCGAGAAGAGGTACATGTCTTCGTTGTTCTTCGCGAGCTCGAACGTGATGTCGGGCACGACCACGCCGAGGCTCAGCGTCTTGATGCGGATCTTCTCGTCGGCGTTCTCACGCTTGGTGTCGAGGAAGCGCAGGATGTCGGGGTGGTGCGCGCTGAGGTACACGGCGCCGGCGCCCTGGCGTGCGCCGAGCTGGTTGGCGTAGCTGAAGCTGTCTTCGAGGAGCTTCATGACGGGGATGATGCCCGAGGACTGGTTCTCGATCTGCTTGATGGGCGCACCGGCTTCACGGATGTTGCTGAGCGACAGTGCCACACCGCCACCGCGCTTCGAGAGCTGGAGCGCCGAGTTGATGCCGCGGGCGATCGACTCCATGTTGTCTTCGATGCGGAGCAGGAAGCACGAGACGAGCTCGCCGCGCTGCGCCTTGCCCGTGTTGAGGAACGTGGGGGTGGCCGGCTGGAAGCGGCCGCCGATGATCTCTTCGACGAGGTCGACGGCGAGCTGCTCGTCGCCCTGCGCGAGGCCGAGCGCGGTCATGACGACGCGGTCTTCGAAGCGCTCGAGGTAGCGCTTGCCGTCGAACGTCTTGAGCGTGTAGCTCGTGTAGTACTTGAACGCGCCGAGGAAGGTCTCGAAGCGGAACTTCTTCGAGTAGGCGAGGTCGTTGAGCTTCTGGATGAACTCGAACGAGTACTGGTCGAGCACGGCCTGCTCGTAGTACTCCTTCTCGACGAGGTAGTCGAGGCGCTCTTTCAGCGAGTGGAAGAAGACGGTGTTCTGGTTGACGTGCTGCAGGAAGTACTCGCGCGCCGCTTCACGGTCTTTCTCGAACTGGATCTCGCCGTTCGGACCGTAGAGGTTGAGCATCGCGTTGAGCGAGTGGTAATCCATCGCCGTGCGAGGTGCCTCGATCACTGAGACACCGTCTGCAATTGCTGAGTTCGCCAAAATGCGTCCAATCCATCGTTGACGGCGCGAACGTCGTCAGGGGTTCCGAATACTTCGAAGCGGTAGAGGTGTGGCACGTGGCACTTCGCGGCGATGACGTCGCCGGCGAGGCCGAAGGCCGTACCGAAGTTGGTGTTGCCGGCGCTGATCACGCCGCGGATGAGGGCACGGTTGTGCGGGTCGTTGAGGAAGCGGATGACCTGCTTGGGCACGGCGCCGTGCCCGTCGCCGCCACCGTAGGTGGGAACGACGAGCACATACGGTTCGTCGACCGTGAGCGCTTCGTCACGCGCGTACAACGGGATGCGGGTCGCTGCGCGACCGAGCTTCGCGATGAATCGTTGCGTGTTGCCCGAAACGCTCGAGAAGTAGACCAGGTTCGTCATGGTTCATCCTTCGCGTTGCGTTCTCTTCCGGCTGCTCCCCCGAGCGGCCGGAGGGCCGCTATGCGAGGCGTGAGGCGAGTTCGTCGATCTTGTCGGGGCGGAAACCGGACCAGTGGCCTTCGTCGGTGATGACGACCGGCGCCTGCAGGTAACCGAGCTCTTTGACCTGCGCGAGGGCGTTCTCATCGACAGAGAGGTCGAGCACTTCGTACTCGATGCCCTTGCTGTCGAGGGCACGATACGTGGCGTTGCACTGCACGCACGAAGGCTTCGTGTAAACCGTAACCGTCATTGTCTTCCCCTCGTTCTCCGGGCTCCCGAGGGAGCTCGCCCCCAGTACCTCACTGGACTTCTAATACTACATCTAGTGCCTGCGGAACAGAACTGGCACAACATGCTGTAGTTACATTCGTGTAGTTATCCACCGGGTTCTCCACCGGCTGTGCACAACGGATGTCGCGACGATCGGCGGATTCTCGCGGGTGGCCCCGAGGTTATCCACATGCGGCGAGCTGGAAAACTCTTCGCCTGTGGACGGATGCCGGGCGTGTCGCGGCGTGTTGCCTGCCACGATCCCTTGGGCCTGCTCGACCCGCCGACCCCTACATATGGTGTTGTGACTCCAACGATGCCACCACCCACTGACATTCCTGCCGGCGTCGCGCCGGCGGTCGAGTAGCCCGCGAAGCGGGCGTATCGAGTCCCCCGGCCACGCCACACGGCCACCGTCCGATGCGGACGTCGGACGGGCTGGGTAGCCTGACCCCGAGCAGGAGGAAGGACTCGACGATGACCCTGTACGCGACATCCGCCGACGGCACCCGCATCGCCTATGAAGAGGAGGGCTCCGGGCCGCCCGTGATCATCGTCCACGGGGCGATGCAGTTCCGCGCGTTCGATCCCACGACGGCCGAGATGGCGACGATGCTTGCGTCGCATGGCTTCACGGTCGTCAACTACGACCGGCGCGGGCGCGGCGAGAGCCCGGCGGATGGCCCGATCACGCTCGCGCAGACGCTCGACGACCTGCGCGCGATCATCGCCGCGGTGACCGAGGGAGCCGACGACGCGGTCGCCCTGTTCGGCAGCTCGTCGGGCGGTGCGATCTCGCTCGCGGCTGCGGCATCCGGGCTCCCGATCTCGAAGCTCGTCCTCTGGGAGGTACCGCTCGACGAGGAGCTCGGCTCGCAGGGCGCCGAGTTCCTCGCGGGCTTGCGCGAGCGCATCGCCGCCGGCGACGGCGACGCCACGATCGAGTACTTCATGAAGGACATGCCGCGCGAATGGCTCGATGGTGCGAAGGCGAGCCCCGGCTGGCCGATCATGACTGCGCTTGGCCCGAGCCTCGAGCCAGACTCCGAGGCGCTCGAGTGGACGCAGAGCGCGCCGCGCGCCGAGCTCTGGCGCGACATCACGCAGCCGACCCTCGCGCTCGTCGGTGAGGAGACCCTCGACTTCATGGGGCCGGCGGCCGACTCGATGGTCGCGGCGCTGCCGAACGCCGAGAAGCGCGTCATCCCGGCATCCGATCACACCTGGGAGCCGCGGCGCATGGCGCTCACGATCGCGGAGTTCCTCGTCGACTGACCCGCGCTGATCGCCGATGTGAAAGCTGACGTGTCAACCAACCGTCGGGTAGTCTCGAGAGCATGTCTGAGGTGTCCGAGATCGACGAGGCCGAGTGGGCGCTCTGGAGCGGCTTCGTAGCCATGCACAACCACTTGGCACGCGAGCTCGACCGTCGGCTGCAACGCGACGCGGGCATCTCGCAAGGCGACTACGGCGTTCTGCTCACGCTTTTCAAGGCTCCTGAGCATCAGCTTCGACCGAGTGCCCTCGGCGAGAAGATCGGCTGGGAAAAGAGCCGAGTGTCGCACCAGCTCACGCGCATGGCGACCCGCGGGCTCGTCGAGCGCGTCGAGCACGACACCGACGCCCGCGGCACGCTCGTCGTGCTCACGAAGGCAGGTCGCCTCGCCCTGCTTAAAGCGATGCGCGATCACGCGATGGCGATTCGCAGTCTCTTCCTCGACCAGCTCGAGCCCCACGAGAAGCGGGCGCTGGCGGATGTCTCGTCCCGCGTGCTCGGCCGCCTCGCCCCTCCGGTGGTTGAGTAGCGCCGACCGCCCTCAGCTCTTCGCGTCCTTCGCGGCGGCCTTGGCCGCTTGCTTCGTGGCACGCACCTTGACGAGCGACTCGGGGTCGACGATGTCGGCGACTGAGCGATACACGCCGTCTTCGCCATAGTGACCGGCGGCCTCGCGCCATCCGCTCGCCTTCAATCCCAGCTGCTTGCCGAGCAGCGCCAGGAAGATCTTCGCCTTCTGCTCGCCGAAGCCGGGCAGCGCCTTCAGCCGTCGCAGCACCTCGGCGCCGTCGGGGTCGCCTTGCGTCCAGATGGCGGATGCGTCGTCGCCCCAGTCGTCGCGAACGGCCGCCGCGAGCGCCTGCACCCGGCCCGCCATCGAGCCGGGGAAACGGTGCACCGCCGGGGTCTGTTTGAACACGTCGACGAACGCGTCGGGGTCGTAGTCGGCGATCGCCGCCGGGTCGATCGTGCCGATGCGCTGGCGGATCTTCTCAGGACCAGCGAAGGCGGATTCCATCGGCACCTGCTGGTCGAGCAGCATGCCCGTAAGCAGTGCGAACGCGTCGTTGCCGAGCAGCTCGTCGGCCGCCGTATCTCCCGTGATGTTCAGCGCCATGGGGTCAATCTTGGCAGTTCGGGTGTGGTTTCGATACGCGGCCGGCTTCGCCGGGCGCTACTCAACCAACGGCCGTCGGGGGTCGGTGCCACGATGAAGCAGATCGCCACTCGAGAAGGAGAGCACGCCCCATGGACTGGAAGATCGAACTCATCTTCGTGCCCGTCACCGACGTCGACCGCGCGAAGGACTTCTACGTGAACAAGCTCGGCTTCAACGCCGACCATGACCAGCGGGTCTCCGAGACGCTGCGCTTCGTGCAGTGCACGCCGCCCGGCTCGGCCTGCTCGATCGCGTTCGGCGAGGGCATCGGCGGCACGCTGCAGCCAGGCCAGCAGGACTCGATCCAGGTCGTCATCCCCGACGCCGACGCCGTGCTCGCCGATCTCCGCGCCAAGGGAGTCGAGGCCGAGGGCGTCGACGAGCAGCCGTGGGGCCGCTTCGTCACTGTGAACGATCCCGACGGCAACAAGTGGACCCTGCAGCAGTTGCCCGATTACTCGCAGCAGTAAGCGAGCGGATGCCGCGGAGACGAGCGCGTCAATTCGCGACAATGTCGGCTCGAATCGGGCTCCGGATGTCGCGAATCGACGCGCTCGCGGCGCCGGGCGGCGCGGTGCCCGGCGCCGCCCGGCCCCCTGGTTCACGTGTGTGGTTTCGATACGCGGCCGGCTTCGCCGGGCGCTACTCAACCATCCGAAAGTGCGCTTGCGGTCGGAATGCGTGCGGCATTCCGACATCAAGCGCACTCTCGATGGAGGGCGAGTCCGACAGACGCTCTGGAGGACCTTCTCTCTCGAAAACCGGTAGACAAGTCGACGAATCGACCGATTCTGCAGAGGACGATTCTCTTGGGCGCGATCGTGGTGCCTGGGGTCCTCGCTTCGTTCGAGCCGCTGACCCTCTCGTTGATCCTCGCGTACCCCCTGGCGTTCGTGACGACCCTCCTCCTCGGGGGCCGCTGGGCGAGGAGCCCGGCTGGCGCGGCTTCGCCCTCCCCCGCTTGATGCGGCGGCACGGCCCACTTCTCGGCGGCACCATCCTCGGCGTCCTGTGAGCGGCGCCGTGCGCTGCTCAACCACCGAGCGTGCGCGTGGTGGTTTCGATACGCGGCCGGCTGCGCCGGGCGCTACTCGACCACCGGGCGCCGAGAGTGCGCTTGGTGTCGGAATGCGCGCGGCATTCCGACACGAAGCGCACTCTCGATGTGGCTGGCGACGCCCCGACGCCCAAGGTCGGCCCGCCGGAGGCGGCGTCGGGCGGTGCCCGCCCTCAGGGGGTGAGGGCGACGCGATCCCGGCTCGGGGCGGACGTGCTCGCCCGCACGATGAGGTCGGGCACGCTCGGCTCGGGCACGAGCCGCTCGTCGTCGCCGAGCACGCCGAGCACCCCGGCCATGGCGGCACGGCCGAGCGCGTCGAAGTCCTGCCGCACGGTCGTGAGCGGCGGGGCGACGTAGGCCGCCTCGGGGATGTCGTCGAAGCCCACGAGGCTCACATCATGGGGCACCGAGAGGCCCGCCTCGGCGAGCGCGTGCACCACGCCGATCGCCATCTGGTCGTTTGACACGAACACCGCGGTCATCTCGGCGTCGCGGGCGAGCATTCGGCCGTGCACATAACCGCTCCCAGGCGTCCAGTCGCCGAGCAACGGCTCGCGAGCCGGCAGTCCGTGCTCGGCGAGCGCGGCCGACCAGCCGCGCATGCGCTCGGCGGCGTCCATCGCGTTGGGTGGTCCGCCGAGGTGCCGGATCTCGCGGTGGCCCAGGCTGACGAGGTGGTCGACGGCGAGGCGCGCGCCGGCGTACTGGTCGAGCCAGACCCGGTGCATTCCGCCGCGATCCTCGGATGCGACCGCGATGATCGGCACGCCGAGTTCGATGCCGTCGAGCGCGTCGAGCGCCGCACGTTGCGCCGCGATGAGCACGATCGCCTCGACGTTCTGCCGCACGAGCAGCTCGGCCGCCGAGCGCATGACCGCGGCATCCGTCTCGAGCATGCTCGCGGTGATCACCGAGTATCGGGCGTCGCGCGCAGCCTCGTTGAAGTGCAGCGCGGTGCTCGACGGTCCGTAGTCGGGCGCGCCGGTGACGATCAGGCCGAGAGTGCGGGTGCGGCGGGTGACGAGTGCGCGGGCGGCCGGTGAAGGCACGTAGCGCAGCTGCTTGATCGCCTGCTCGACTCGCGCGCGAGTCGCGGGGCGCACGTTCGGCAGGTCGTTGAGCACACGCGACACGGTCTGATGCGACACGCCTGCGAGTCGCGCGACGTCGAAGATCGTCGCGACGCGCCCCTTGTCGTCCCGGTCGCTCACTCGCTGCTGCGCTCCTGCCTCGCGCCCCCGGCGCGTCCACTACCGTCGATTATGCTGCCCACAGTTCCCCGGGCCGGGAGGCTCAGCGCCTTCGGGCCGTAAGCACCTTCTGCAAGATGATGAACACGAGCAGCAGTGCGCCGATGAAGATCCTCGTCCACCACGACGAGAGGGTGCCCTCGAACGTGATGATGGTCTGGATCACACCGAGCGTGAGAACGACGAAGGGCCGGATGCCTCGCGGCATCCGGCCCTTCACTGTGCCGGCCGTCGTGACGACGCGGAGCCCGGCGGCTAGGTATGCCGCTTCGAGGTCACCGCGCGCTGCAACAGCACGAAGACCAGCAGGATGCCGCCCGTGATGATCGTCGTCATTTCGGGCGGGATGCCGCCGTCGCGCGTGATCAGCACATTCATGAGCCCGAGCACGAGGGCGCCGATCACCGAGCCGAGCACGTAGCCGTAGCCGCCGGTGAGCAGCGTGCCGCCGATCACGGTCGCGGCGATCGCGTCGAGCTCCCAGCCGATGCCGGTGATGTTCTGCGCGATGCCGAGACGCGAGGTGTAGACGACGGCGGCGACGCCCGAGAGCGTGCCGCTGATGACGTACACGAGCACCTTGGTGCGCGGCACGGCGAGGCCCATGAGCGCCGACGAGCTCTCGGAGCCGCCGATCGCGTACACGGTGCGCCCGGTGCGCGTGCGATGCAGCACGAAGAAGGCGGCGAGCACGACGAGCAGCGCGATCACGACACCGGGCGTGACCACCACGTCGTTCACCTTCTCGCCGTCGACGACCTTGAACTGCTCGCCGAGCCATCGGATCGGCGAATCCTCGGGAAGCCGCTCGGGCTGGGTGCTGAGCAGCGCCGCGAGGCCCCGCCCGAGGAACATCATCGCGAGCGTCGCGATGAACGGCTGCACGTTGAAGTACTGGATCAGGATGCCGCTGGCCAGGCCGAACACCGTGCCGATGAGGATCATCAGCACGATCACGACGAGCGGATCCCAGCCGGCGTTGGAGAGCATGACCCCGGCGACGCTCGAGAGCGCGATGATCGAGCCGACCGACAGGTCGATGCCGCCCGTGAGGATCACGAACGTCATGGCCACCGCGAGGATGATGAGGTGCGCGTTGTTGATGAGCAGGTTCGACAGCGTGTTGGCCTGCACGATGCGGCCGTAGGCCACTTCGCCGTAGATCACCATGCCGATGAAGATGACGATCGCCGCGACGGTCGGCAGCACCGACGGGTTCGATGCGACGACGCGCTTCACGCGCGCTACGAGCTTCGAGACTGCGGATGCCTCGGCCGACGAGTCGGCCCGAGGGGTCTGCACGGCGGTCATGCCGTCACCTCCTGGTTCTCCTGCTTCACCGGAGCCGGGCTCGGTGTCATCCGCCCCTGGGGGGGCCTGCGCCGTTGCACGAACCAGCTGCGCACGCGTTCGGACTGCAGGAGGCACAGCACGACGATCACGATCGCCTTGAACGCCGGGGTGGCAGACGACGAGATGCCGAGGAAGACGATGGTCTTGTCGAGCGTCGCGATGAGCAGGCCGCCGACGACCGCGCCGCCGATCGAGAACTTGCCGCCGGCGAGCGAGGTGCCGCCGATGACGACGGCGAGGATCGCGTCGAGTTCCATCTGGTAGCCAGTGCGAGAGACGTCGACCGTCATCACGGTGCCGACCGACATGATGCCGGCGATGCCGGCGAGCACCGCGCTCAGGATGTAGACGGTGAGCAGCAGGCCGTTCGGCTTGATGCCCGCCATGCGGCTCGCCTTCGGGTTGATGCCGATCGCCTCGATCATGAGGCCGAGCGCGCTACGGCGAACCACGAAGCCGACGACGAGCACGATCAGGATCGCGAGGAGGAAGACGACGGGAAGGCCGATGACGAACCCGTTCGCGATCCAGCGGAACGGGTCGTTCGTGGCCGAGGTGTTCTGCCCCTCGGTGATCACCTTCGCGATACCGCGACCGGCGAGCATCATGATGAGCGTGCTGATGAACGGCTGCAGGCCGACGTAGGCCACCAGCACGCCATTCACCGCGCCGAGCACCGCGCTGACGAGCAGGGCGAGGCCGATCGCGCCGAGTGCGGCGCCGAGCGAGCCCGACTCCCCAGCCTCTTTCATGAACACCATCGCGACGGCGCCCGAGACGGCCATCACCGAGCCGACCGAGAGGTCGATGCCACCGGTCGCGATGACGAGCGACATGCCGACCGCGATCATCAGGATCGGCGCGGAGGCCCGCAGGATGTCGACGACGTTGCCGACGAGGTTGCCGTTGACCGGATTGATCGAGAGCGCGAGGTAGTTGGGGTCTTTCAGCACGTTCAGGGCGAGCAGCGCGACGATGGCGATCAGCCCCCAGAAGAACGGCTTGCGAATGAGTTCGCGCAGCCATGACCATCGAGCATCGGTGCTCATGATTCCTCCTTCGCCAGGGCGAGCGCATGCGCGCTCGCCTGCCGGCTGTCGCTCGGGTGCAGACCTGCTTCGGCATCGATGATGCCACTGTGCGCGGCCGCCTCGACACCATGTGCCGCGATGACGTCGACGACCTGCTGCGCGGTGACCGTCGGGCCGTTCACGATCTCGCCGATCTTCTGGTGGTCCTTGAGCACGATGATCCGCTCGCTCAGGCGCACGACCTCCTCGAGTTCGGAGGAGATGAACACGACCGAGACGCCGTCTTCGGCGAGTGCCGCGACGGCCTCTTGGATCTCGGCCTTCGCGCCGACGTCGATGCCGCGCGTCGGTTCGTCGAGGATCAGCAGCTCGGGCGTGGTCGCGAGCCAGCGGCCGAGCAGCACCTTCTGCTGGTTGCCGCCCGAGAGGTTCTTGATCAGCCGATTCGGGTCGGCCGGCCGCACGTTGAGCGCGGTGATGTACTTCTCGACGAGTTCGTCCTGCTCTTTGCGCGGGATGGGCCGGGCCCATCCGCGCTCGGCCTGCACCGCGAGGATCATGTTCTCTCGAACGGTCAGGTCGCCGATGATGCCCTCGTCGCGACGGTTCTCGGTCGAGAATGCGATGCGCTTGCCGAGGCCATCGGCCGGGCTCTTGATGTCGACACGTGCGCCGTGCAGGGTGATCTCGCCCTCGTCAGTGCGGTCGGCGCCGTAGAGCAGTCGGGCGAGCTCGGTGCGACCCGAGCCGAGCAGACCGGCGAAGCCGATCACCTCGCCGCGGTGGATGTCGAGATCGGTGGGCTCGATGGAGCCGCGCCGGCCGATGCCCTTCGCCGAGAGCAGCGGCTCTTCGACGGCGTAGTCGCGCTCCTCGGCTCGACGGTTGCCGCCGAGCGACGAGAGCGTGCTGAGATCTTTGCCGATCATCTTGGAGATCAGCTCGTGGCGGTCGAGTTCGCGCGTGAGGTACTCGCCCTCGTAACGGCCGTTGCGCAGGATGGTGAGCCGATCGCTGATCGCGTAGATCTGATCGAGGAAGTGCGACACGAACAGGATCGCGACGCCTTGGTCGCGCAGCACCCGCATCACGCGGAAGAGCCCCTCGACCTCGGCCGCGTCGAGGCTCGACGTCGGCTCGTCGAGAATGAGCACCTTCGCCTTGACGGCCATCGCGCGGCTGATCGCGACGAGCTGCTGGAGCGCGATCGAGAGGGTCGACAGCGGCTTGTGCGTGTCGAGGTGCTCGAGGCCGAGCGTCGCGAGCGCTTCCGTCGCGGCCGTGTGGGTGGCTCGCCAGTTGACGCCGAACGCCCCGCGCACCTCGTGGCCGAGCATCACGTTCTCGCCGATGGAGAGGTTGGTGACGAGATTGACCTCTTGGTAGACGGTCGAGATGCCCGCGCTCTGCGCGTCGCCGGTGCCGTGGAACTGGCGCTCCTGGCCGGCGACGACGATGGAGCCGCCATCGATCTTGTAGACACCCGTGAGCGCTTTGATGAGCGTCGACTTGCCGGCGCCGTTCTCGCCCATCAAGGCGTGGATCTCGCCCTGGAAGAGGCGGAAGTCCACGCCATCCAGCGCCTTGACGCCCGGGAATTCGATCGAGATGTCGCGCATCTCGATGTGGGGCAGTGCTTCAGTCATGGCACTCGCATTTCTGTGCTCCGGCCGCATCGACGCGGTCGGCCGTTCTGTGGACGACGATGCGGGGCCGCTGTGGCAGCCGGCCCCGCACCTCAGTTGCCGTTCGCCGCGAGTGCGGCGTGGCGACCGTCAGTACTTGCGGTCGGCGAGCACGGCCTGCGCTGCCTCGGCAGAGTCGAACGCCTCGCTCGGTACGATGATGTACGACTCGACCGAATCGCCGGCGAGCGCCTTCTCGACGACCTCGAGCGCGGTCTCACCGAACAGCGGGTTGTACTCGTGCACGTAGCTGAGCTGGCCGTCGGCGAGCGCCTCCATGGCTGACTTCGTGCCGTCGATGGTCGCGATCTTGATGTCGACGCCCGGCGTGAGGCCGGCCTCTTCGGCTGCCTGCGCGGCGCCGAGGCCCATCTCGTCGTTCTGAGCGAAGATCAGCTGGATGTTGTTGCCGTTCGCCTTGAGCAGCGTCTCGGTGACGCTCTTGCCCTCTTCGGCCGACCAGTTCGCGGTCTGCGCGGCGACCTGCACGAGCTTCGAGCCCTCGACCGACTCGTTCCAGCCCTCATTGCGCTCGTTGACCACGCCGACGCCGGCGGGGCCCTCGAGGGTGATGTAGTTGCCGCCATCGGGGAACTGCTCGGCGGCCCAGGCGCCGACCTCCTTGGCGACCTCGACGTTGTCGGGGGCGATGCGGGTGACGTAGAGGCTCGTGTCTTCGGGCTCGATGCCGCGGTCGAGCAGGATCACGGGGATCTCGGCCTCCTGCGCACGAGCGAGCGAGTCCTCCCAGCCGGATGCCTCGGTGGCCGAGAGCAGGATCACGTCGACGCCCTCGTCGACGAACGACGTGAATGCGTCGATCTGCGACTTCTGGTCGAGGTTCGTGGCCGGCGCGTACTTCAGGTCGAAGCCGGCATCCTTCGTGAACGTGTCCTGGATGTTCGTCTCGTTCGCCTCGCGCCATGCACCCTCGGGGCCCACCGCGACGAATCCGACCGTGGTGAGGTCGCCCTCTCCGCCGCCCGAACCGCTGGCGCCGCTCGAGCACGCGGCGAGGCCGATGCTGATCGCGCCGACGGCCGCCAGGCCGAGGATCTTCGTGAATCGCCTCTGAACTGACATGTGATCTCCTCCTTGAGATCCGGCACTGCTGCCGGCTTCTACCCGCTCTCGCGGGCTGTGTGTGTGATTGCAGCTCCGCTCGATGCGTGCCGCTCCGAGCATGTTACCGGGAACAAGATCTGGAACGCAAGACGATGTTCCCGGAAACATAACGTTCGGGAAACGACGCTCGCAAGCCCTCGTCGGCGTTACGCGTCGTCTTCGTCGGCAGCCGCGATCATCTCGATGATCGTGTCGACGCTGAGCCCCGGCCCGTTGCTCACCTCGCCGATCTTGCGGCGGTCCTTGAGGATCGCGATGCGATCACTCAGCCGCACCACCTCGTCGAGCTCTGACGAGATGAACACCACGGCCACGCCGTCTCTGGCCATCTCCGCCACGCGGGCCTGGATCTCGACCTTCGCTGCGATGTCGACGCCGCGCGTCGGCTCGTCGAGCACGAGCACGCGGGGCCTCGTGGCGAGCCATCTCGCAAGCAGTACCTTCTGCTGGTTTCCGCCGGAGAGCTGCTTGGCCGGAGCATCCGGCCCAGGGGCGACGATGTCGAACGACTCCATGAACCGCTCGACCAGCGCATCGCGCTCGGCGTGGGAGATCGGCCGCGCCCAGCCCCGGATCGCCTGGAGTGCGAGCACGATGTTGTCGCGCACGCTCAGCTCCTCGATGATGCCGCCGTCACGGCGATCTTCGCTCGCGAACGCGATGCGGTGGCGCAACGCCGTCGCGGGGTTCGACAGCGCGACCTTGCGGCCGTCGATCTCGATCGTTCCCGAGTCACCGTGCACGACGCCGGCGAGCAACTGGCCGAACTCGCTCCGGCCCGAACCGCGCAGGCCCCCGAGGCCGACCACCTCGCCGCGGTGCACCTCGAAATCGGTCGCGTCGAACTCGCCCCGGCGACCGAGGCCGACCACACGATACACGGGCTCGCCGGTCGGCTCCGCTCGATGGGCACGTCGCTCGGATCCGATCCGGCGGAGCTCGGTGAGGTCTTTGCCGATCATCTTCGAGATCAGCTCGGCGCGATCGAGTTCTCGGGTCGGGTACTCCCCTTGGCCGCGGCCGTCGCGCAGCACCGTGATGCGGTCGCTGATCGCATAGACCTGTTCGAGGAAGTGCGAGACGAAGAGGATCGCCACGCCCTGTTCGCGGAGCCGCTGCAGAGCACGGAAGAGGGTGGCCACCTCGTCGGCGTCGAGACTCGAGGTGGGCTCGTCGAGCACGAGCACCTTCGGCTGGGTCACGAGTGCCCGGGCGATGGCGACGAGCTGCTGGATGGCGGGCGACAACGCCGACACCGACTGCTTGGGGTCGAGGTCGCCGAGTCCCAGCTCGTCGAGCACCGCAACGGCTCGCCGCCGCGTGGCCCCCCACGAGATGCCGTACCAGCGCCGCTCCTCGTGACCGATCATCACGTTCTCGGCGATGGAGAGGTTGCCGCACAGGTCGACGTCTTGGAAGGCTGCGGCGATGCCGGCCGCCTCTGCCGCAGCAGGTCCGGAGACCGCGACCCGCTCGCCGTCGATGCGTACTTCACCCGCATCGATGCGGTACGCGCCGGTCAGCGCCTTCACCATCGATGACTTGCCGGCACCATTGCCGCCCATGAGGGCGTGGATCTCGCCGCCGAACAGCCGCAGATCGACGCCATGCAGCACCGCGGTGCCCTCGATCACCACGGTGATGCCGGTCATCTCGACGACCGGTCGCGCCGAGGCAACCCGCTCGATCATGATGGCCTCGGTGGCGCCGTCGACGAGCGCACGACGATCTCACTGGGAATCTTCGAGCGCTGCGGGATCTCGCGCCCCTCGAGCGCCGCGCGCAGCACCTCCATCGCCTTGACGCCGAGAGCGTGGAAGTTCTGGGTCACGGTCGTGAGCGGCGGAATGAAATGCCGGGAGAGCGGGAGATCGTCGAATCCGACGACGCTCACGTCTTCGGGCACTCGGATGCCGCGGTCGTAGAAGCCGTGCACGACGCCGAACGCCATCTCGTCGTTCGCCACGAACATCGCCGTGTACTCGGGCACTCCGCTGAGCCCTGCTGCGTAGTCGTAGCCGAAGTCGGCCGTCCAGTCGCCCACGACGATCGGGCGGGCTTTCAGCCCCCATTGCTCGATGCGGCCGTGGAACGCTCGCTCGCGACCACGCGCGTCGAGCCAGTCGAGCGGGCCGGCCAGATGCAGGATGTCGCGGTGTCCGAGCGAGACCAAGTGGTCGACGGCGAGCGTCGTGCCGAGCTGCTGGTCGACGCTGACGGTGAGGAAGGTCGGGTCTTTCGCAGCCTTCACCACGAGCACGGGCACGTCGATCGAGATGCGCCGCAGCGCCGACACCGACGAGGAGCGCGGCGCGACCACGCACACCGCATCGACGCCCTCGGCGAGGAGGTGGCTCACTGCGCCCTCGGGGGTGAGGCTCGCGTCGTCCTGCATCGCCACCGAGGTGACCGAGTACCCGCTCGAGCGGGCCGCGAACTCGATGCCGCGCAGCGTGCTGGTCGGTCCGAACTCGACCGAGCTGTCGACGATCACGCCGATGCGCTGGGTGCGTTGCGTCGCGAGCGCGCGCGCAGCGCTGTTGGGCTTGAAATCGAGTTCTTGAATGACGTCGAGCACCCGCTGCCGGGTGGCCGGGCGGATGTTGGGATGTCCGTTGAGCACGCGCGAGACGGTCATGTGCGAGACGCCGGCGAGCGCGGCAACCTCGCGGATGCCGAGCTTCTCGGGGCGTTCCCCCGTCTCGACGTCACTCACGACCGTCTCCTGTCTCGCGGAAGTCTCGCCGCTGATGCGTACCCTTGCGCGGACGCGCCATATTCGAGCGCTCACCGGCGCGCCGACGGCACCAGCCTATTCGTTCGGCCCCTGAATCGGCGCGCCGGCGGGGCGAGGCGCGCACCAGTCGCGCGGCGTCGCCTTCTTGGCTTGTCCTGGCGGCGGCGTCGCCTTCTTGGCTTGCCCCGGTGGCAGGATCGGCTTCTTGGCGAGGCCCGGCGGCAGCGTAGGGGTGCCTACGGCGTCGCAGCGGCAGGGCGGCCGCACATCGGCGCAGTCGGCGCGGGGTTCGATGAGAACGCCGATCTCGACGCCCGCCCCGTCGTCGAGCGGTTCGGTCGCAGCTGGGGCCGGGAGCCCCCCGACGAACAGCCCGAGCAGGACGACTGCTGCGATCGTGCGCGTCATTCGCTTCTCCCTACTCCTTCAGGTCCATTGTCGGTCGTGCACGCCGGCCGGTCGAGATCGAGGGTGGTGGGACCGCCGGTGACGACCCCACCACCCGCGTTCAGCCGCAGGACCGTGCGTTGTACGGCGCGTCGTGCGACACCGTCACCGGCTGGCCCTCGATGGTCGCCGTGGCATCCATGGATACCACGCCCGCCGGCACGCTCGTTAGACGCGTCGTGAACGCGTGGGCCACGCTCTTGCCCGGCGCGACCGAGGCGAAGGACTTGCTGCCGTACGCCGTCTCGAAGGCGACCGTGATCGGCACCTCCTCTGCATTGCTCGCGCGCACCGTGACGACAGCCTTTCCTGCCACGCAGCGGGTGTCGGCCGTCAGTTCGACATCGAGTGACGGCGCCAGCGCCTTCAGCGTTCCGAGGCGAGCGAGTTCAAAGCTGAGCGCGCGCTCGGGGGCGTCGATCTGGTTCTGCGTGCCGACCACCCCTGCCGCCACCGTTCGCGCTTCGGCGAGTGCGTTGAGCATCGCCCACGCCTCGGCGGGATAGTCTCCCGAGTCGAGCGAGTCGGCGTAGGCGATCGCGGCATCCAGGTCGCTCTTGTCGAGCGGCTGGTTCTGCGACGTCAGGGTGTCGCTCAGCAGGAAGCGATCGAAGTCGACGTGGCCGCCGGTCTGCTGGGTCGCGTAGTTGAACAGTGCGACCCTGTGCCCCATGAAGTGTATCGATCCGCCGAACTCGAGCGGTCCGACGGCGTTGCCGAGCTGGGTCCAATCGATCCCGTCCAGACTGTAGTAGAAGGTCGTGTAGAGCCGCCCTTCGCTCTGGGCGAAGTCCAGATCTGCCTTCAGGTGCACCTCCGTGGCATCCCCGAGTTCCGCAGTGGCCCCAGGGAGGAAGCTCTCAACCGCCGCCTGGTCGGTCGATGCGGGGAAGGGACGTCCGCGATGGACGACCCCCACCGTGTTCACCTCGTTCACGCGCTGGACCGCGACGTACGAGAAGTCCTGGCCGAACGCTGCAAGTCCGGCGACGTCGCCGTCGTTCATACCCGAGATGTCGAGCTTCGTCTCGGCCGACTGCCGAGGCCCGAAGGAGCGCTGCGAGAGCGTGTTGCGAGCTTCTTCGAGCCAGGTGAGCTCGCCACCGGGGTCGCGGTGCGTGTACGCACCGGTCACGACCTTGCCGGCCGTCAACCGCAGCCACCCCTCGCGGTCGGTGAGCGACCAGTACCTGTTGTCTGGTGTGTGGTTCCACTCCCAAGCCAGGTCGAGGTTCGACCCGTTCGGGGCGATCTCATCGGGATGCGGCAGCTCACCGGAGACGGGGGGCCGTCCGACGAGTGACACGTCGTCGACTTTGTAGTCCATGAGGTGCGTGTCGGGGTCTGACGACGGATTGGGCACCCATGGAGTCTCGATGAAGATGCGGGCGTCGGAGAGAGCCTGGGATGCAGGAATCGTAAACGTTCCCGACACCTTGACCCAGGTCCCGCGGGTAACCTCCGTCTGGGGCGTGAGGTTGGCGAAGTTGCCACCGTACCGAGCAGTGATGATGAACGGCTTGGTCGCCGGGCTCGCAGGGTTGTCGTATTTGATCCATGCCGAGACGTCGTACGTGACGTTGTGCTGCACCTTGCCTGTGACGATCTGCGCCGGTCCCGATCCCGTGAAGGTCCGCCCTGTGACCGCGATCGCCGTCGAGCCGGAGTGTGCGTCGGGCGTCGTCGAGAGCGTCGCGCCGTCGTTGGCAATCCAGCCCTCGGTGTTTCCGGACTCGGCGCCGGGGTTGGCGAAGAGTTCGACGCCGATCAGCGTCTCATCGATGTCGGGCGGTGTCGGCACCGTCCACTGCTCCTCCTGGAAGGCACGGTGCGGTGCATCGTTGTCGAAGTCGTCGGACACGACGATGCTCTTGAGCCGCTCGAAGCGCTCCTGCTCCGGGGTGAGCTCGATCGGCTTCTCGAAGACGCCGTCGACCGGAACGACGCCGTTGTTGCCGAACGTCGGCCAGCCGTTGCTCCACGTTGCCGGGATCAGCGCCGGGATGCGCCCGACCGGATACGAGTCGCGGAAGAAGAAGCCATGCCAGTCGTCGCCGCCCGCGTCATTCGAGACGGGCACGAGACTGCCCTGCGCGAATCCGTTCGAGTTCAGCACCCCGCGGGACTCGTACGTCACCGGGGTGTCTGCGAGGCGCCCGAGCAGTTCGGGCGAACGGAACATGACGACCTGTCGACCGTCGCTGCGCCAGGTGATCATCACCACGTAGTAGTAGCCGTCGATGAACGACACCTGGGCACCCTCGAAGATGCCGTCGTCGTTACCGATGTACGGCTTATCCGCGTAGTCGCTGCGGCGGATCACGTCCGGAAAGTCCTGCTCGACTGCCGTCAGCGTCGGGTTCAGCCGAACCGCGCTGGAGCCACCGCCACCGTAGAAGATGTACGGTGTTCCGCCGTTGGCATCGTCGAAGAAGAGCGAAGGATCGTGGAAGCCTCGACCGAACGCCGTCTTCGTCCACGCTCCGTTGTCGATGTCGTCGGTGCGGTAGAGGAAGGCGCCGCCGAGGTTCAGCGAATTGATCAGCACGTAGTAGGTGCCGTCGTGGAAACGGATCGACGACGCCCACTGCCCCTCGCCGTAGGAGTTCTTGCCGTTCCGCAAGGATGCGGCATCACTGATGTCGAGGCGATCGAACGCGTAGTTCACGATCTCCCAGTTGACGAGGTCGTACGACTTCATGATCGGTGCGCCCGGACTGAGATGCATCGTCGTGCTGACCATGTAGTAGATGTCGCGGCCTTCGTCGTTCTGCGACGCAGGGACCCGCTCGACGGCGACATCCGGCACATCCGACTTGAGCATGGGCACCTTGTAGGTGCCGTCGCCGGCGTCCGTTGTCGTGTACGACGACTCCGGATTCCATTCGACGGCGGCCTGCGCGGCGCTCGTCGTCGCGAACACGCCGACACTTGCCATCACTGCCGCGGCGGCGAATGAAACCGACCTGAGTGCGAACTTCGGTTGGAACATACGTTCTCCTTCGATACGTAACCGGGAACTGACAGCTCAGCTCATGCCGCGCGCTCGGGAACGGCGTCGCGACGACCTGCTTCGCGGGCCTGCCTGACCAGTTCTTCGATGCGACGGGTCGAGCGGTTGCGGCGCCAGAGCAGTGCCATGGCGATGAGGGCGAGTCCGGCGAGCACCAGCAGTTGCGGCCACGGAATCGCCCAGATGAACAGTGGTGTCGCCGCCGGCGCGACCTCGGTCGACTGGCCGTCGGCAGTGGTGACGGATGGTGCGAGTGCGATCTCGCCCGGGAAGGCGAACAGCGGCCACACCTGGTCGACAACGAGCGAGAAGGTGTGACGCTCCCCCGGCAGGATCTCCTGCCGGCCCGCGCTCTCATCAGGGAACGGAACCTGCTGCCCGGCGAGATCGAGCACCCCGCCCACCTCGAGACGCGTGTTGCCCTCGTTGACCACGTCGAAGGAGACGTCGATGCGTCCGGGTTCGAGCGGATTCCACGAGGTGCGGTAGTCGGTGCGCACGTTCTGAGCCGAGAACGCCGGGGCGAGCTCGCCCGTCACGCGGGTCATCACGCGGAACCCCACGCGACTCTCCACCCCGACCTCTGCACCCTCGCCCTGCTTGAGCGACAGCACAGAGGCGGCGATGCCGGCGGCGTGATCGCCGGGCTCCGCGTTCTCGGGAACCGAGATCGTGAAGGGAACGACGACGGTGCCGCCGGGTTCCACCGTGACGCTCTCGGGCAGGGCGATCCAGGTGCCGGCGTCCACCGACTCCTGATCCGACGGCAGCATGTCGAAGCGCCCGCTGCGGGTGTAGAAGCCATCAGCGGCCGCGACCCGGAAGGTGACCGCTTCAGTGCCGAGATTGCGCACCGCGAAGTGGTCTTCCAGAGTCTCGCCTGCGTCGAGCTCGTGCTCGATGGCCACTCGGCCGTCGGGCCCCGAAGCATCGGCCGGCGTGACCGACCACGATACCGCCGCGGCCTCGTCGGCCACAGCAGGGGTCGCGGTCACGGTCAGCGCGGCGGCACCTGCGACGGTCGCGAGGGCGGCGAGCGCGGCTCGAAGACGAGATGTGTTCATGGCGAGTCCTGGTCGAAGAGATGCGGTCAGTGAAATGAGGTCGGGGGTGCGGTCGGGCCGGCGATGTCGCGCCGACCCGACCGCCGGGGGAGCCGGCTCAGAGCGCGTCTTCGAACAGCGACAGCGTCAGCAGCGACGTGTAGCCACCCGGGGCGACATCGACCGGGGTCTTGAGCACAAGGTTGGCGCCGGCCGTCCACTGGCCGGAAGCCGCGGTCGAGCTCGCGGAGTCGAGCGAGAGGGCGAGCAGTTCCTCGCCGGTGAGGCCGACGTTGTTCGGCGCCTCGTCGAGTGACGTCTTCACCTCGTCGCCCGCGGCGACCTCGCCGTTGCCGGTGGTCACGAGCGCGGGCGACCAGCCGAGGTGGTCGGGGGTGATCGACGGCTGACCCGCCGCACCCACGAAGTCGCTCGCCTGGCCCGTCACGTACCAGAAGACGCCCGAGGGCACCTCGGTGCGCGTGTCGGTGACCGTGACGTTCGGCAGGGCGCCGGTGAACTGGCGGTACTCCGCCGTCGAGCCGGTCTCGGTCAGTGCCGTCTCGGTGTTCTCCACCGTCAGGCTCAGTGCGCCGTTCTGCACCTCGGCGATGTCGACCTTCACATCCACGCCCGAGCTGCCTTCGGGGTCGGGGTAGGCGGCGAACGCCGCCGTTCCCACTCCGACGAGCATGAGCCCGCCGAGCACACCCGCAGCGCAGCGCGCTGCAGCACCTTTGCTGATCATGATTTCTCCAGTTCCTCGGCCGGCGTCGGCCGACCGAATCGGTGTGCAGCCGGGATGCTGACACGTTCGTTTTCAGGCTCGACAGCGCGACCGGGGCCGGCTCCCTCGCCACTCACGGCCTTTCGGGGGGCCGTGGTCTCGCCCGCATGGTCCGCGGGAAGATCGTGAGGATGCAGACGGCTCCGCGACACCTCGAGGCGGGGCGTCGTCGAACGCGACGATCGTGCTCCCATACCGATCACCCCGCTCGTTCCTGTCATCTCTCCATGCTCCAGTTCGCGGTCAGTTGCAGGTACGCGCCGCGAACGCGGCCGTCTGGGTGCCGCCGGCAGACGTCGCCTCGATGCTGCCCGCCGGAACGGAGGCGAGACGAGACGCGAACGTCAGGCTCTTGGCCGCGCCAGCATCGAGTTGCACCGTCTTCGAGCCGTACGGGGTGTCGATCGCGATCCCGGCGGGCGTCTCGCCGGTGTTCGTGGTCTTGGCGACGAGCACGACCTTGCCCGCCACGCAGCGGGTGTCGGCCAGCACGGTGAACGACGGGCCCTCCGGCGCGGTCACGACCACGGTCGCGTTCACGGTGATCGCCGCACTGCTCGAGAGCGCCCGGTCGGGTGCGTTCCATGCGGTCGAGCCGCCGGCCCCGACCCACGTGTCGAGGTTGGCCGAGTACGTGCTCACCGTTCCCGTGATCGGGTAGGTGCCGGGGGTGTCGAGATCGACGGATGCCTCCTTCCACACGACCGGCCGCGACGCGGTGCCCCGCTCGTAGGCGAGCACGACGTCGGTGGTCGCCGGCAGCGCACTGTCGAGTTCGCTCGGCTCACTGCCGGCGTCGATCTCGATCGAGCCGAGGTCGGATGACACGGCGGTCGTGGCATCCGCCGACCGCACGGTGTCGTACTGCGCCTTGGTCAGGGAGATGATGCCGCCGTGCTTGGTGTGCGGAGCCATCGAGAACGTGGGGTCGTTCAGCTGAGTCCACCCGGTGTCGAGGTCCGTGGTGACCATGGGCCGGTATCCGGTGCTCGGGATCACATCGACGTACAGATACCACTTCTCGTCGTCGTGGCTTTTGAATACGGCCGGTCCCTCAACTCCGCCGGCGTGTCCGCCTGTCCACGCCGCGCCGATCTCCGTCTGCAGGATCGTCCACGAGGTGTCCGGCTCCCACCACCGCTCGGTCGTGGTGGACTCCATGTAGATGCCCTTGCCAAGGCCGTTGTCCTTCGTGATGCGGTAGGTCGTACCGTCGTTCTGGATCATCGTCGTGTCGATCGAGCTGGCGCCGCTGTTCACGAAGTCGCCACCGAACGAAAAGGTCTCCTGGGAGAAGTCGGTGGTGGCGCCCCAGAGCACGCGCTGGTAGCTCGGCCCGGTGTGCGCGGCATCCTGGTACACGTTCGACGACCAGTACATGACGAACGCGCCACGACCGTCCGGGTAGTAGTCGTCGACCCACAGGGCCTCGGGAGCCCAGGCCATGCCGAGGTCGGCAACCTTGGTGCCGCTGCTGTTGAGCGCCGTGTCGAACGTTCGCGGCTCGCCCCAGTTCACCAGGTCGTCTGACTCCCAGACCACGAGATCGGTGCTGCCATGCGTCTGCCAGTGGCACCAGGTGTTGCACGAGGCGGGGCCGCCGTCGCCGCCGAACACCCGAAGATCGGTCGCGATGATGTAGTACCGGCCGGTCTCGGGATTGCGCGTCAGGAACGGATCACGCACGCCGGTCGTCCCCAGCTGCGAAGCCAGGATCGGCCGACCGCCGTTGAGCGGGTCCCACTTCTCCGGGTCGTCGCCGCGCGAGATGTCGACGTAGATCTTCTCGGCATAGCCGGCAGCGTCCTCGATGAAGTGCACCATGAGGTACCCGTAGTCGTCTGTCGGGGCCGCTGCGGGGCGGATGGTCACGGGAATCTCTCTCGTCGCAGGGACTCCGCGCACCGTCGCGGTCGCGGTGAGGGTGGTCTCCACGGACCCGGCCTCCGGCTGCGTCACGGTGGCCGAGCGACCGTCGGCGCCGATCACGATGTCTGGGCTCGACGACGTCCAGGTGACTACTGCAGAGGTCGACCCCGGCAGCGTGACATGCGCGTCGTCCAGTTCGATCGGGGCGAGCGCGTCGACGGCGGCCTGCGCCGCGGGCGCCATCTCGTCGGCGTGCGGTGCGGCGTCTGCGATCGACACTTCGGTGACCTCTTCCGGGGTCAAGGCCCTGTCGTACACCCGGAATGCGGCGACCTCACCCTTGTAGAGCGGGTCGGGGTACGGCGCACGGCCGATGGTGTTCATGGTCTGCGCGGCGATGGAGCCGGGCGTGAGCGCCGTGGACGTGCTGCCGGCGCGCACGCCGTCGACGTAGAAGGTGATGATGTCGGCGGCGCCGTCGATCACGCTGGTCACGCTGTACCAGCGGCCGGGGGTGAGCGGCGCGAGGCCGCGCGCGTTCACCTCTGCGCCACCGCCGCCGGTGGTGATCGCGGTGCGCGCGGTGTCCTTCAGCGAGGCGAACCAGTACGCCGAGGTGTCCTCGCTACCGATGTTCCAGAGGAAGTGCCAAGCGGATGCCATCGACGGATCGAACTTCGTCTCCACCGTGATCGTCGCCGATTCCTCGCCGGCGAGCAGACTGTCGGGCAGCCGCACCCAGTCGCCGGCGCCGCCCTTCGCACCGCCGGCGAGCACGAGTGACGATCCGGTCCAGAGGGCGTCGCTGCCGTTGACGACCGTGGCCGGCCCGAGCGAGCCGCCGGCCGTGTTCGCCACCGTGCTACCGGTCGTCTGGGTGAAGAGGTATTCGGCAAGCAGGCCGTCGCGAGGGGCATCCGCGGGCACGGCGTTGGCCGCGGATGGAACGAGTGGACCGGCGGCGGTGGCGGCCGCCAAGAGAGCGGCGCCGACGGCGATTGCAGTGGCGCGGAACACGCGAACGGTGGCGGCATGCGTCGACATTGACAGCTCCTCGAGCCTACGACTTCGGTGGCGGGCGAACCGGTGACGTAGCCTTGTTACCGGTAACGCCAGACCGTAGCACAGAGTCACGAAGTGTCGCCAGAAGATTTCGGCACACGGTCAGTTCGTCTGCGATCCTTGGTTTTGCGGCAATGTGTCCGGTAACATTCGAGCTCCCGCCGATCATCGTCGGGCCCCTCCGTCAATGGCGACTGCAAGGAGACCCATGCGCCCGTCTGCCGCCCTCCCCCGATCTCGTGCGCGACGATTGCTCGCCGCGGGCCTCGCCGGCGCCGTGGTCACCGGCTTCTGCGCGACCGCACCGCTGCCCGCATCCGCCGCCGAGCTGCCCCCAGTCACCGCCCACTACGACATGTCGCACGCGGGCGGCGCACTGCTCGACATCTCGGGCAACGGTCGCAACGCCACACTCAGCGGCCTCACCGACGCCTCGTTCGCCGATGCCGGCGGCGACGCCGTGCTCCGGTTCAAGAAGAACGGCTATGCCGCGCTGCCCAAGGGTCTCGTGACCGCAGCCGACAACGACTTCACGGTCGAGTACACGGTCTCGAGCCAGACCGCTGCCAACCAGTTCGGCTGGGTGATCGGCGACGGCGTCGGCGCCTGGAACACCACTGCCCTCGGCAACCACGTGTTCGTCAACCCGCGCTCGAGCGAGTCCGCATACAGCAACGCGATGCTCTCGGGAATCAGGGTGAAGACCGGCACGAGCAACGGCGAGGTGCGCCTGCCGAACGGTGGCGGCCTCAACCCGGGCTTCACCACACTGACCCTCGTTGGCAGCGGCAACACCCTGACGCTCTACCGCGACGGCGCGCAGGCCTCGACGGTCACCCACTCCTACGCCATGAGCTCGATCGTGCCGGCCGGCACGACGCTCGGCTACCTCGGCCGCTCGCTCTACGCCCCCGACCCGCTGCTGCAGGCGGACGTCACCGACGTGAAGTTCTGGGACGTCGCCCTGAGCCAGACGCAGGTCTCGGAGAGCATGCCCACCGCTGCGGCGAAGTCGGCGTCGACCGATGCGCTGCTGCGCACCGACCTGCTGCCGACCGTGCTCGCCGCAAATCCCTCGGCCGATGCCGTCTCGCAGAACCTCTCCCTGCCGGCATCCGTCAACGGCGTCACGCTGAGCTGGGCCTCGAGCGAGACGTCGGTGATCTCGAACACCGGCGTCGTCTCGCGCACCGTCACCACCGACACCCCCGTGACCGTCACGGCCACGACCTCGCTCGGCACCACGATCGCCTTCGACCTCACCGTGCTCGCCGCCTCGGCGTCGGCCGACCTCGAGGCGATCTCGCTCGCAGCCCGCACGACCGAGAACCTGCCGCTCATCACGACGGGATCGGTCAACGGCGCGACCATTACGTGGACGTCCTCCGACCCCGCGTTGGTCACGCCGACCGACACCGGCTACACCGCTCCCGCGGTCGGCGCCCCCGACCCGTTCGAGGGCGGCGGCCTCGTCGACCGACCCGCCTACGGTGCCGGCGACCGCGAGGTCACGCTCACCGCGCATGCGGTACTCGGCCAGTCGACGGTCGAGAAGACGTTCACCGTCGCTGTCGCCGAGCACGCGCGCTCGGCCCCCGACGCCGGGTATGCCGCCGCCTACTTCAAGTCCGACAGCGACGAGAAGATCTACCAGGCCGCGACGTCGGGCAACGACTTCTTCACCTTCTCGCCCGTCAATGGCGGCGCAGCGGTGATCACCTCGACGACCGACACCAAGGGCCTGCGCGACCCGTACATCCTGCGATCGCACGACGGCGACAAGTACTACATGGTCGCCACCGACCTCTGCATCGGCTGCGGCACGGGCTGGGGTCCGGCCCAATCCGCGGGCAGCCTGAAGATCGAGGTCTGGGAGTCGGTCGACCTCGTGCACTGGACCCGCACGAACGGCATCGACACCGGCATCACGATCAACCAGCCCGAGGCCGGCATGACCTGGGCGCCCGAGGCGTACTGGGATGACGAACTGCAGTCGTACGTCGTGTTCTTCGCATCGCGTCTCTACTCGGATGCCTCGCACACCAACACCGACAAGCTCTACGCCCGCATGTTCTCGGTGCTCACGCGCGACTTCAGAACCTTCACCTCGCCGCCCGCGACGTGGCAGGACACGGGGTACGCCCGCATCGACTCGACGGTCACCAAGATTGACGACTACTACTACCGCTTCACGAAGAACGAGGAGGGCGGTGCAGCAGGCACGCTCGAGGCCGGCAAGGACATCTTCCTCGAGCGCTCGAAGGTGCTCACCGCCCCGACGACCTCGTCGAGCTGGAGCGCCGACCCCGCCACGACGTGGCAGCTCACCGACACCCACATGACGAGCCTCGAGACCGGTCAGGCGGGAGAAGGACCCGAGATCGTGAAGCTCAACGAGGGCGACCCGAACAACACCTCGGGCGACGGCTACGTCTTCCTCGTCGACAACTACGGTGCCGGCGGCTACCGCGCCTTCGCGACGACCGGCGCCGAAATCGCCTCGAGCTCGCAGAGCGACCGCATCTCGCAGCGCTCGAACTGGAACGTGCGCCCGGTCGGCGGACTGCCGGCGAGCCCGCGGCACGGCGCGTTCGTCAGCGTGCCGCAGACGGTGCTCACCGCCATGCACGACTGGACCGGAATCACTGCCGTCGCGTCGACCACGCAGCTGACCGCCGACGGCCGCGACGTCACGGCCGAAGTGGCCGCCGCCGACGCCGGTGACATCGCCGGAACGGTGACGTTCTCGGGCGGCGACTGGAGCACCACCGTGCCGCTGCAGAACGGCACGGCGACCGTCACCGCTCCCGCCGGGGTCGTGTCGGTCACCGCGACCTACGACGGCCACCGTGATGCGCTCGTCGCCACGTCCGCCTCGGAGCCCGTCGAATTGCACGGCGACCTCGAGCTCGACGCCACGGCGACGACCCGGTGCGTCGCAGGCAAGGTGCAGCTCGTCGTCACCGTGCACAACGCCGACGACCTGCGCGCGGCGGTCGCGATCCAGACCCCGTACGGCGGCAAGAGCGTCTCGATCGCCGCCGGTGCCTCCGCCTCGGCCGCGTTCGCGACACGCGCGGCGTCGATCGCCGCGGGCTCGCTCACGCTGACGGGCAGCACTGCCGACGGCAGCGCCTTCGAGGGTTCGTTCAGCACCCCGGCCGCTCACTGCGGCTGAACGAGTCGGATGCCTCGGCGGCGCGCCGAGGCATCCGATTCGTCATTCGACCACCACGTTTCGATCACCACGTTTCAACCGACTTCACGGTTTCGACCATCACAAAGGAGTGACATGCGCGACATTCTCGTGCGAAAACTGCGAACGGGGGCCGCAGCGGTTGCGGCCGTCGCCGCCATCGCGGTTGCAGGCGCCATCGCCCCGCAGGCCGCCGGCGCCGTCGAGGCGCCCGCACCGCTGATCCACTACACCTTCGACGCCGCCGACGGCGGTGTCGTCAGCGACGCGTCCGGCAACGGGCACGACGGCGTCATCAAGCAGAGCGGCGCAACGGTCGCCGCCGGTGCCCTGTCACTTCCCGGTGGTGCGCGCGCGAGCGCCGCCTACCTCGAGATCCCGACCGCGGGCCTCGTCGGCAAGAAGCAGCTCACGATCTCGACTTGGCTCAGCAACCGTTCGGGCCCGGCGAACGTCGGGGCCGTGTTCATCGGCGCGCCGGTCGCGTCGGGAGCCTCGTACTCGAGCGGCTACTGGATGCTCAACCCGACGAACCCGAGCGGCTACGTGAAGTCGGTCGTGACGAACACGGTCAATGCGGGCGCCCCGTGGGGCACCGAGATCGGCCCCGGCGCGACGAACACCGCGACCACTGGCGTACGCACGCCGTCGGGCATGGCGCTCTACACGACCGTCATCGACGGGGTGAACGCGAAGCTCACGGTGTACGTCAACGGCCAGCAGATCGGCCGGCACGCGATCGCGCGCGACGTGTCGTCGTTCGGCTCGAGCCTGCTGTCGTACCTCGGCCGCTCGACCTACAACGACCCGGGCTGGGCCGGCGACGTCGACGACTTCGCCGTCTACGCCGAAGCGCTCGACTCGACCACCGTGCAGCAGGTGTTCGCCGGCCAGGCGATCGAACGCGCCACCTCGGCGGTGTCGCTGCCAGCGACCGCCACGTCCGACTTCGCCCTGCCGACGACGAGCCACGGTGCATCCGTCTCGTGGTCGTCTGACGGAGCCGCGATCGCGGTGTCTGCCGGAACGGCGACGGTGACCCGCCCGGCGGGCGGGTCGGCCGACGCCGTGGTCACGTTGACGGCCAGCTTCACCGCCGGGAGCGCGACGGCGAACCGCAGCTACACCGTGACGGTGCCGGCGCAACTCTCCGACCAGGCGAAGGTCGATGCGGATGTCGCGGCCATCGCCATTCCCGGCGCTGCCGACGTGCGCACGAGCTTCGCGGTTCCGAC
The DNA here is from genome assembly GCF_030815405.1 of Agromyces albus. Lineage (NCBI taxonomy): Bacteria > Bacillati > Actinomycetota > Actinomycetes > Micrococcales > Microbacteriaceae > Agromyces > Agromyces albus. The sequence goes on along the minus strand of NZ_JAUSWX010000001.1, from coordinate 379,115 downwards.
GACCGGCGCGAACGGCTCGACGATCTCGTGGGCGGTCACCTCGGGCGCCGACATCGCGACGCTCCGCGACGGCGTCAAGGCGGGCACCGCGACCATCGCGATCACGCGTCCCGCCACGGCATCCGACATCGTGCTCACCGCGACCGCGACGAGCGGCGACGCGACTGCCTCGCGCACCTTCACCCTGACGGTGCCCGCGGCGCCGGCGACGACGGCCGACCCCGAGGCCTACGTCTGGGCGTTCTTCACCGGCGAGGGGGCCGGTGCCGAGCGCGTCAGCCTCGCGGCATCCAAAGGCAACGATGCGTTGCGCTGGAACACCCTGAACGACGGCGAGCCCATCTTCACGTCGACACAGGGCACGAGCGGGCTGCGCGACCCGTTCATCATCCGCTCGCACGAGGGCGACAAGTTCTACATGCTCGCCACCGACCTGAAGGTCGCCGGGCTTGCCGGCGGCTTCACGACGGCGCAGATCTCGGGCTCGCTCGGCATCGAGGTCTGGGAGTCCACCGACCTCGTGAACTGGTCGAACCAGCGGCACGTGCAGGTCTCGACGCCGCACGCGGGCAACACGTGGGCGCCCGAGGCGTACTGGGACGACGAGCTCGGCCGCTACGTCGTGTTCTGGGCGTCGAACCTCTACCCCGACACGAACCCGGCATCGCGCACGGCTGTGACCTACAACCGCATGATGTACGCCACGACCGACGACTTCGTGACCTTCTCGGAGCCGCAGATCTGGTCGGACGTGAAGCGGGGAACCGGCCGCGGCCTGATCGACTCCACGGTCGCGAAGGTCGACGACACCTACTACCGCTTCACCAAAGACGAGGCATCCATGACGATCCGCGAGGAGACGTCGACCGACCTGCTCGCGACGATCAGCGGCTCGCTGCCCGGCACCACGGGCGCCGCCGACGAGTGGACACTCGTCAAGGAGCAGGTGGCCACCGGGCTGCCGAACGGCGAACCGGGCAAGACCTTCACGAGCGGCGAGGGGCCGAGCATCTTCCCCGCGAACCCGGGTGACGTGAACGGCCTCGACTGGTTCCTGTTCATCGACCAGCCCTCGTATCACGACGGCCCGAACTACTACATCCCCTTCGGCTCGAACGACATCGCCGATGGCTCGTCGTGGCAGCCGCTGGGTGCCACGCTGCGCGAGAACCTGCCGCAGAACAGCGACGGCGGCAAGCCGCGCCACGGCACTGTGATCCCGGTGACCCGGGCCGAGTACCAGACGGTGCTCGAGGCCTACGCCCCGGCGGTCGCCGTCGCCGAGGTCGCCCCCATCGAGGTCACCACGCGCCCCGGTCAGGCACCGGTGCTTCCCCGTGCGTCGCTCACGACGGTCGACGGCACGACCGAGCAGGTCGAGGTCACGTGGGAGGGTGTCTCGCCCGCCGACTACCAAGCGCCCGGCACGTTCACGGTGCGCGGCGTCGCGCACGACGATTCGCGGATGCCGGTGACAGCGACCGTCGTCGTCGTGCCAGGCATCGACGTGGCGGCCTCGACCCGGTGCGTGGCCGGCAAGGTCGTCATCGTGGCCAAAGCGACGAACCAGTCGGCCCAGGGGTCGAGCGTAACGATCACCTCGCCCTACGGCGAGCGCGTCGTGACCATCGCGGCGGGCGCGAGCCAGTCGGCGACGTTCTCGAGCCGTCTCACGACGGTGCCCACCGGTGAGGTCTCGGCCACCGCCGACGGCGCCACCACCACCGCTGCATTCGGAGGCCGCTCATGCTGAGACCGTTTCGAGCCGTGCTGCGCACGGCGCTGATCGCCGCGCTCGCGTTCGGCGGCCTCACCGCCATCGACGCGCAGGCCCCTGCCGCCGAGGCGATCGGGGAGGACACCTTCACCAATCCCCTGGCGCCCGACACGGCCGATCCGACGATCGAGTTCCACGACGGCAACTACTACGTGGTCGCCACCACGTGGGACAACAAGGTCGTGATGCGCAAGGCGCCGACACTCGCGGGCCTCGGCACGACCAAGCCGGTGACGGTCTACTCCGACACCAATCCCGGCCGCAACGGCAACATGTGGGCTCCCGAGCTCGAGCGCATCGAAGGACCGAACGGCTGGCGCTGGTACCTGATGTACACGATGGGCGTCTCGGGCGATTTCGGCACGCAGCACCTGCAGGTGATCGAGAGCGCAGCGGATGACCCGATGGGCCCGTACACCTACAAGGGCCGGCCGATTCCGACCGACGACTGGAACATCGACGGCGCGTACCTGCACCTGAACGGCGAGCTCTTCGTGACCTGGTCGGCGTTCGCGCCCGACGGGCTGCAGAGCAACTACATCGCCCGCATGTCGAATCCGTGGACCGCGACCGGGGCGCTCAATATCCTGTCGCAGCCGACCGAGGCCTGGGAGGTCATCGGCCAGCCCGTGAACGAGGGCCCGATTCCGCTGCAGAAGGATGGAAGGACCTGGATCGTCTACTCGGCGAGCTTCTGCGGCACCGAGGACTACCAGCTCGGCACCCTCGAGTACCTCGGTGGCGACCCCGTGCTGTCGGCATCGTGGCAGAAGAGCGACGGCGCCGTGTTCTCGAAGGCCAACGGCGTCTACGGCACGGGTCACAACGACTTCTTCACCTCGCCCGATGGCACCGAGACATGGAATCTCTACCACGCCAACAACCGGCCGAACGGCGGATGCAGCCGCGAACGCTCGGCCCGCGCGCAGATCGTGAACTGGGGCGCCGACGGCGAGCCCGACTTCGGCATCCCGCAGGCGACCAGCACGCAGGTGCCGGTGCCGAGCGGCGAGAACGCGCCGATCACCGCCCAGGTCGAAGGTGCCAGGTGGAACCTCGTGAGCCGTAGTACGGGGCTCTGCGCCACGGTGCCGAATGATGAAGCCGGTGCTGCCGCTGCGCAGGGCAACTGCTCCTCGTCTCGCGCTCGCTTCGTGCTCGACACCACCGGTGACGGCTACCTGCGTCTGGTGAACGCCGTGAGCGGCGCGTCGCTTGGGCCGGCCGAGTGTGCGACGGCCGAGAGCGCGGCGGTGCAGCAGACCCCCTTCCTCACTACGGGATGCCAGCAGTGGACCGTCGCCTCGACCACCGGCGGCTGGTCGAAGCTGACGAACCGCACGAGCGGCAAGGTGCTCGACGCGAGCACCGGCACCGCGCTCGTGCAGTCGACGGCGAACGCCTCGGCCGGGCAGGACTGGGCGCTGCGCCCCGCCGGTCAGGTCGTGGTCACCTCGATCGTCTCGGGCAAGGCGTTCGACGTGCCGAACTGCGGGGCCGCCGACGGCGCCATCCTGCAGCAGCGCGAATACCTCACTGCGCCCTGCCAGAGCGTCAGCTTCACCGCGGCCGCGAATGGGGAGGCGGAACTCCACCTCGGCTCGGCACCCGAGAAGTGCCTCGCCGTGGCCGGCGGGTCGACGGCCGACAGCGTCGCGGTCACGCAGGGCCCGTGCGGCATCGCGGGCAGTACCTGGCGGGTGCTCGTCCGCAACGACGGCACCGTCGAGTTTCGCAACGGCACGAGTCTGAAAGCGCTCGACCTCTCGTTCTGCGCTGCGGCCGATGGCACCCGCGTCCATCAGTACAGCGTGCTGAACAACGACTGCCAGCGCTACCGCATCGCCTCGGTCGCGCCCGACCCGGTCGCGGCACCGACGCTCGAGGCCACGGCCGTGGCGCGCTGCGTCGCCGGCAAGGCTGTTGTGGTTGCCGCGGTGCATAACGCCGACGCCATCGCCCTCGACGTGACCGCGGCCGGCGCCTACGGCTCGAAGACGTTCACGCTCGAAGCCGGTGCATCGAGCAGCGCTGCGTTCTCGACCCGCACGAAGACGATCGGCGCTGGATCGGTGACGGTCACGGGCACCGACCCCGCCGACCCGAGCCGCTCGGTGACGGTCACGGCGGGGCATCCGGCCCTCGGTTGCTGACGGGCAGTGCCCTCACGTTTCGCCACTACATCACGCTGTGCACCCTCGCCCCCACCGCCTCGGCGGCCCAACTGAACCACGAAGGAGAAATCGTGAATCAAACCATGGAACGCTCGCCGTTGCGCGTACCGCGAAAGGCAGCCATGGCGTTAGTCGGCGGCCTTGCAATCGGCCTGTGTGGGAATCGTGCCGATTTCGGCCTCCGTTGCTTCAGGCGCCGAGGCGCCTGCAGCAGCGCCCACGGCCAGCTCCTCGGCACCGACAGATGGGCTCATCGGTCAGTATCTCTTCACTCAGGGCGCCGGCACGACGGTTGCGAATTCGGCGACCGGTCCCGGCGCGGTCGGCGACGCCACAGTCGTCAACGGCACGGACGATCTCTGGAACGGCGACTCGCTGAGCTTCATCGGTGGAGACAAGTCCAGCCCCACTGCCAACTGGGTGGAACTGCCAGACGACATACTGGCCGGCAAAGAGTCAGCTTCAATCACCACGGAAGTCCAGATCGATGCGTCGATGAAGTCGAACTTCAACTTCCTTTGGAACATCGGCAATGACGCCAACACGACCTACTACTTCAGTTCGGTCCGAGACGAACCGCGTACGGCCATCACTGTCACTTCTGGCGGAGGTGAGTTCAACGCCCGTGCAACGGCAGGCCTCGACGCGGGCCGCTGGTACAACCTGACATCGGTGATCGACGGCGATGCCGGAACCATTTCGTTCTACATCGACGGCAAGTTGATCACGACGACGCCGACCACGCTGACACCGGCGTCGATCGAAGACCAGTCATTGAACGCGATCGGCCGCTCGCCGTGGCCGGACCCATTCTTCAAGGGTGAGGTCGCGGCATTCCGCGTCTACGACCGGGCACTCACAGCGAGCGAAATCAGCGACGTCTCCGACGCCGATGCGGTCGCTCATGCCGATGAGTTCGGCCCGGCAGCGCAAGCGATCGCCGATTCGATCACTCCCGTCACTGTCGCGACCACCAACCCCGCCCTTCCCGACTACAACGGGACCGTTACCTGGGCATCGAACCTTCCTGAATTGACCATCGGTGACGATGGCAGGCTGGCGAGCGCAATTGTGCCGAAGGCCGGGGAGCCCGATGTGAAAGGCACCCTGACTGCGACGGCAAGTGTGCGCGGCGTCACGGCGACGAAAACCGTCGACGTGACAATCAAGGCTCCTCCAGCGGATTCGGATTCATGGGGAAACCCGGTCGTGCAGACCATCTACACGGCAGATCCAGCTCCTCTCGTCGTCGGCGACACCTTCTACCTCTACACCGGCCATGACGAAGACAATTCGGTGGGGCGGTTCGTGATGAATGACTGGCATGTCTTCTCCAGTACTGACATGGCCAACTGGACGCACCACGGCCCGGCACTGAGCGTCTCCACCTTCGCCTGGGCGAAGTCGGACGCGTGGGCGGGGCAGGCAATCGAACGCGATGGAAAGTTCTACTGGTACGTGCCGACCACGGAGACGGCGACCGGCCAGATGGCGATCGGTGTCGCCGTCGCCGACAGCCCGGTGGGTCCATTCCGCGACGCGCTTGGCCACCCTCTCGTGTCGCGTACCCAGATCGACCCGACGGTGTTCATCGATGACGACGGTCAGGCGCACCTCTACTGGGGAAACCCTGATCTGTACCACCTGGAGCTCAACGCCGACATGATCTCGTACGACGGTGAGCCGCAGAAGATCGAACTCACTGCGGAAGGGTACGGAACGCGGCCGAACAACGTCAATCGGCCGACCCTGTACGAGGAGGGCCCGTGGGTGTACAAGCGCAACGGTACCTACTACAACATGTTCGCCGCCGAGTGCTGCGGTGAGTTCCTCGCCTACTCGACCGCACCGACGCCGACCGGCCCGTGGACGTACGGCGGAGCGGTCATGCCCCGTCAAGGTGCGTCGTTCACCAACCACGGCGGTGTCGTGGACTTCAAGGGCAAGTCGTACTTGGTGTACCACAACGGCGCCCTTCCCGGAGGCAGCGGATTCACTCGATCGGTGGCCATCGAAGAGTTCGAGTACAACGCAGACGGTTCGATCCCCGAGATGAACATGACAACGGCGGGGACAACGCAGGTGCAGGCCCTTGATCCGTTCCAGCGTCAAGAGGCAGAGACGATCTCGTGGGAATCGGGCGTCGAAGTCGCCCCGACGACCGGAGGCGGTCTGCACGTCACGGACGTGGACAACCGGGACTACATCAAGGTCAACGGCGCTGACTTCGGCGCCGGAGCCGACACCTTCACTGCTCGAGTGGCGCCTTCACAGGCAGGGCATATCGAGGTGAGGCTTGGCAGTCGCGCTGGCACGCTCGTGGCGACATGCGATGTCCCCAGTGGTTCCGGCGATTCGCAAGACTGGATCGACGTCACCTGCCCCGTAACCGGAGCGACCGGAACGAGCGACGTGTTCTTCGTCTTCACTGGTGACGGTAGCGGGGACCTCTTCGATATCGACTCGTGGCAGTTCACCGTTGTCGAGACCGACCTCGAACTCGCCTCCTCGGCCGCGGTGCGCTGCGTCGCGGGCAAGGCGCAGGTCGTCGTCACCGTTCGCAACCTCGACACCGTGCCCGCCGACGCCGTGATCCGCACCCCGTTCGGCACGAAGACCGTCGCCGTCGCCGCTGGAGCTGCGGCCTCGACGTCGTTCGCGACGAGGCTCGCCTCGATCACGAGCGGCACGGCGACCCTGACCGGCACCGCCGCCGACGGCCAGCGCTACGAAGGCTCTGCGCCGATACCGCCGCGAGCCTGCGGCTGAACCCCTCGGGCGCATCCGTCGTCCGACGGATGCGCCCGAGGGCTGCTGGACCCGCCCGAACCCGAACACCCCAGACAGATCAGAGGAACGGCTCGAGCGACAATGCAAACGTCACGATCACGTCGGCGTACGGCGAGCGGTCGGCGAGACCCGGTCGGTGACGTTCTCGAGCCGCCTGTAGACCCTCCCCGCCGGCGAGGTCTCCGCGACCACGTCCGGCGCCATCACGACCGCCACGTATGGAGACTGCACATGCTGAGACGCACCGCGCGAGGCATCCGTGTCTTGGCCGGCGCGGCGCTCGGCGCCGTGCTCTCGCTCGGCGGCCTCGCTGCCGTCGACGCCGCGAACTCCCCCGCCGCCCAGGCGATCGGACAAGACACCTTTCACCAATCCCCTGGCACCCGGCACGGCCGATCCGACGATTGAGTTCCACGACGGCAACTACTACATGGTGGCCACCACGTGGGACAACAAGGTCGTCATGCGCCGGGCAGAGCGCTCTTCACGCGGTCAGTGCCGCAGCGGCGAAGGCCGGTCGGGAGTCTCCCGACCGGACTTCGCGTTGGTCACTGATGCCGCAATGCGGCCCGCAGTTGGTCGCCCTGCACGAGCGTCGGCCGACCGGCGATCGCGGAATCCCTTCCATCACGAAGGGGCATCGAGTCGTGCTGACTCGATGCCCCTTCTGAAGGTATTCGACGTGCCGTCCGGCGGATTCCCGACCCGCCCGACGGATACCCGTCGCTAGCCCGCGGTGTACTCGATCGTGCGCTGGTACGAGACCGGTCCCGTCGGCCCGTCCTTAGTGGCGGTGACGGAGATCGTCCCGCTGGACTTCTCCGCGAGGCGCGTATTGAAGGCAACGGAGGTCGTCTTCCCCGGCATGAGGGTGGGAATCGTCTTGGTTCCGAAGTCGGACGTGACGGTCAGCGACACTGAGGACGAGTCGTTGTTCGTCACGGACACGACGAGGTTGACCTTCCCGGCGACAGTCCTCTGCGACACAGACGACTCGACATCGACGCACATGTCGGAGATCGGGTTGTCGCCGACTGCCGTGAGGAGGCCGAGCTTGTACGGCAGGCTGATGTAGTCGGGTGCTTGGGCCGTGTGGGATACGCCCTGGTAGAGCATGCGCATCGGCTCGCATGGGTCGAGGGTGAGGCGTTGATCGGATCCGGAGCGGACCATTTCACCATGCGACACCTGTTCCTTCGACCAGATCTCGTTCTCGAAAGTCCGGTTTGCCGGACCGGCGAAGGGGTCCGCCTCGGTCGCCGCGAGCGGCGTCCATGGACCTGCCAGATCGTCGGCGATCCAGGAGCTGAAGTAGCGCCCCGGGTGCCCGATCGCTTCGATCATGGTGATGTACTTGTCAGAGCCATCAAGCTTGTAGGTCATGCTGGCCTCGAAGATATTCTCGGTCGTGTCCTGAAGCTCGAGCTCGGGTGCGCCGAAGCCGTTCGGAAACTGCTCGATCGTCGTCTCTGCGCGCCAGAGCCTGCCGTTGTCACCCGTAGCGAAGAGGTGGCAGAGCTCGTCGTCGCAGATGTTGAAGAAGTCGAGCCATCCTCCGGTCGCTTGGATCGCCGCCGGGGTTCCGTTCGGGTACAAGGGAAGAGGGGCGCTCCACGACATCGGGTCGTCGATGTTCGCCGTCGTGGAGTAGTGCGGGTCGCCTACCTGGTAGATGAGATACCACAGACCTTGGGGCTCGAAGAAGAACACCTGCGGAGCGGCGGTGTAACCGGCGCCGATGGGTGAATCCGCCAGGTAGGTGATCGGTGCTTCGGCAGCTTCTGACCAGTCTGTGAAGCTCGTGGTGGCCATGCTCCAGCCGTTCTGGCTGGCGGTCGTCATGAACACGTGGTACTTGCCGTCAGCGAATACGACAGTTGGGTCCTTGACTCCGAGCGACGGGTGCTCCTCGGTGGGCTGCGGAACGATCACAGGGTCGCTGGACGACCACTCGAACAGCGGCTCCACCTCGAACAGCGAGACGTCGTCGACGCGGAAGTCCATGAGGTTCGACGCAGGGTCCGCGGAAGGATCGGGCACCCATGGCGTCTCGATGAAGATGCGTGCGCCCGTGACGCCTTGCTCCTCGGGGATCGTGAACGAGCCCTTGATTTCCGTCCACTGCCCTCTCGTCGCGATCGCACGAGCGAGGTTGATGTATCGATCGCTGTAGGCCATCGTGAGGATGAACTCTTTGGTGTCTGGGCCGGAGTCGAACCTCACCGTCGCCGAGATATCGTACGACGACCCGGGCGTGAGCGTTCCGCCAAGGTCCTGCCAGGGGCCGGACGACGTGCGCGTTCGCTCGGTCACCTTCAGGCTCGCCGCTCCGCTCGCAGCGAGCTCCGTGTCGGTGGAAAGGACGCCTCCATCCGGACTCGTCCAGGGTGCGACCCCATTCTCGAACCCTCCGTTGCTCACCAGATTGGCGCCCACTACGCCCGCCTCGGCGCCCGACGGCGGCACGGCCAGGCTGGCCGCCACAAGGGCGGCGGCGATCGCGGTCGCGCCGACCCATCGAACTTTCATCGGTCTCACATGCATAGCCAGCTCCTTCGCTGAGTGGTGTTGTTTCCGGCTCATCGCGCGCCCAGCGCGAACATCACTGTCCATTGGGCGTTCGAACAGACCGGCTTTCGGATGTTACCGGGAACAAGGACGATTCGGAAGGGGCGCCAGGGATATGGGTGACGGCTCGCGTTTGGTGTGAGGGGTTACGGGCGGGGGCCTTGCTCACAAGTTCGTGGGCGCCCGGCATTCGGCGCTGGGCGCGAGTTGCGGCAGGAGCCGGTCTGGGCCCACGTCAGCGAGCAGAACCGCGCGGCGGCGCCGTGCTCTCGCGCACGACGAGCTCGGGCACGCGTTCCGTGCGATCGGGTGCCGTCGGCTCGTCGCGGAGCACGTCGAGCACGGTCGCCATGATGTCGCGGCCGAGGCCGTCGAAGTCCTGCCGCATGGTCGTGAGCGGCGGCGCGAAGTATGCCGCTTCGGGGATGTCGTCGAACCCGATGACGCTGACGTCTTCGGGCACCCGGAGGCCGGCGGCGCGGAACGCCGCGAGCAGGCCGAGCGACATCTGGTCGTTCGACACGAACACGGCGGTCACGTCGTGGTCGGATCGCAGGAGCTCGCCCGCCGCATGCCCCGACGGCGGCATCCAGTCCCCCACGATCGGGTCGTGCAGCACGAGGCCGTGCTCGCGGATCGCGTCGGCGAATCCGCGGCGGCGCTCGGCGGCATCCATCGAGTCGGAGGGCCCAGCGACCTGCCGGATCTCGCGGTGGCCGAGGCCGATGAGGTGCTCCGTCGCGAGGCGCGCACCCGCGTACTGGTCGAGCGAGACCCGATGCGTGCCGGGTTCGTCCTCGGATGCCACAGCCACGAGCGGCACGCCGGCGTGGATGCCGCGCAGCACCTCGACGGCCTCGCGCTCGCCCGAGATGAGCACGATCGCCTCGACGCGCTGGAGCGCTTGCCGATGCACCGCCTGGGTGAGCGTGTCGGCGTCAAGAGTGCGCATGCTCGTCTGGCTCACGGTGAACCCGGCGGCGCGGGCCGCCTCGTTGAAGCCGAGCGCGGCGCTCGACGGTCCGTAGTCGGGTCGCCCGGCCTGGATGAGCCCGATCGATCCCGACCGGCGCTTGGCCATGGCACGCGCCGCGGGCGACGGCGTGTAATTCAGCTCGGCGATCGCCTGCTCGACCCGAAGCTTCGTGGAGGCGGCCACGCCGGTGAGGTCGTTGAGCACGCGGGAGACCGTCTGGTGCGACACGCCCGCGCGGCGCGCGACGTCGAACATCGTCGGCACGCCGGCGGGCTCCGCCTGGGCGGGCGACTCGGGCTCGGGCGGGGCGGGCTCGGGAGACTCGGGCTCGGGCGCATCCGCCCGGCCCGAGGCATCCGTCCCGCCCATGCGTGCTCCGATCAGAGACCCTGCGCCAGGCGGTAGTAGGCCTGGTTCCAGCGCACCTCGCGCTGGAAGTCGCGGGTGGTCGTGTCCTCGTCGATGACGAGCAGCTCGAGCTTCGCCATGTCGGCGAAGTCGCGGAACACCTCGACGCCCACCGCAGTCGACATGACGGTGTGGTGCGCCGCGCCGGCGGTGAGCCAGGCGGCGGCACTCGTCGCGAAGTCGGGAGAGGGCTTCCAGACGGCGCGCCCCACGGGGAGCTTCGGCAGCGGATGCCGCAGCTCGACGTTCTCGACGACGTTCGCCGTGAGGCGGAACCGGTCGCGCATGTCGCTCATCGCGACGACGACGGCGGGGCCGGGATCGGCCGTGAACACGAGGCGCACGGGGTCTTCCTTGCCACCGATGCCGAGCGGATGGATCTCGAGCGACGGCTTCGAGGTCGTGAGCGACGGCGACACCTCGAGCATGTGCGCGCCGAGGATGAGCTCGTCGCCGGGCGTGAGGTCGTACGTGTAGTCCTCCATGAGCGACGCGCCGCCCGGGAGCCCTGCGCCCATGACGTTCGCGATGCGCACGAGCACGGCGGTCTTCCAGTCGCCCTCGGCACCGAAGCCGTAGCCCTCGGCCATGAGCCGCTGCACCGCGAGGCCCGGCAGCTGCTTCAGGGCACCGAGGTCTTCGAACGACGTGGTGAACGCGCCGAAGGCGCCCTCCTCGAGGAATGAGCGCAGGCCGAGCTCGATCGCTGCACCGTCGCGCAGCGACTGGTGGCGTTCGCCGCCGTTCCGCAGCTCGGGCACGACCTCGTAGAGCTCCTCGTACTCGGCGACGAGCGCGTCGACATCGGCGTCGGATGCCGCTGCCACCGCCTCGGCCAGCTCGTTGACGCCCCACGTGTTGACCTGCACGCCGAGCCGCAGCTCGGCCTCGGTCTTGTCGCCCTCGGTCACGGCGACGTAGCGCATGTTGTCGCCGAACCGGGCGAGCTTCATGCTGCGTGATGCCGCGAGGCCGGCGGCGGCACGTTGCCACGTGCCGAACTCCTGCTGCACGCGCGGGTCGCTCGCGTGGCCGACGATCGTCTTGCGCGGCACGCCGAGCCGGGTCTGGATGTAGCCGAACTCCCGGTCGCCGTGCGCGGCCTGGTTGAGGTTCATGAAGTCGAAGTCGATCTCGGCCCAGGGCAGCTCGACGTTCGCCTGCGTGTGCAGGTGCGCGAGCGGCTTCTGCAGGGCGTCGAGGCCGCCGATCCACATCTTCGCGGGGCTGAAGGTGTGCATCCACGCGACGAGGCCGATGACGTTGTCGGCCGCGTTCGCCTCGAGGGCGGTGCGGCGGATCGCGTCGGAGTCGGTGAGCACGGGCTTCCACACCACCTTCACGGGCACGTCGGATGCCGCGTCGAGCGTCTCGGCGACCTGCCGAGACTGGTCGGCGACCTGCTTGAGGGTCTCGGGACCGTAGAGGTGCTGGCTGCCGGTGAGGAACCAGACCTCGTAGCCGTCGAGCGAAGTGGTGAGCGGGGTGCGGGTCATGCGTGTCTCCTTGGTACGGGGTTCGGTGTCGGTGCGCGCAGTCAGAGCGCTTCGACGGCGGCGGCCTCGGCGGCGAGGCCCGCCCGGTATCGGTCGAGGAATGCAGCGAAGCCGGCGACGTCGTCGGGGCTCGGGTCGACGGTGTCGATGGCCGCGTCGGCGAAGACGCGCTCGTTCAGGTATGCGCCGAGGTCGGTCTGCGCGGATGCCGAGAGGTACGACGCCAGCACGGCGATGCCCCAGGCGCCCCCCTCCGACGCCGTCTCGCCGACCGCGACCGGCGCGTCGAGCGCGCCGGCGAGGAGCCGCTGGGCGACGCCGGCGGTGCGGAAGATGCCGCCGTGCGCGAACATCCGGTCGAGCTCGACGCCTTCACGGTCGAGCACCCGCATGCCGAGCGCGAGCGTGCCGAACACGCCGTAGAGCTGCGCGCGCATGAGGTTCGCCAGCGTGAGCCGGCTGTCGGGCGTACGGACGACCATCGGCCGGCCCTCGGCGAGCCCAGCGATGGGCTCTCCGGCGAGGTGGTTGTAGGCGAGCAGCCCGCCTGCGTCGGCCTCGCCGTCGAGGGCCTCCCGGAAGAGCAGCTCGAAGACCGCATCACTGTCGAGGTGGGTGCCGGCCGCTTGCGCGAACCGCGCGAACACGCCCACCCACGCGGCGAGCTCGCTCGCCCCGTTGTTGCAGTGCACCATCGCGACGGGGTCGCCCGCCGGCGTCGTGACGAGGTCGAGCTCGTGATGCGGCTCCGACAGTGGTCGCTCCAGCACGACCATCGCGAAGATGCTCGTGCCTGCGCTCACGTTGCCGGTGCGCGGCGCGACCGCGTTGGTCGCAACCATGCCCGTGCCGGCATCGCCTTCGGGCGGGCACAGCGGCGCGCCGGGCTGCAGCGCGCCCGACGGGTCGAGGAGCGCGGCGCCCTCGGCGGTCAGGCGACCCGCTTCGCGCCCGGCCGCCAGCACCTCTGGGAGGAGCTCGGCGACCTGCAGGCCCGGTGCGCGGTCGGCGACGAGCCCGTCGTACACGCCGAGCAGCCGCGAGTCGTAGTCGTTCGTCGCGGAGTCGATCGGGAACATCCCCGAGGCGTCACCGACACCGATCACCTTGCGACCCGTGAGCCGCCAGTGCACATAGCCCGCGAGGGTCGTGACGAAGCGGATGTCGGGGACGTGCGCCTCCTCGTCGAGGATCGCCTGGTGCAGGTGGGCGATCGACCAGCGCAGCGGGATGTTGAGCCCGAACCGCTCGCTGAGCTCGGCGGAGGCCACACCCGTCGACGTGTTGCGCCACGTGCGGAACGGTACGAGCAGCTCGTCGTTCGCGTCGAACGCGAGGTAGCCGTGCATCATCGCCGACACGCCGATCGCGCCGAACGTCTGCGGTTGCGCGTCGTAGCGGCGTCGCACGTCGGCGACGAGGTCGGCGTACGCCTCCTGGAGGCCCGACCAGACGTCGTCGAGCGAGTAGGTCCAGACGCGGTCGACGAACTGGTTCTCCCACTCGTGGCTGCCGACGGCGAGCACGACGGTGGGGTCCTCCCCGACGAGGCACGCCTTGATGCGGGTCGAGCCGAACTCGATGCCGAGCGACGTGCGTCCTTCGAGGATCGCAGCCCGCGCTTCATCCGGTGCAGTGACGGTCTCGGTCATCGGCGTGCATCTCCACTCTGTTCGGTTGCTTCTCGACGTTCATCACCAGTCTGCCCGTAGACGTTCTGATAGCGGTCGTAGAGGCGGTCGATCGCGTGCTGCGGGATCGGGATGAGCGGTCCGGCCTCGCGGGCGAAATGCACGCTGCGGGCCACGTCTTCGACCATGACGGCGGCCTTGACCGCGTCTTTCGCGTTCTTGCCGATCGTGAACGGTCCGTGGTTCTGCATGAGCACGGCGCGAGAACGGTGGCCGGCGAGGGTGTCGACGATGCCGCGGCCGATCGAGTCGTCGCCGATGATCGCGAACGGGCCGATCGGGATGGGTCCGCCGAACTCGTCGGCCATCGCTGTGATGACGCACGGGATCTCTTCACCGCGCGCGGCCCAGGCGACCGCGAACGTCGAGTGGGTGTGCACGACGCCGCCGACCTCGGGCATGTGCCGGTAGACGTAGGCATGCGCTGCGGTGTCGCTCGACGGGCTGCGGTCGGAGCCGGGCGTGCCCGGGATCACGGTGCCGTCGAGGTCGCAGAGGATCATGTTCTCGGGTGCGAGCTCGTCGTACGAGACGCCCGAGGGCTTGATCACGAACAGGTCGGCGCCGGGCACGCGGCCCGACACGTTTCCGCCCGTCCAGACGACGAGCCCGTTGCGGGTCAGTTCGCCGTGCAGCTTCGCGACGTCGTCGCGCACCTGCGCGATCGCCGCCTCGGTCTCGGGTTCGAACACTGGGGCCGTGCCGCTCACGTCGACACCGCCCGGTTCACGCCTTGCTCTTGGTGCGGCACGGGGACTCCTTCGTCATGGCGCTTCGTTAGCGCTAACGAAGCATGATGTTAGCGCTAACGAAGCTTGGCTACAAGTCGTACTCGCCTCTCACCCGAGTGATCGCGAGCACGACGAAGGGGGCGGATGCCGCAGCATCCGCCCCCTCGGTAGATCTGCCTAACGGCCGCCGGAGCGGCGCTTGTTGTAGACGTCGAAGGCCACCGCGAGCAGCAGCACGAGGCCCTTGACGGCCTGCTGCCACTCGATGCCGATGCCCATGATCGACATGCCGTTGTTCAGCACACCGATGATGAGACCACCGATGATCGCGCCGCCGATCGTGCCGACGCCGCCCTGCACCGCAGCGCCGCCGATGAAGGCCGCCGAGATCGCCTCGAGCTCGAAGCCGTCACCGGCCTTCGGTCCCGCGAGGTTCAGTCGCGCGGTGAAGATGAGGCCGGCGAGCGCGGCGAGCACGCCCATGTTGACGAAGAGCCAGAAGTCGACGCGTCGCGTCTTGATGCCCGAGAGCTCCGCCGCGTGGCGGTTGCCGCCGATCGCGTAGATGTGGCGGCCGAACACCGATCGGTTCATCACGATGCCGTACACGAGCACGAGCACCGCGAGGATGATGAGCGTGACCGGGATGCCCTTGTACGACGCGAGCGAGTAGGCGAAGAAGGTGATTCCCGCCCCGACCAGCACGAGCTTCGTGATGAACCAGATGAGAGGCTCGACCTCTTGGCCGTACTTCTGGCGACCGAGCCGGGTGCGCACCTGCTGCACGACGAGGGCGATGATCGCGATGGCGCCGATGCCGATCGTCAGCGGATCGATCTCGAACTCGCCCAGCAGGTCGGTGAGGAAGCCGTTGCCGATGCCCCGGTATTCGGCGGGGAACGAGCCGATGTTCGCGTTGCCGAGCACGACGAGCGCGAGGCCGCGGAAGATGAGCATTCCCGCGAGTGTCACGATGAACGCTGGAATGCCCACGAAGGCGATCCAGAATCCCTGCCACACCCCCACAGCGGCGCCGATCGCGAGCGAGAGGATGACGGCGATCCACCAGGGCATGCCCCAGTGCACCGCGAAGACGCCCGAACAGGCGCCGACGAACGCCGCGACCGATCCGACCGAGAGGTCGATGTGGCCGGCGATGATGACCATCACCATGCCGATCGCGAGCACGAGGATGTAGCCGTTCTGCACCACGAGGTTCGAGATGTTCTGCGGCCGCAGCAGGATGCCGTTCGTGAGGAACGAGAACAGCACGACCACCGCGATCAGGGCGATGAAGATGCCGTTCTTGCCGAGGTCGGCGAGGATGTGGCTGAGTCGCTCGGTGAACTTGTTCTCGACGGGGTTGATGGTGCCGCCGACGGCATGCGACTCGGTGGTCTCAGTTGGATTGGGATTCGACATCGTGTCTCCTGTGTGTTCCGCTCGCGTCGGCTTAGCGGGGCTTTTCCATGGTCATGAGCTTGAGCATTGCTTCGGGCGTCGCCTCGGCGACGGGGAGTTCGCCCGTGATGCGTCCCTCGGAGAGGGCGTACACCCGGTCGCAGATGCCGAGCAGCTCGGGCAGCTCGGAGGAGATGACGATGATGCCCTTCCCCTCGGCCGCGAGCCGGTTGATGATCGAGTAGATCTCGTACTTCGCGCCCACGTCGATGCCGCGGGTGGGCTCATCGAGGATGAGCACCTGGGGATCCGAGTAGATCCACTTCGACAGCACGACCTTCTGCTGGTTGCCGCCCGAGAGCTTGCCGGTCTTCACGAGCACGTTCGGCGCCTTGATGTTCATCGAGTGCCGGTACTCGTTCGCGACCTTGTACTCCTCGTTGTCGTGCACGAGGCCGTACTTCTCGAGCTTCTTGAGCGACGCCATCGAGATGTTGCGCTTGATGTCCTCGATGAGGTTGAGGCCGTAGGTCTTGCGATCCTCGGTTGCGTAGGCGATGCCGTGGTCGATGGCCTCGGCGACCGAGCGGGTCTTGATCTCCTTGCCGCGCAGGAACACGCTGCCCGAGATCCTCGACCCGTAGGAGTGCCCGAAGAGGCTCATCGCGAACTCGGTGCGACCGGCGCCCATGAGGCCCGCGATGCCGACGATCTCGCCCGCGCGCACGTTGAGGTTGACCTTGTCGACCATGACGCGAGTGGTGTCTTGCGGGTGGTGAGCCGTCCAGTCCTCGACGCGCAGCAACTCCTCGCCGATGTTCGGCGTGTGGTCGGGGTACCGGTGCTCGAGATCGCGGCCGACCATGTCCTTGATGATGCGGTCTTCGGTGACGTCGGCCTTCGCGATGGTCTCGATCGTCTTGCCGTCGCGGATCACGGTCACCGAGTCGGCGACCTTCTTGATCTCGTTGAGCTTGTGGCTGATGATGATCGACGTGATGCCCTGCTCCTTGAGGTGCAGGATCAGGTTCAGCAGGTGATCGGAGTCCTCGTCGTTGAGGGCCGCGGTCGGCTCGTCGAGAATGAGCAGCTTCACGCGCTTCGAGAGCGCCTTCGCGATCTCGACGAGCTGCTGCTTTCCGACGCCGATGTCGAGGATCTTCGTCGTGGGGTTCTCGCGCAGTCCGACGCGCGCGAGGAGCTTCGACGCCTCGTGGTTCGTCTTGTTCCAGTCGATCAGGCCTGAGCGGCTCTTCTGCTCGTTGTTGAGGAAGATGTTCTCGGCGATCGACAGGTAGGGGCTGAGGGCGAGCTCCTGGTGGATGATCACGATGCCCTTGGCCTCGCTGTCGGTGAGGTCCTTGAACGCCACCGTCTCGTTCTCGAAGACGATGTCGCCCTCGTAGGTGCCGTGCGGGTAGACGCCCGAGAGCACCTTCATGAGCGTCGACTTGCCAGCGCCGTTCTCGCCGCAGATCGCGTGCACTTCGCCGCGAGCGACGCCGAGCGTGACGTTGGAGAGCGCCTTCACGCCCGGGAAGGTCTTCGTGATGCCCTGCATCTCGAGAATGTTCGTGGTCATCCTTGCTCCTGCTTCATTGCCGGGGCCGGCCGGATGACGGATGCCACCGCGATCGGGACCTGAGGCGAGAGTACTCCCGCTCGGGCCCCGACACGCAGGGGTCGACCGTCATCCGGCCAGCATGTACCGGTGGTGACTAGCCCTGGATTTCCTCTTCGGTCCAGTAGCCGCTGTCGACCAGGGTCTCGGTGATGTTGTCCTTGACGACGATCACCGGGTCGAGGAGGAACGACGGCACGACCTTCACGCCGTTGTCGTAGTCCTCGGTGTTGTTCACCTCGGGCTCCTCGTCGTTCAGGAGGGCGACGGCCATGTCCACGGCCACGACCGCGAGCTCGCGGGTGTCCTTGAAGATGGTGGCGTACTGCTCACCCGAGTTGATCGCCTTGACCGAGTCGAGCTCGGCGTCCTGGCCGGAGATGATCGGCCAGCCTTCGCCGACCGAGTAGCCGGCGTCGGTGAGGGCCGAGATGATGCCGCGCGAGATGCCGTCGTAGGGCGAGAGCACCGCGTTGACCGTCGAGCCGTCGGAGTAGTTCGCAGTGAGGATGTCCTCCATGCGGCTCTGGGCGGTCTCGCCGTCCCAACGGAGCGTCGCGACCTGCTCGATGTCGGTCTGGCCCGACTTCACGACGAGCGTTCCGTCGTCGATGAGCGGCTGGAGCACGTCCATCGCACCGTCGAAGAAGAAGAACGCGTTGTTGTCGTCGAGCGAGCCCGCGAAGAGCTCGATGTTGAACGGGCCGGCCGGAGCGCCCTCGATGGGCGTGCCGTCGAGCTCGGTGAGACCGAGGCCGTTGAGCACCGACCACGCCTGCTGCTGTCCGACGGTGAAGTTGTCGAACGAGGCGTAGTAGTTGACGTTCTCGGTCTCGCGGATGAGGCGGTCGTAGGCGATGACGGGGATGTCCGCGTCAGCGGCATCCTGCAGCACGCTCGTGAGCGTGGTGCCGTCGATCGCGGCGATGATCAGGGCCTCAGCACCCTTGGTGATCATGTTCTCGACCTGCGAGACCTGGGTGGGGATGTCGTCCTCTGCGTACTGGAGGTCGACGGTGTAGCCCTGGTCCTCGA
The DNA here is from genome assembly GCF_030815405.1 of Agromyces albus. Taxonomy (NCBI): domain Bacteria; kingdom Bacillati; phylum Actinomycetota; class Actinomycetes; order Micrococcales; family Microbacteriaceae; genus Agromyces; species Agromyces albus. The sequence continues at coordinate 360,447 of NZ_JAUSWX010000001.1, read as the reverse complement.
GCTGGGCCTTGACGGCGTCGCCGTCCTGGATCCAGCGCTCCGAGCTCTTGGTGGGCATCGCGACGCCGATGAGGCCGCCGCCGCCTTCGCCTTCGCCTGCGTCGCCGCCGCCGCCTGCGCACGCCGCGAGCGCGAGCATGGAGCCCGCTGCGAGCGTCGCGAGAAGCACCTTCTTCGTGTTCTTCACGGTGTTTCCTTTCACTGTGTCCGTCTGGACGTCGTTGTCTTGGTGACAGTCGGATGCGGCTGCGTCCATGCCAGCCGTCTCCCTCGCGCCCACCCTGTGGTTGGGGTGCGCAAGCTCAATGTGACCGGGCGATCGTTCATCGCCGGTCGACTTTCTTCGGGCGGGCGTCGTTCGACTGCCCGTCTGCGGTCGTCAGGCGGGCATCGCCCTGCTGCCCGTACACGTTCTGGTAGCGGTCGTAGAGCCGATCGATCGCGTCCTGCGGGATCGGGACCAACGGGCCCGACTCACGAGCCAGGTGCACCGTGCGGGCGACATCCTCGACCATCACGGCCGCCTTCACCGCGTCCTTCGCGTTCGCGCCGATGGTGAACGGGCCGTGGTTCTGCATCAGCACGGCTCGGGACCGGTGGCCCGTGAGCGTCTCGACGATGCCCTGGCCGATCGAGTCATCGCCGATGATCGCGAACGGACCCACCGGGATCGGCCCGCCGAACTCGTCGGCCATCGCCGTGATCACACACGGGATCTCCTCGCCCCGCGACGCCCACGCCGTCGCATACGTGGAGTGCGTGTGCACGACGCCGCCGATCTCCGGCATGTGCCGGTACACGTAGGCGTGCGCCGCCGTGTCGGATGACGGGGCCCGATCGCTGCCCGGTGTGCCCGACACCACGTTTCCGTCGAGGTCGCACAGGATCATGTTCTCGGGAGCGAGCTCGTCGTACGACACGCCAGAGGGCTTGATCACGAAGAGGTCGGCACCCGGCACGCGGCCTGACACGTTTCCGCCCGTCCACACCACGAGGCCATACCGGGTCAACTCCCCGTGCAGCCGTGCCACGTCGGCACGCACTCGTGCGATGGCGACCTCGACCTGGGGCCCGAACGTGCTCAACGCGCTGCTCCGCAGCTCGCGCTGGACCGGCCGGAACTGCAGCGGCGGTCGTGCGAGGTGGGCGCTGTCAGCACGGAGACTCCTTCGTCGATCGGGTTGGGGCGTTCCATGTGACAGTCAATGTGACCGTTCACATGGCGACACTTATGTTAGCCACATGGTTGAAGCTCCTGTCAACTCCGAGTCATCACGAATCGGTAACGACGGATCTTCCGAGCCGAGCATTCGGCAACGGAGCCGTCAGAACGACGGTGCGCCGGTGGTGCCGCGCACCACGAGCTCCGGCGTGATCGTGCCTCGGTAATCGGGCGCTGCCGGGTCGAGGTCGCCGAGGAGCAGGGCCACGCAGCGGCGGCCCAATTCGGCGAAGTCCTGCCGCACGGTCGTGAGCGGCGGCCAGAAGTGCGCCGCCTCGGGGATGTCGTCGAATCCGACGATCGAGACGTCGCGCGGAATCTCGAGTCCCTCGTCGCGAATGGCGTGCATGAGTCCGAGCGCCATCTGGTCATTGGACGCGAAGATCGCGGTGAAGTCCCGCACCGTCAGCAGCTCACGGCCGGCGTGGTAGCCGAAGTCGGCCGTCCAGTCACCGAGGATCGGCGCGGTGGTGGGCACGTCTTGCGCGCTCATCTCCTCGAGGAATCCGCGCATCCGCGCTTCGGCCTCGATCCAGTCCTGCGGACCGGCGAGGTGATAGATGCTGCGGTGGCCCTGTGCGATCAGGTGCCGTGTGGCGATGCGGGCGCCCGCAATCTGGTCGACGGACAGCGCGTGGTCGGGGTCTCGTCCGGTCGACTGCAGGCTCACGTAGGGCACGTCGATCGACAGCTGGGCGAGGGCATCGAACACCCGCACCTGCGGTGCGATGACCACGAGACCCTCGATGCCCTGGGCGGCGAGGTGCTCGAGCCCATCGGCGATCGTGCGAGCATCCGACGACTCGATGTTGGCGGTGCTCACCCAATAGCCCGAGGCGCGGGCCGCCTCCTCGATCGCCGCGATGCTCGACGCCGGGCCGTATTGCGTGCTCGACGCCGAGAGGATGCCGATCGTGCGGGAGCGGCTCGTCACGAGTGCACGGGCCGCGCGATTGGGCTTGTACTGCATCTCGGCGATGACGTCGAGCACGCGCTGCTTCGTCTCGGGCCGGATGCTCGGGTGATGGTTCAGCACGCGCGAGACGGTCTGGTGCGAGACCCCGGCGAGGCGCGCGACGTCGCGGATGCTCGGGGCGCGCCCCCGCTGCGGCTCGACTGTCAAAATGACCTCGTTCGGATTTCGGCATGTTCACGGTCACACACGCCGGCGAGACCATTATGCACAGTTCCGAACGGAATGTGACTGTCACAGATGTGACGTCACATCGGCGCTATGAGCCGGCGGATGCCTCGACCGTCGGCCGCACGCGCTGCGCGAGCACCACCGCCACCACCGCGATCGCCACGCCGACGGCGAACTCCGCCGTGAACGCCCCGCCCACGACAGCGCTTGCCGCGAGTGCCGTGATCGCGAGTGCGACGGATGCCCCGAGCGACTCGCCGATCGAGAGCGCAGCACTGTTGAACCCCTGCGACGACACGGGCGAGAGGCTCAGCACCGCCACCGAGAAGCGCGGGTACATGAAGCCCATCGCGCCGCCCGCGAGGGTCCACGCGGCGAAGGCGATGACCGGCGAGAGCATGAATGCGGCGACGAGGAGCACGACGACGAGCGACGCGGCGAGCAGCGCGGCTCCGATCTGCACCGATTGCGTGTTCGACACCCGGTCGCCGAGGCGTCCCTGCAGCCAGGAGGCGGCCGCCCAGGTGACACCCGCGCCGGTGAGCACCGCGCCGGCGAGGCTCGGCGAGAACTCGTACCGCTCGATGAAGAGGTACGGCAGGTAGATCTCGGAGCCGAAGAACGCACCGGCGACGATGAGCCGCAGCAGCACCGTGGCGGGCATGCCCCGCGCGGCACGCAACGTGCCCGCGGGCATGAGCGGGCGTACCGCGACCACGACGAGGCCGATCGACAGGACCGCGATCATCCAGCGCCACGGCTCGGGGAACTCCTTCGAGAGCGAGAGCGCGAGGGCGGCGACCGCGGTGAGCACCGACCAGCCGACCCGGCCGAGACTCCAGCGCACCGTGGGATCGCCCTGCACCTGGTCGCGCACGCGCAGGATCGGCGGCACCATCATCGCGGCGGCGGGCAGCATGAGCCCGATCACGCCGAGGAACACCCAGTGCCAGCTCACGGCCTCGGCGACGACGCCGGCGAGCGCCGGTCCGATGATCGACGGGATGACCCACGCCGCCGCGAACCCCGCGAACACGCGCGCCCGAAGCGCCTCGGGATACACCCGCGCGACGATGACGTAGAGCGGCACGATCACGGCGGCGCCGCTCAAGCCGTGCACGAACCGGCCGACGATGAACACGCCCATGTCCGCCGCCGTGCCCGCGATCAGCAGGCCGACCACGAAGAGCAGCGCCGAGACGACGAGCGACGGCAACGGCCCCGACCGATCGGTCCAGTTGCCGGCGAGCACCATGCCGATGATGCCGGCCGCGAGCGGCACGGCGAACGCGAGGGCGAAGAACTCCACGCCGTCGAGGTCGCGGGCGACGAGGGGCATCACGGTGGTGACCGCCATCGCCTCGAACGCGGCGAGGAAGATGAGCGAGAACATGCCGATCGACAGCCACCGGTAGGGCAGGGAGAGCGGCCCGGGGTCGCGGCCGGAGCGCGTCGACGGTTCTGTCGCTCCGACCGGCGGAAACCGCTCGGCGTCGTCGACGACGCCGGGCTCTGTCGTGCGCGGGTTCGGTTCCGTCATCGGTTCGCTCACTCGATCGACGCTAGGACTTCAACCGAACTTGAGGTCAACCGGTGCGAGCACATCGGTGCTCAGAACTCCTCATGCGTGTCGGGGTCGCCGCCCCAGAGGCGTCCGCGCGCGAGCGATGAGATCGCCTCGACCTCGTCGTTCGAGAGTTCGAATCCGAACACGTCGAAGTTCTCACGTTGGCGTGCGGCATCCGACGACTTCGGAATCGGAATGGCCTCGAGCTCGATGTGCCAGCGCAGCACCGCCTGCGCGGGCGTGACGTGGTGCTCGGCCGCGATCGCGGCGACGACGGGCTCGGCGAGCAGTTCGCGGCCCTTCGCGAGCGGGGTCCAGCTCTCGGTGCGGATCTCGTGTTCTTCGTGGAAGGCGCGCAGCTCGGCCTGTGGGAAGTAGGGGTGCAGCTCGACCTGGTTGACGACAGGAGTGACGCCGGTCTCGTCGATGAGCCTCGTGAGCATCGCCGGCGTGAAGTTCGAGACGCCGATCGAGCGCACGAGCCCCTTCTCGCGCAGCGAGATCATCGCCCGCCAGCTGTGGAGGTACTTGTCGACGTGCGGCAGCGGCCAGTGGATGAGGTAGAGGTCGACCCAGTCGAGGTCGAGGCGGGAGCGCGACTGCTCGAAGCTCGCGAGCGTCTCGTCGAAGCCGTGATGACGGCCTGGGAGCTTCGTCGTGATCACGAGGTCGCTGCGGTCGACGCCCGAGCGGCGGATCGCCTCGCCGACCTCTTCTTCGTTGCCGTAGTTGTAGGCCGTGTCGATGAGTCGGTAGCCGGCGCTGATGCCCGCGGTGATCGCGTCGATGCCCGTCTGGTCGTTCAACCCGAAGGTTCCGAGGCCGATCGCCGGAATCGAGTTGCCGTCGCGAAGGGCGTACGCGGGAGCAGTCATTGTTCCATCCTCACCCACCCGCGCGGTTGATGCCAGCAGGCACGGCCCGCGCGGCGTGGGCGGCTAGGAAGCGGGAACCTCCGCGAACGCCCGCACCGGGAACGTGCCGAAGCCCTCGACCCGCGGCGGCACCGCGGTGAAGCTCGCGCCCCGCACCGGCACTCGATCGAGCGCTGTGAGGTGCTCCACGACGTGGATGCCGGCTTCGAGCAGGATCGAGTGCGCCGGCCGCTCGCCGCCGCTCTCGGTGTCGTCGATGTTGAGCGCGTCGATGCCCACGATGAGCACGCCGGCGTCGGCGAGGTGCCGCGCGCCCGCCTCGGTGAGGAACGGCGACCCGTGCAGGTACTCGGGCTGCCCGAAGTGGCGGCTCCAGCCCGTGTGCAGCAGCACGGCCGTGCCGGCGAGCTCACGATCGAAGAAGACCTCGGCCGGGATGCCGCGGCTCGAGGCATCCGTCAGCCGGAAGACCTCGGCGGGCACGCCCACGAGGGTGTCGAGCTCGAGGCTCGCGAGGTCGCCGCCGCTCTCATAGCGGTGGAACGGGCTGTCGAGGTAGGTGCCGGTGTTGCCGATCATCGTGATGATGTCCATCGCGAACTCGGTGCCGGGCGCGTAGACGCCGCGCGACGCCTCGCGGGTGAGATGCGGCGTGATCGTGGGCGAGGGGAGGCCCGGGTAGGTGACGAGTCCCGCGCGGATCGTGTGGCTGAGGTCGACGAGTTCGCCGCGACGAGCGGCCGGGACTGCGGATGTCGCGGCTGCGGTGCGCGCGTCGTCGGCGCCGTCGCCGCCGTGGCTGCCCATGCCGCGAGAGCCACGGTGCGCCTCCTCGACGATCTCAAGGTTCGCGAGCTCGACGCGGCTCACGAGCGCGAGCCCGAGATGGCGCACGAGGAGCTCGGCGATCTCGGCCTCGGTGACGCTCGCCGACGGCAGGTCGAGGCGGAAGCCGTGGGCGCGCAGCCCGCCCCCGTTCACGAACTCGATCTCGGCGTCGAAACGGGCGCGGTACTCGGTCACTCGGTCTCCTCTGGGGTGGCGGATGCTGCGGTGGAAGCGGGGGTGGTGGCGCCGGCTCCGGCGAACACGCTCTCGCCCGGTGATCGAGTAGCGCCGGGCGCAGCGCGACGCGGATCGATCCGGAGGCGGCGCACCACGGTCACGATCACCGCGGCGACCGCCAGCACGAGCGGCACCACGAGGTTCGCCCAGGCGAGCACGAGGAGGCCGGCCGTCATCACGGTGGCGATCACGGCGAGCCACCAGCCGAAGCTCCACCGGCGCAGCAGGAGCGTCGCCGCGACCATGCCGAGGGCGTAGATCGCGACCATGTTGCTCGTGTGGATGAGGATGAAGCCCGTGAGGTCGAGGTCGTTCAGCAGCATGAGGCCGAAGTACACCGTGATGAGCACGCCCGTGAGCGCGAGCGCACGACGCGGGATCTCGCCATCGGCCGCGCCCTTCGAGAAGAACCGGGGCAGGTCGCCGTCGCGGCCGAGCGCGGCCCCGAGCTTGCCGAAGGCCGGCAGATAGGCGTTCATCACGCCGAACGTGACGATCGCGGCGACGATCGCGATGAGCACCGGCCCGACACCGGGCATCGTGGTCTCGACGAGGTCGACGAGCGGCGCCTGCCCGTCGCCGGCACGATCGTCGAGCACGGCCACGGTGACGAACTGCAGCGCGAGGTAGCCGACGCCGACGACGACGATCGCGATGCCGGTGGCGAGCGGGATCGTGCGCCGCGGGTTCTTGAACTCGCCGGCGATGTGAGTGCCGACCTCCCAGCCAGCGAACGCCCAGACGAAGAGGCTGATCGCCAAGCCGACACCGGTCCAGCCGTTCGGCAGGAACGGCTCGAAGTTCGAGGCGTCGACCGCCGGGAACGTGACGGCCACGACTCCGACGACGACCGAGATCAGCAGGCCCGTGAGCACGAACTGCACCCAACCCGCCACGCGTACGCCGAACCAGTTGGCGACGAAGGGCGGCACGAAGACCGCGAAGCCGATGATCGGCACGGCGGCGCGGTCGACGCCCAGCACGGCGACCACGTACTCGCCGCCGAGAATCGCGAGCACGGGCGCGCCCACGCACACGCCGAAGTAGAACCAGTACCCGGTCATGCGCGCGGCGGTGCCGCCGAGGGCGCGCCGCACGAAGCTCGCCACGCCACCGGCATCGGGATAGCGCGCAGCAAGGGCGGCGAAGGTGCCGGCGAGCGGGATGGACAGCACCAGCACCGCAGCCACTGCGACGATCGACGCCGGGCCGGCCGCGGCCGCCGCCAGCCCGGGCAGCACGAGGATGCCGGTGCCGAGTACGCTTCCGATGTAGAGCGCCGTGCCCTGGCCGAGGCCGAGGGTGCCGCCGTGTGCCTTCGCGCCGTCGGTGGCGGGAGCTATGGTGCCAGCGGCGGCGGTGGCAGGCTGATTCGAGGTCACCCGCTCACTCTGCCGCACCTCACCGACATTCGGCGATGGCAGGATTGACAGCGTTCGGCAATATCCTGCCACCCTCTCAATGCCCGCGAACCTGCGCCGTCGCCGACTCTCGGTCGATGAAGCTCGTGAGCTCGCCGATGGTGCTCATGAGGGGCGCCGGGAACAGCACGAGCGTGTTCTTGTCGACGCCGACCTCCACGAGCGTCTGCAGCGTGCGCAGTTGCAGGGCGAGCGGATGCGCCATCATCGTGTCGCTCGCCACCCCGAGTTGCGACGCGGCGAGCGCCTCCCCCTCGGCGGCGATGATCTTCGCACGCTTCTCGCGCTCGGCTTCGGCCTGCTTCGCCATCGCTCGCTTCATGGAGTCGGGCAGCAGGATGTCCTTCAGCTCGACGAGCGTCACCTCGGCGCCCCACTCAGCAGTGATCACCTCGAGGAATTGCTTGATGTCCGCATTGAGCTTGGCGGTCTCAGAAAGCGTCTCGTCGAGGTGGTGCTGGCCGACGACCTTGCGGAGCGTGGTCTGCGCGATCTGGTCGATCGCCGACTTCACGTTCTCGACCGCGATCACCGACTTCACCGGATCCACGATCCGGTAGTAGGCGACCGCGGAGACGCCGACGCTCACGTTGTCGCGAGTGATGATCCCCTGCGATTGGATCGGCAGCGTGACGATGCGCAGCGACACCTTGATCATCACGTCGACGATGGGAATGATGAAGCGGATGCCTGGCTCGCGCAGATTGTGCAATCGCCCGAAGCGCAACACGACGCCGCGCTCGTATTGCCTCACGATGCGCACCGACATGAAGAACAGCACGATCGCGATCACGCCGACGATGATCAGGGTGACGATGAGGGCGGTCATCGGATCCACCTCCTGGACGCCGGTGACGTGCCGTACGCCACTCCCATTCTCCCACCCGGTGGCGGGAGCAGGGCGGTCCGCTAGAGCCGCTCGAGCGCGCGATCGATGTCGTCGAGCAGGTCGTCGACGTCTTCGATGCCCACCGAGAGGCGCACGACCGACTCCGGCACCTCGGCCTCGGTGCCGCGCACCGACGCGTGCGTCATCTCCGCGGGGTAGTTGACGAGCGACTCCACGCCGCCGAGCGACTCGGCGAGCTGGAACACCTCGGTCGACTCGGCGAACCGGCGCGCGGCCTCGCCGCCGCCCGAGAGGGCGATCGAGATCATGCCGCCGAAGCCCGACATCTGCCGTCCGGCGAGCTCGTGCCCGGGGTGCGACTCGAGTCCCGGGTAATAGACGTGCTCGATGCCGGCGTGCTCCTCGAGTCGCCGCGCGATCGCGAGCGCGTTCTGGCTGTGCCGCTGCATCCGGATCCCGAGGGTCTTGATGCCGCGCGAGGTGAGGAACGCGTCGAACGGGCTCGAGACCGCGCCCGCGGCGAACTGCGTGAACGTCACGCGCTCGGCGAGCTCGTCTTGACCGGCGCCGAAGACGAGGCCTCCGCCGATGATGTCGGAGTGGCCGGCCAGGTACTTCGTCGTGGAGTGCACGACGACGTCGGCGCCGAGCGCGAGCGGCTGCTGCAGCGCCGGCGACGCGAACGTGTTGTCGACGACGACGAGCACGCCGGCCTCGGAGCCGAGCTCGGCGAGCGCGGCGATGTCGGAGATCTTCATGAGCGGGTTCGACGGCGTCTCGACCCAGAGCACCTTCGTCGTGCCGAGCTCGATCGCGTCGCGCACTGCGCCGAGATCGCTCGTGTCGACGGTCGTGTGACGGATGCCCCATGCGCCGAAGATCTTGCGGACGAGCCGGTGCGTGCCGCCGTACACGTCGTTGCCGATGACGACATGGTCGCCTGGGACGAGCACGGTGCGCAGCAGTGCGTCTTCGGCGGCGAGGCCCGACGCGAACGAGAGCCCGTGGGCGCCGCCCTCGAGCGCGGCGAGCTGGGTCTCGAGCGCCGTGCGCGTGGGGTTGCCGCCGCGCGAGTACTCGTAGCCCCCGCGAAGCCCGCCGATGCCGTCTTGCACGTACGTGGACGTGAGGTAGACGGGCGGGATGACCGCGCCGGTCGTGGGATCGAACTCCTGACCCGCGTGGATGGCGCGAGTGTCGAAGCCCTTCCAGAATTCAGGAGACGTCATGCGTTGTCGTCACTTTCTCGTCGGAAACTCGCCATCAGGCTGAGAGGTAGGAGAGCAGGTCGGAGCGGGTGATGACGCCGAGCGCCTTGCCGCCGTCGGTGACGAGCATCGCGGGCGTCGTCGTGAAGGCGCTGCGCGCCGCGGCCACGGGCTCGTTGACGCCGATGAGCGGCAGCGGCTCCCCCACGACGCTCGACACCTTGTCGGTGAGCTTCGCCTGGCCCGAGAAGACGAGCTCGAGCAGCTCCTCCTCGTGCAGCGCGCCGGCGATCTCGCCGAGCACGACGGGCGGCTCGGCAGACAACACGAGCAGTTGCGAGACGCCCGACGCGGTCATCGTGTCGATGGCCTCGCGGATCGTGTCGTTCGGATGCACGTAGACGAGCGGCGGCATCCGATCGGCCTTGGCGCCGAGGAGTTGCGCGATCGTGTGCCCGGCGGGGGCGTTCGAGAAGCCGTAGGCGCGCAGCCACTTGTCGTTGAAGATCTTGCCGAGGTAGCCGCGGCCGCCGTCGGGCAGCAGCACCACGAAGACCTCGTCGGGACCAGCGGATGCCGCGGCCTTGAGCGCCGCGACCACGGCCATGCCGCTCGAGCCGCCCACGAGGATGCCCTCCTCGCGCGCGAGGCGACGCGTCATGTCGAACGACTCGGCATCGCTGACCGCGATGATCTCGTGCGGCACAGTGGGGTCGTAGGCCGCCGGCCAGAAATCCTCGCCGACGCCCTCGACGAGGTAGGGCCGCCCCGTGCCGCCCGAGTACACGGACCCCTCGGGGTCGGCGCCGATGATGCGCACCGAGTCGCCCGACACCTCGCGCAGGTAGCGGCCGGCACCCGTGATCGTGCCGCCCGTGCCGACGCCGGCGACGAAATGCGTGACCTTGCCCTCGGTGTCGCGCCAGATCTCGGGGCCGGTGGTCTCGTAATGCGAACGCGGGCCGTTGGGGTTGGAGTACTGGTCGGGTTTGAACGCGCCGGGGATCTCGCGCGCGAGCCGGTCGGAGACCCCGTAGTAGGACTCGGGGCTGTCGGGCGCGACCGCCGTGGGCGTCACGACGACCTCTGCGCCGTAGGCGGTGAGCACGTTGCGCTTGTCTTCACCGACTTTGTCGGGGCACACGAAGATGCACTTGTATCCGCGCTGCTGCGCCACGAGCGCGAGGCCGACACCGGTGTTGCCCGACGTGGGCTCGACGATCGTGCCGCCGGGCTTCAGCTTGCCCTCGGCCTCGGCCGCGTCGATGATGCGCTCGGCGATGCGGTCTTTCGAGGAGCCGCCGGGGTTGAAGTATTCGAGCTTCACGAGCACCGTGGCATCCGTGACCCCCTCGGTCACCCGATGGAGCTTCACGAGCGGCGTGTCGCCGACCAGGTCGACGATGGTCTCTGCGTACTTCATGCGGTGTCCTTCGGTAGTCGACTCGCGCGCCGCCCATCCGGCGGCGTGGCGGATACGGGCGAGCGGTCGGGCGTGCGGGGTCGGGCGACTTCGGCGTCAGCGACAACACAGCGAGAGGACCACGCCGCCAACTCTAGTCGCGGGGCCCGCGCGCTGTCACTCGCGCCGGAGCGGCGGGACGACTGTGAATGCGCTGTGAAGTACGCCTCTCGCGGAGGAGAACCGGGGCGGCATACGTTCGTATGGTTGCATCCCCACGATCGAGAGAGGCCTCCGCGTGAGCGCGACCCCGCCCGTTCCCCCGTCCGTCAAGAAGCAGCTCACCGTCAAGCAGCAACGCGCCGAGCAACGCGCGAAGAAGCTCGAGGAGTACCGCAAGCGCGAGCAGCGCTCGAAGCGCAACCGTCGCATCGGCATCGGCGCCGCGGTCGTCGGCGGCGTTGCCGTCGTCGCACTGCTGGTGTCGGCGATCGTGCTGACGCCGCAGCCCGCGTCCTACAGCGCGGGCGGCACGGGCGCCGAGGTCGAGGGAGTCGAGACGTTCGAGAACGAGTCGGCGCACGTCGAGGGGGTCGTCGACTACCCGCAGACGCCGCCGGCCGGCGGCGAGCACAACCAGGTGTGGCTGAACTGCGGCGTCTACACCGAGCCCGTGCCGAACGAGAACGCCGTGCACTCGATGGAGCACGGCGCGCTCTGGGTCACCTATGACCCGTCGCTCGCTGACGACGAGCTCGCCGCGTTGCGTGCGAAGCTGCCGTCGACCTACGTGATCCTCTCGCCGTTCGAAGGCCTGCCCTCGCCCATCGTGCTGAGCGGCTGGAACACCCAGCTACAGGTCGAAGAGGCCGACGACGAGCGAATCGCCGCGTTCTTCGAGGAGTACTGGAAGAGCCAGAACGTGCCCGAGCCCGGCGCCCTCTGCACCGGCGGCATCGACGGGCCCGGCAAGGCGTGACCGAACCGACGGGCCGCGCGGGCCGGGGCTCTCGCGTGGCTGTGCTCGTCGCGGCATCCGTCGCCCTCGCCGTCGTGGCGATCGTGGCCTTCTCGATCGGCCGGCTCTCGACGCTCGCCGACCCGACGCCCGTCGACTCGAGCGCCGAGGCCGGATTCGCTCGCGACATGCAGGTGCACCACCTGCAGGGCGTCGAGCTCGCGATGATCGTGCGCGACACCACCGACGACGACGAGGTGCGGCGGCTCGCCTACGACATCGCGACGACCCAGGCGCAGCAGGCCGGGCAGATGTACGGCTGGCTCAGCACGTGGGGACTGTCGCAAGCCGGCGGAGAGCCGTCGATGACGTGGATGTCGCGGCCCGCCGACGGCGAAGGGCACGACTCGCACGCGGCGACGCACACGGCCGGCGCGCCGATGCCCGGACTTGCGACTCCGGCGCAGATCGAGGAGCTTCGCGCGGCGACCGGTGTCGAGGCCGAGCGGCGGTTCCTCGAGCTCATGATCGTGCATCACCAGGGCGCGGTCGAGATGGCCGAGGCGCTGCTCGGGCGCTCCTCGAATGACGTGGTGGTGAGTCTCGCGACCTCGATCGTCGCCAGCCAGACCTCCGAGATGGCACTCATGGAGGACATGCTCGCCGAGCGCGGCTGAGCCTCGCCGAGCGCAGCCGAGTGCTGTCTCGCGCGGACTCAGCTCTCGAGCACGGGTCGCTCCGCCTGCTGGCGATAGAGCGAGGCATAGACGCCCTCGGCGCCCACGAGCTCGGCGTGCGTGCCCCGTTCGACGATCCGGCCTCCGGCGATGACGAAGATCACGTCGGCCGCCACGACCGTCGAGAGGCGGTGCGCGATCGCGATGGTCGTGCGCCCGCGCGCGGCGTCGTCGAGCGCCTCCTGCACGACCCGCTCCGAGATCGTGTCGAGGGCGCTCGTCGCCTCGTCGAGCACGAGCACCGCGGGATCCTTCAGCAGCACCCGGGCGATCGCGATGCGCTGCTTCTCGCCGCCCGAGAGCCGGTATCCGCGCTCCCCCACGACCGTGTCGTAGCCGTCGGGGAACGAGGCGATGGTCTCGTGGATGTTCGCGGCCCGGGCGGCGGCCTCGACCTCGGCGTCGGTGGCGTGGGGCTTCGCGTAGCGCAGGTTCTCGCCGATCGTGGCATGGAAGAGGTAGGTCTCCTGACTCACGATGCCGATATTCGAGATGAGCGACTCCTGGCGGAGCTCTCGCACGTCGACCCCGGCGAAGCGCACCGAGCCGGCGGATGCCTCGTACAGCCGCGGCACGAGGTAGGAGACCGTCGTCTTGCCGGCTCCGCTCGGCCCCACGAACGCCGCGAACTGGCCGGGCTCGATCACGAAGCTCACGGCATCGAGGGTCGGACGCGAGTCGCCCTCGGTGTCGGGGTAGCGGAAGCTGACGTCATCGAACTCGACGCGGCCGAGCGACCCGTCGGTGGGAACCTCGCGGGCGTCGGCGCGATCGGTGATCGACGGCTTCAGGTCGAGGTACTCGAAGATCCGGGCGAAGAGCGCGCTTGACGTCTGCAGGTCGAGCGCGACGCGCATGAGGCCCATGAGCGGAAAGAGGAGTCGCGCCTGCACGGTCGTGAACGCGACGATGGTTCCGGCCGTGACATCCGCTGCTCCGCCCGTGATGAGCCAGCCTGCGACCAGGTAGACGATCGCGGGGATCGACGACATGAAGATGTTCACCATCGCGAAGAACCACTGGCCGGTCATCTGCTGCCTGACCTGCAGGGCGATCTGGTTGCGGTTCTCGTCGGCGTAGCGATCGATCTCGCTGCCCTGCCGGGTGAAGCTCTTCGAGAGCAGGATGCCCGAGACCGAGAGGGTCTCCTGGGTGATCGCGGTCATCTCGGACAGGGACTCCTGGGTCTTGCCGGCGATGCGTGCCCGCACCTGCCCCACGCGACGCTGCGCGATCACCATGATGGGCATGAGCACGAGCGCGATCACGGTGAGCTGCCAGTTCAGGATCAGCATCGCGACGAAGGCCGAGATCACCGTGACGGTGTTGCCGAGCACGCTCGAGACCGTGTTCGTCAGCACGCCGGCGACCCCGCCCACGTCGTTCTGCAGGCGGGACTGGATGACGCCCGTCTTCGTCCGCGTGAAGAAGCTGAGCTCCATCGACTGCAGGTGGGTGAAGAGGCGCACACGCAGCGCGCCCATCACCTTGTTGCCGATCGTCGCGGTGAGCCAGGTCTGCCACACGCCGAGGAGCGCCGAGACGATGAACACGGCGATCATCGCGGTGACGAGCCCCGTGAGCACCGGCACGTTCGGGCCGCCCTCGGCGAACAACCCGTCGTCGAAGGCCCGCTGTGTGAGGAGCGGTGGCACGACGCTGAGCGCCGCGCCCACGAGCACGAGCACGCCCGTGGCGATGAGCGCGACCTTGTGCGGGGCGAACAGCTCGCCGATGCGGCGCAGGAGGTTCGGGATCTTCGGTGCTTCGGCATTGGCCGCGCGCTGCGCCTCTTCGTCGGCCGACCCGATCCGGCGGCCGCCGCCCGGGACTCCGCCGCCGGCCGGGCCGCCCGGACCATGGGTCGTTGCTCCGCCGCGGCCGCCGCCGCCACGCCCGCCGACATTGCTCATGGACTCACCCTAAGCCGGTGAACGAGAGTGATGGCCGGGCGAGAGTACCCCGAATGGGCAGTTCGCTTTCCGCGTGACCGGGAGTAGTTTAGGAGGCAAACCCGAAGAACCCTCGACTCGGCGACAGCCCGCCGGTTCACTCGTACTTCACACCCGTTTCGTCGGAGAGTCACCCGAGGCTCGCCGACGACGCCTCCCCTGTAAAGGAGGCCCATGCAGGAGACACCCGAAGACCCCGCTGGGATCTCGTGGCGAACCATCGTCCGCGAGTGCGGATCAGCCCTGTGCATTCGCATCAGTACTGAACCCGAGCAGTCCTGGTCCAGCGACCCCGCGAAGCTGCTCGCGATCGCGGGTGGCCTCCGGGCCGCGGGGGCATCGAACCCGTATGCAGCCGAGCCGTACCTCGACGCCGCCGATGCCCTGCTCGCCGACGGCGCAGTCGACCCGGTCCTCACGGTGCTCGCCTCGGTGCTGCGGGCGGTCACGATGCGCGAGCTCGGGCGGTACACCTCGGCCCGTAGTCTCCTCCGAGGGGCCGGCGATTCGCTCGCAGCGGCAGAGCTCTCATTCAGCGAACGGATCGATCTCAGCGCCCTCGTGGTGATGCACGAGGGGTTCTGCGAGCTGCAGCAGGGCGACCTCGACGCTGCACGCAGAACGCTCGTGCGCGCCCTGCACCTGGCCGGCGACCGAACGGCACCCGCTCTCCTTGCCGAGGGGTACGGATGCACCGCGCTCATCGAACTGCGCACGGGCAGTCTCCGCGACGCCGAGGCGACCATCACCACGGCACTCGAAATCGCCCGATCCGCCGAGCTCGGCAACGAACCCTGCACGGCGCCCGCACGGCTCGCACAAGCCTCGCTGGCCATAGAGCGCGGACAGCTCGACGGGGTCGGCGATCGACTCGCCGAGCTCGCACGTGACACCGCAGGCACCGAATACGCGCCGCTCGTTCTCGCCGTGACCAGCAGCTTCCATGAAGCCGTCGGCGACGATGACGAGGCGATGGACGACCTGCAGGAGTTGCAGCTCGTGATCCGCGACTGGGAGGCGCCGAGCCTTCCACGCACCCTGCATGACTACGCGCGCGTGGGACTGCTCGTGCGGCATCAGGAGACGGCGAGCGCGCGCGCGCAACTCGCGCGACTCGAACCGGATGCAACCCACTCCCGGTGCCCCGCGGCATGGTCTGCGCGAATCGCGCTCGACACCGGCGACTATGCCGGTGCGATCGAGCTCACCAACCCGTGCCTCGCAATGGGCGACATGCACGCGCCTCGTACCGCGACGCTCGCGAACCTCGCGAACGCGGCCGCACACGACCTGCTCGGCGACGTCAAGACCGCCGACACGCTCTTCGCTCGCGCGCTCCTCCTGGCCTCCTCTGCGGGGCTCGTGCGACCGTTCGGCTTCCTGCCTCGCCAACATCTCGCCCAGCTCGTCGAGCGGGCCGAGAGCATGCGGCAGCCCCAGCACGTGCAGCGGATGCTCGAACTGATCTCGACGAGACTCACCGACGATCACGCGGATGGCGCCGCCGTCCTGACCCCGCGGGAGCACATCGTGCTCGAACGGCTCGTCGAGGGTGACACCCAGCAGCGCATCTCATTCGAGCTCTCGGTGTCGCCGAACACCGTGAAGACGCAGTTGCGCAGCATCTACCGGAAGCTCGGCGTGACCACCCGGGACGGCGCGGTGCAGCGGGCACGTACCCTCGGGATCATCGGGTGACTCTTTTCACGCGCAGGGCGCGGATTCGGCGCGCCCGCGCGCGGGGAGTCGTCGATTCACCCGATCAGGATCATCACCGGTTCACCCCCCGCTCACCGTTGGAAGCCCTCACAGGTCACCCGCCGGGTGGTGCTTCCATGGGCCCTGTATGGCCACCCGAGCCATCGATCCTGTCAGAAGGAGGGACACCGATGCATTCACGCAAGGGTCTCGCTGTGCGACACGAGGGACGACCCGAATCGTTCCACGAAAATCCGGCGACGACCGAAGACCGTCAGAAGTGGCGGCGAGTGCTCGCCGCCATCGCCATTTCAGCCCTCGCCGTCGGCGGCATGAGTGCCCTTGTCGTCTCGCCCGCCGCAGCTGACGACACGGAGGTCGTTCTGGAGGAAGCGGCCGAAGTCATCGACGAGGCCGCCGCACTGGCTGCCGCAGCGCAAGCTGAAGCGGACGCCGCAGCAGCAGCCGAGGCCGCAGCAGCCGCGCAAGCGGAAGCAGAAGCAGCAGCAGCCGCGCAAGCGGAAGCAGAAGCAGCAGCAGCAGCGCAAGCTGAAGCAGACGCCGCAGCAGCCGCGCAAGCGGAAGCAGAAGCAGCAGCAGCAGCGCAAGCTGAAGCAGACGCCGCAGCAGCAGCGCAAGCTGAAGCAGACGCCGCAGCAGCCGCAGAAGCAGCAGCAGCAGCAGCAGCCGAAGCAGAAGCCGCCGCGCAAGCCGCAGCAGACGCTGCCGCAGTGGAGTCTGCCGATGCAGCCGTGGCTGAGGAAGTCGTCGAGGCCGCCGCTGACACGGGGACCGCGGAGGCGCACGCAGCACCTTCCGACGTCTCGCTGTTCCTCGTACCGCCGCCTGAGGGCGAGGTCCAAGAGAAGGTCGAGATCTGTCATTCGACGAGTGCGCACACGAACCCGTACGTGATCAACGAACCCAACGCGTCCGGTGACGTGGAAGGACACGCCGATCACGATGGACCGATCTGGTTCCCCGGCATCGAGGAGGACTGGGGCGACATCATCCCACCGTTCACCTACGAAGATGAAACCGGGGTCCACTTCTTCCCGGGTCTGAACTGGACCGCGGAAGGACAGGCGATCTTCGCGAACGACTGCAAGATTCCCGACCAGCCTCCGCCCGTGCTCACCGTCACGGCACACGCGTGCCCGGTCGTTGATGGCACCGGTACCGTGAACTTCGCGGTCACCGGGCTGCTGGCGAACGTCGACTACCGCGTGACGATCCTCGACGCCCAAGGCGAGTTCGTCGACGCAGTGGAGATCGACGGTGAGGATGGGACGTTCGAGGGCTCGTTCAACCTGCAACCGGGCAACTACACGATCGTGCTGGAAGAGGTGAATGGCGACGTGTTCGAGATCACCAGGCAGCAGTTCACGATCGGTGCCTGCCCGACACCGCCTCCGCCTCCGCCTCCGCCTCCGCCTCCGCCGCCGCCGGCGCCGGCGCCGGCGCCGCCGACTGTGGTGGTAAAGGTACCGGTAGCACCGGCACCAGTGGTCGTGAAGACGCTCCCAGCGACGGGCGCCGAGACGGCTGAGCCGCTCATGGCAGGTGGCATGATCATGCTCCTGCTGGGCGGGGCGGCGCTGCTTGCAGCGAACCGTCGCCGCTGGGGGACCTCGCGCGCTGAGTAGTCGAGATCCTGCAACGATGGCGGGTGCCCTCACGGGCACCCGCCATCACTCTGTCTGGATGGACTACCCCTTCGTCGAGCCGGCGAGCAGGCCGCGCACGAAGTAGCGCTGCAGGCTGAAGAACACGATGAGCGGGATGATCAGCGAGATGAAGGCGGCCGCCGTGAGGCGCTGCCATTCCTGACCGCGGTTTCCGGTGAGCTCCGCCAATCGCTGGGTCAGCGGCGCGACATCCGCCGTGCCTCCTGAGAAGACGAGGGCTACGAGCAGGTCGTTCCAGACCCAGAGGAACTGGAAGATGGCGAACGACGCGAGGATCGGCACCGACAGCGGGAGGATGATCCGGAGGAAGATCTGGCCGTGGTTTGCGCCGTCGACCCGTGCTGCCTCGACGAGTTCGTTCGGGATGTCCGAGATGAAGTTGTGCAACAGGAAGATCGCGAGCGGGAGGCCGAAGATCGTGTGCGCGATCCAGACCTGGATGTAGCTCTGGTCGGGGATGATCGGGATCACGTCGTGGATCGCGCGTTGTACCGGCAGCAGCCAGGTCGTGAACATCTGCAGCAACGGGATGAGCGCCATCTGCAGCGGCACGATCTGCAGCGCGAAGATCGCGATGAAGATGATGCCCGCGCCCTTGAACGGGATCCACGCCAGCGCGTAGGCCGCCATCGCGGCGAGCACCGTCGCGAACACGACCACGGGCACGGTGATCGCGATCGAGTTCACGAAGTACGAACCCAGCTGGGGCGCCGATGACGACGAGGAGAGCAGCACCTCGCTGTAGTTGTCGAGGGTCCAGCCCCAGTTCTCGAAGATCGTCCACCAGCCGGTGGTCTTGATGAGCTCCTCTGGCCGGAACGACGAGATGAGCAGGCCGAAGGTGGGGATGACCCAGATCACCGCGATGACGAGGGAGACGATCGTGGCCGTGCGCGAGGTCAGTCGCTTCTTGACGCGAGTCGCTTTCGTGCCGTCGGCGTTGTACCCGCGGCGAAGCTCGGCTTTGGTCTCGGAATCGACCGGGATCTCGATCGGTGTGTAGGTCATCGGATCTCCTTCTGCTGCCGGAGCACTCGAACGTTGTAGACGACGATGGGCAGCACCAGCACGAACAGCACGAGCGCGAGCGCCGAACCGCGCCCCGGCTCGAGCGCCCGGAAGGCCTGGGTGTACATCTCGTTCGCGACGACGCTCGTCTCGAAGTTGCCGCCGGTCATGGTGCGCACGATGTCGAAGACCTTCAGTGTGGCGATCGAGATCGTGGTGACGACCACGACGAGCGCCCCGCGGATGCCCGGAAGGGTGACGTTCGTGAACCGTTGCCAGCCGTTCGTGCCGTCGAGCTCGGCGGCTTCGAGTTGCTCAGCGGGAATTCCCTTGATGGCGGCGGAGAGCACGACCACGGCGAATCCGGTCTGCACCCAGATCATCACGACGATGAGGAGCAGGGTGTTCAGGGGTGGCGACTGCAGCCAGAGCACGGGATCCTGACCGAGCCAGACGAGGATCTGGTTCAGGAGGCCGATCTGGTCGCGGCCGGACGGACGGAACTCGTAGACGAACTTCCAGATGATGCCGGCACCGACGAACGAGATGGCGAACGGCATGAAGATGAGCGCCTTGTAGATGCGCTCACCGCGTGACCGGTCGATGAAGTTCGCATACGCGAGGCCGATGATCGTGGAGATCGTCGGCACGAGGAGCACCCAGATGACCGTGTTGCGCAGCGTGACGAGCGCTTCGGGCTGGGTGAACATCCAGACGAAGTTGTCGAATCCGACGAACTCCCCCGCCCTGTTGGCGAACGCCGCGATGGTCGTGAGGACGAACGGGTAGACGAGTCCCACCGCGAGCAGGATGACCGCGGGAAGGAGGAAGAGCAGCAGCTGCAGCACATCCCGGCCGCGCTTGGGCGCCTTGTCGATGAAGAACAGGATGAGGCCGATGACGGCGACGAACACCGCGATTCCGGCGATCAGCTGGACGATCTTGCCGATGAGATCAGCGGTCGTCATTGCGGAGCTCCTCTCCGTTGAGGGTGGCAGCAGGGCCGCGCGGCGAGCCGCGCGGCCCCACTGGTCTCGATGCTAGAGCAGTGGTCGCGTTGCGACTACTGCGGCCAGCTGTCCTGGATGAACTTCGTGGTGTCGGCGGTGGACTTTCCGCCGATCCAGTCGACCATGCCCTTCCAGAACGACCCGGCACCCACCGCACCCGGCATGAGGTCCGACGCGTCGAAGCGGAACGTGGTCTCGGGGTCTTGAAGGATCCCGACGGCGTTCGACAGGATCTCGCTGGACGCGTTCTCGGGGTCGAGGCCCTTGTTGGCGCTGATCACACCGCCGAGTTCGACCCGGATGTTCGCCCAGGTGTCGCTCGAGAGGTACGTCTGGAACGCGGCGACCTCTTCGGCGTCGCTGTACGCGGCCACGATCTCGCCACCACCGGTGACGGCGTTGGCGCCGGCCTCGGTGCCGGGAAGGAGGAATGCCCAGACGTCACCGTCTTCGGCAACCGTCGTGCCCTCGGGCCAGAAGCCCTCGTAGAACGTCGCCTGGTGGTGCATGGCGCACGTGCCGTCGAGGATCGGAAGCCCCGCGTCGCCGAACTCGGTCGTCGCGATCGAGTTGACGTCGCCGAGGCCGCCGTTCACCATGGCGGGCTCACGGATGAACGCGCCGACGGAGTCGAACGCGGTCGTGATCGGCTCGTCGGTGAACTTGACCTCGTTGGCGACCCACTGGTCGTAGACCTCGGGGCCGGCCTGCCGGAGCACGAAGTCTTCGATCCAGTCGGTGCCGGGCCATCCGGTGGCGTCACCGGAGGCGAAGCCGACGCACCATGGCTTGTCGACGGCGCCTGCACCTGCGATCTCCTCGGAGAGCGTCGTGAGCTCGTCGAGGGTCTCGGGGACCTCCCAGCCGTTCTCCTCGAACATCGCCGGCGAGTACCAGACATAGCCCTTGACGCTCGCCATCAGCGGCGCGCCGTAGACCGTGTCTTCGACGGTGCCGTAGGCCTGCCAGTCTTCAGACCAGAATTCCTGTGCGTTGGCCACGACCGAGTCGGGCGCCGGCATGAGGTATCCGGCCTCGGCCTGCGCGGCCAGGAGTCCGGGCTGCGGGAAGATCGCGAGGTTCGGCGGGTTGCCGCCCTGTGCGCGCACGTTGATCTGGGTCTCGAACTCCTTGCTGGGCTCGTAGACCACGTCGATGCCGGTGCAGGACTCGAAGTCGGCCCAGGACTCGTTGAGGCGATCGGCTTCGACGTCGCTGATGGTGCCGTAGATGCTCACCTCAGTGCCCTCGTCGAAGGTGCCGTAGGTTTCGTAGGGCCCACAGTCCGCATCGGATGTCTCGGGGGCTGTGTCCCCCGTGCATCCGGTGAGGGCGAGGCCCACGGTTGCAGCCGCTGCGAGTGGAATCAGCAGACGGCGATGCCGTGTTGAACGCATATCTCTCTCCTCATTGAGTGGTGCAGGGGAAGCCGGGAACCGGTTCCAGCCTCCAACGTAGGACAGGACGCCGCTCGGCCACAAGATATCGATGGTCACGAAACGGACACTGCTCGGATCTGGGAGTCAATCGGCCGCTCGCGCGGAGAGAGCGCTCTCATGACAAACTGGCCTGATGACCTCCGCTGCGGGTCGACTCGTCGGAACCGGTTCCACTCACGTCCCCTTCGCGACTACACTCTGCAACGGAGCTGCCCGACGAAGGGAGGCGCTATGGCTGCGATCAGCGACGTTGCGCGCCTTGCGGGCGTGTCCAAGGCGACGGCATCGCGCGCGCTGAGCGGCCGCGGCGCCGTGGCCGACGTGACCCGCCGCCGCGTCGAGGCCGCCGCCGCCGAGATCGGCTTCATCGCCTCGCCCGCCGCCGCGAGCCTCGTCACCGGCCGCACGATGAACGTGGGCGTCATCATCCCGTTCGTCAATCGCTGGTTCTTCGGCGAGGTGCTCGAGGGCATCGAGCGGGCGCTGCTCGCCGCCGGCTACGACCTCACGCTCTACAACCTGGCTGACGACGGACCCGAGCGGGCGCGCGTGTTCGACTTCTTCCTCGCCCGGAAGCGCGTCGACGCCGTCATCGCCATCGGGGTCGATCTCTCCGAGCGCGAGATCGCGTCACTCGAGCAACGCGGCAAGCCGATCGTGGCGCTCGGCGGCGCCGATGCCGGCGTGCCGAGCCTGACGATCGACGACCGGGCGGTCGGGTTGCTCGCGACCGAGCACCTCCTGCACCTCGGGCACACCGGTATCGCGCACCTCGCGGGGGCGGGTGCGGCGACGATGCCGCACAGCGTTCACGGGCGACGACGGCACGGATTCCTCGAGGCGATGACTGCGGCAGGGCTCGCGCCCGGCGGGCGGTCGCACATCCACGAGACCGAGATGACCATGCCCGGCGGGTACACGGGCACGCTGCAGCTCCTCGGCCATCCCGGGAAGCGGCCGACGGCGCTCTTCGCCGTTTCCGACGAGGTCGCCTTCGGCGCGTTCCGCGCGGCCGAGCACCTGGGCATCACGATTCCGGGCGAGTTGTCGATCATCGGCATCGACGGCCACGAGTACAGCGAGATGTTCGGTCTCACGACGGTGGAGCAGTATCCGGGCGAGCAGGGCAGGCTGGCGGTCGACGTCGTGCTGCGACTGCTCGGCGAGGGGGAAGAGGCCGACCCGCTCCCCGACTCCGGGGCCCCCCTCCCGACGCGGCTCGTGGTGCGCTCGAGCACGACTTCCGCCCCGCGCTGAGTCGTCGCGCCTCGCGGGCGTCCGCCCGATTGCGCGAATGCCCTTGTAGGACCGCGCATGCGTATGTGAGGATGCCGATCAACGGATAGCGATATCCCGGTGCCGCCTCCAACGATGGAACGGAAGTCAATGTCGACGAATCACCGCCACCCTCAGTCATCGGGTCATGGGATCTCGCGCAGGTCCTTCGTGACAGGTGCGTCCATTGCCGTGCCACTGGCCATCCTCGCCCCCGCCGGGGCATCCGCGGTCCCGAGCAGAACCCGCCGGGCCATTCCGCGCGTCGCCGCGGCATCGGGCGCGACCTCGACCTACGCTCACCCCGGGCTCGTACACACCCTGTCGGATCTCGAGCGCGCGTCGGCGCAGGTCGCCGGCGGCGCCGAGCCGTGGGCTGGAGGCTGGGGCCGTCTCGTCGCGAACGGCCGATCGAGCGCCGGGTGGTCGCCGCGTCCGCTCGAGACCGTCATCCGCGGCGGTGACGGGTCGAACTACGGGCAGCTGTTCCCCGACATCCACGCCGCATACCAAAACGCCCTGCGGTGGCACATCTCGGGCGAGGAGGCCCACGGCGCCGCCGCGGTGCGGATCCTCAACGCGTGGTCGGCGACGCTGAAGACGGTCACGGGCAACGCCGACCGCTTCCTCGCCGCGGGCATCTACGGCTACCAATTCGCGAATGCGGCCGAGCTGGTGCGCGATCGCCCCGACTTCGAGGTCGAGCGATTCCGCGACCTGCTGCTCACGGTCTTCCACCCGATGAACGAGCACTTCCTCACGAATCACAACGGTGCGGTCATCACGAACTACTGGGCGAACTGGGATCTCTGCAACATGGCGTCGATCCTCGCGATCGGCATTTTCGCCGACCGCGACGATCTCGTGGACCGGGCCGTCGAGTACTTCCACAACGGCGCGGGGAACGGCTCCCTGCCGCACGCCGTGCCCTACGTCTATGACGACCAGGGCCTCGCGCAGTGGCAGGAGAGCGGTCGCGACCAGGCGCACTCGATCATGGGCATCGGACTCATGGGAGCGTTCTGCGAGATGGCCTGGAACCAGGGCATCGACTGCTACGGGCTCGATGACAACCGCTTCCTCAAGGGCGCCGAGTACGTCGCGAAGTACAACCTCGGGGATGACGTGCCGTTCACGCCGTACACCTGGCAGTCGGGTCCGTCGACGACCGCGTCCCACGCCGGATGGCAGACGCACACCGCCCCGAGCTCATACGCTCGCGGACAGGCCCGACCGGTGTGGGACCAGGTACTGGGGCACTACTCGGGCCGCATGGGACTCGACACCCCGTGGGTCGCGCAGATGGCCGAGAGCCTGCGACCCGACGGCGGCGGCGGCGACTACGGGCACAACTCCGGCGGATACGATTCGCTCGGATTCGGCACCGTCATGCAGTACTCGGCCGAGTCCGGCAGGCGCATCGCGCGGTTGCAGAGCTTCAACTACCCCGAGCGCTACGTTCGGCATTCGGGAACGGCGGTGCGAATCGACCCGACGGCGTCGCCGCTCGGAGATTCCCAGTTCCGGGTGGTTGCCGGGCTTGCCGGCACTGCCGACGGGCGCGTCTCATTCGAGTCCGTCGACACGCCTGGTCACTTCCTGCGCCACGCGAACTACACGCTCGGCCTCGTCAGGAACGACGGCTCGGCGCAGTTCGCCGCCGATGCCACGTTCCTCCCGGTCGAGGGGCTGGCGCACTCGCGACTCACGTCATTCCGGGCGCACAACGTCGCCGACCGCTACCTCCGCCACTACGGCTACGGTCTCCGGCTCGATGCGGTCTCGAGCGACCTCGGCCGCGCGGACGCGACGTTCCGAATGGTCGACTGAGCAGGCCAGACGACGGATGCCCCGTGGCTCGTGAGCCACGGGGCATCCGTGTATTCAGGTGACGCAGGTCACCTCAAGCTGGGTTCCCTCTCGCGAGGGACCGACTACTTGAGGGTGACGGTCGCACCCAGTGTGCTGCCCTCTTCGAGGGCCGGCACTACTTGATGTTGACGGTCGCGCCGGCCTCTTCGAGAGCAGCCTTCGCCTTGTCAGCGGCTTCCTTGGTTGCGCCCTCGAGCACAGCCTTGGGAGCGCCGTCGACGACGGCCTTGGCCTCGCCGAGGCCGAGCGAGGTGAGCTCGCGCACGACCTTGATGACCTGGATCTTCTTGTCGCCAACGGCCTCGAGCACGACGTCGAACGCCGTCTGCTCTTCGACCTCTTCGGCAGCAGCCGCGGGGCCGGCAACGCCGGCAACGGCCACGGGGGCAGCCGCGGTGACCTCGAAGGTCTCCTCGAATGCCTTGACGAACTCAGAGAGCTCGATGAGGGTCAGGCCCTTGAACTGCTCGAGCAGTTCTTCAGTGGACAGCTTCGCCATGATTTTTCTCCTTAGATTCTGTGGTTACTCACCGCTGGAGGCTCTCGCCTACGCAGCGGACTCCTGCTTCTCACGCAGCGCGTCGACCGTGCGAACGGCCTTCGACAGCGGTGCGTTGAACAGATATGCGGCTCCGAACAGCGAGGCCTTGAATGCGCCGGCGAGCTTCGCCAGCAGCACTTCGCGGGACTCGAGGTCGGCGAGCTTGCCTACCTCTTCAGCGGTCAGGGGCTTGCCATCGAAATAGCCGCCCTTGACCACGAGGAGGGGGTTCGCCTTGGCGAAGTCACGCAGTGCCTTCGCGACGGCGACCGGGTCACCGTGCACGAATGCGATCGCGGAGGGACCGGCGAGCTCGTCATCGAACGACGAGATGCCGGCGTTGTTCGCCGCGATCTTGGTCAGCGTGTTCTTCACCACGGCGTAGCTCGCGTCCTCACTGATGGACTTGCGCAGCGTCTTGAGCTGGGCAACAGTGAGGCCGCGGTATTCGGTCAGCAGAACGGCGGTCGAGCTCTCGAACAGGTTCGTGAGTTCGGCAACCGAGGCTTCCTTGTTCGCCATGGCCACTCCTTGTGTCTTCAACGTGCATCGCGGAAGCGGTGCACGGCCTGGAGCCGCTGGAAAACTCAAAAAGAGAAAGAAAAAAGCTCCGGCGCAGTTGCGCGGAGCTCGGCCCGGATACATCGGGAAGTCTTCGTCACACCTGCGCGGGCCCTTGCTTTCGCAAGACTTCGGTCATGCTCCCCGATTGTGTCAATCGGCGCGCACGAACAACCAGCGGTCTTCGGCTCCGACAAGGCTAACGGATGCCCCGCCCCCTCGCAAATCGGCGCAACCGTCGCTGGGCGCCTCAACCGTCGTTGATGCGGTACCCGATGCTGCGAACGGTCTCGAGCAGGTGGCTCGACTCCGGCGCGGCGGTCTCGAACTTCTTGCGCACGCGCGTGACGAGCACTCGCGTCGCGGCGATGCTTCCCTCGTCGTACGTGGCCAGGGCGCGCGCGAGCTCTTCGACACGGACGACCCGCGGACTGGCCTGCATCAGGCACTGCACGAGCAGGAACTCCCGCGGCGTGAGTGACACGATCGCATCGCCGATGGTCACCTTGAACGCCTGGGGGTCGAGGATGAGCTCGCCGACCTTCAACGTGCGTGCGGAGGGCTCCATCCGGATGCCGCAGGCTCGAACCGCCGCGATCAGTTGCTCGGCCCGGCACGGGAGGGCGAGGATCGACCGCGCGCCCCGCGCGATGGCCTCGTACGCGAGGTCGGTGGCGTTCTCGTGCGTCGCGAGTCCGACGATCACGGGCACGTCGCTCCCGGCGACCATCGCCTCGATGAAGCTCAGGAAGTCGACGTTGACCATGTCGGTCGGGGCGACGATCGCCGCCGGCTCAGCAGACCCGGCGGCCAGCAGGGCACCGATCGCGTCGCGGCATCCGTGGATCTCGAATCCATGGGTCTCGAACGAGTCGACCGGATGCCCCGGGGCGGATCGTGACTCGATGAAGAGCACGCGAGCGGGCCAGCTGGGCGCTGCGAGGGCGATCTTCGGCGCGTCCTCGTGCACGATTGCCTCGCTCAGCCGAATGTCAGTCGAATTTTCGCCGGCGTGCGCCGACCTATCCATAGAAGGACGTCACCATGAACTCGACGTGAACGGCGGCTTTCTGTTCCCCGACGTATTAGTTGACGAAAGTCCACTATCGATATATAGTTGACCATCGTCAATCAATAACGGGAGTTCCATGGCCAGCACCACGAGCACGAGCACGCGTACGAAGGATCCGGATGCCGCGGCATCCGTCGAGCTCACCGAAAGCGGCATGACGCACCGGCAGGTGCTCTCCGCACTCTCGGGACTGCTGCTCGGCATGTTCGTGTCGATGATCGCGACGACGGTGGTCGGCACCTCGCTGCCGCTCATCATCGCCGACCTCGAGGGCGACCAGGCGTCCTTCACATGGGTGGTCACGGCGACCCTGCTCGCGACGACGGTGTCGACGCCCATCTGGGGCAAGCTCGCCGACCTCTTCAACCGCAAGCTGCTGCTGCAGCTCGCGCTCGTGATCTTCGTCGTCGCATCGGCGATCGCCGGGTTCTCGCAGGACCCGGGCATGCTCATCACGATGCGCGTCTTCCAGGGCCTCGGCGCCGGCGGTCTGGCCGCGCTCAGCCAGATCGTGATGGCCGACATCATCAGCCCGCGTGAGCGCGGCAGGTACGCGGGCCTCTTCGGCGCGGTCATGGCCGTGGCGACCGTCGGCGGTCCGTTGCTCGGCGGCGTCATCACCGACACGCTCGGCTGGCGCTGGAACTTCTTTGTCGGGCTCCCGATCGCGATCGTCGCCCTCGTCCTGCTGCAGCGCACCCTGCGCCTGCCGAAGCGCCCGAAGACCAAGGTCTCGATCGACTACCTCGGCATCGTGCTCATCACAGCGGGCGTCTCGCTGCTGCTGCTCTGGGTGAGCTTCGCGGGGCAGCAGTTCGAGTGGAACTCGTTGCAGAGCTACCTCATGGTCGGCGGCGCCGCCGTGCTGCTCCTCGCGGCCGTCTTCGTCGAGCTCAAGGCGAAGGAGCCCGTCATCCCGCTCGGGCTCTTCAAGAACCGCACATTCACGCTCTCGGTCATCGCGAGCCTCTCGGTGGGCGTCGCGATGTTCGGCACGGCGGTGTTCCTCAGCCAGTACATGCAGCTCGCGCGCGGCGCGACCCCCACCGAGTCGGGCCTGCTCACCATCCCGATGATGGCAGGGCTGCTCATCGCCTCCACCGTGGTCGGCGGCCTCATCAGCCGGCGCGGCAAGTGGAAGGCGTACATGATCACCGGTGCCGCGCTCGTCGTCGCTGGCAGCCTGCTGCTCTCGCGACTGCACTACGACACCGACTTCTGGTACGTGGGCGTCTCGATGTTCGTGCTCGGCGCGGGCGTCGGCATGGTGATGCAGAACCTCGTGCTCGTCGTGCAGAACACCGCCGAGGTGAAGCACCTCGGCGTCGCGACGAGCGCCGTCACGTTCTTCCGCAGCCTCGGCGGCACGGTCGGCGTCGCCGTCATGGGCTCCGTGCTCGGCACGGTCGTTGCCGAGCAGATCAAGACCGGCGTCGGCACGCTCGAGCCCGAGCAGCAGGCCGTCGCCGCCCAGACCCTCGGCTCCGGCACCATCCCGACCATCAGTGCGCTGCCCGACTACCTGCGCGTCGTCGTCGAATCGGCGTACGGCACCGGCGTCGGCAACGTCTTCCTCGTAGCCGTGCCGCTCGCGATCGTCACGCTCATCGCCGTGATCTTCCTGCCCAACAGCGATCTCGGCACGCTGAGCGCCGTGCAGCGCGCGAAGGCCGAGGCGCCTCACCACCGCGAGGTCGAGGACGCGGAGGATGCCGCGATCGATGCCGCCACGGCATCCGTCGCCCTCGCTCCCGTCGGCCTCGCGCACCCCGACGGCAACCGCGCAGGCGACGGCGAGCGGGCGGGCGCGAACCGCGACCCCGGCCGGTCCGCCGGATCGCGCGGCGAATAGGATGCCCGCATGACCGCCACCCCACCGTCGGCCGCCCGTATGGCCACCGACACCGAGATCGCCGCGGTCGAGGAGCAGCTCCGCTTGCTCCTGGTGCGCGTGCGAGCCGTGTGGAAGGAGGCCGCGGCCGCGGTGCATCCCAAGCTGCAGCCCGTGGGCTACAAGATCCTCGTCACCGTCGTGCGCCGTGGCCCCATGCAGGCCGGCGCTCTCGCCGATCTGCTCGGGATCGACAAGAGCGTCGTCAGCCGCCAGCTGAAGCACCTCGAGACCCTCGGCCTCGCCGAGGTGCGCGTCGACCCGGCCGACGGGCGCGCCCGCATCATCGAGGCGACGCCGTCTGCGGTCGAGACCATCAGCCACCGGGGATCGCGGATGCAGCAGCAGCTCTACGAGCAGTTGCGCACGTGGCCCGTGCACGACGTCGACGAGCTCGCGCGACTGCTCGGGCGGCTCACGTCGGAGGTCGTCGGGCCCGTCGCGGGCCCGCTGCCGGCTCCCTGACATCTCAGCGAGCGGGCTCCGCCTCCGCGTCGGCCGCAGCGGCGGGCAGCCGCACCGTGAAGCGCGTGGAACCCGGCTCGCTCTCGACGTCGACGGTGCCGTGGTGCGCTTCGACGACGGCCCGCACGATCGCGAGGCCGAGCCCGGTGCTGCCCGCGAGCCGTGAGCGTGACGAGTCACCGCGGGCGAAGCGTTCGAAGAGCGACTCGGCCAGCTGTTGCGGGATGCCGGGGCCGTTGTCCTCGACCGAGAGCACGACGTCGTCGCCGTCACGATCGAGGGTCGCGACCACCTCGGTGCCCTCGGGCGTGTGGATGCGCGCGTTCGCGAGCAGGTTCGACACCACCTGGCGCAAGCGTGGCTCGTCGCCCATCACGTGGGGGGCGGCATCCGGCATCCGCACCTCCCAGTCATGATCGGGGCCGGCGGCCTGCGCGTCGCCGACCGCCTCGCCGACGATGCGACCGAGGTCGACCGGCTGCGACGCGAGCTCGCGTCCCTCGTCGAGGCGGGCGAGCAGCAGCAGGTCCTCGACGAGCTCGGTCATGCGCACCGACTCCGACTCGATGCGGCCGATCGCGTGGATCACGTCGGGCGGCAGGTCACCGCCGTGCAGCCGCGTGAGCTCGGCATACCCGCGGATCGAGGCGAGCGGCGTGCGCAACTCATGGCTCGCGTCGGCGACGAAGCGGCGCACCTTCTGCTCACTGTGCTCACGGGCGGTGAGGGCGGATGCCACGTGGCCGAGCATGCGGTTGAACGCCGTGCCGAGCCGGCCGACCTCGGTGCGCTCGTCGTCGACCGGAACGCGCTCGCCGAGCGCCACATCGCCGCGGTCGAGTGGGAGCTCGGAGACCTGCTGCGCCGTCGCGGTCACCTCCTCGAGCGGGCTGAGGGCCCGCCGCACGACCGCTGAGCCGAGGGCGAGGGCGAGGGCCAGCCCGCCGAGGGCGACGATCGTGACGGTGAGGGCGAGTTGCGCGGTCTGCACGTTCACGTCGTCGAGCGGGAGCCCGAGCACGATCCGCAGCTCGGGTTGCAGCTGCACGGCCACGGCCCGATAGGAACCGAGCGAGCCGGCGCTGACCGTGTGCGGCTCACCGTCGGCCGGGACGTCGGCGAGCATCGATGCGTCGCCCTCGCCGGGATCTGGGAGCTCGCCGCCCGTCGAGATGTATCGGGCGACCACGGCGCCGTCGGGCAGCACGATCGCGCCGAGGGTGCCGGCCGGTTGCCCGGGCACACGGAGGAACTCCTCGACGGCAGCCGACGGGTCGGGCGGGATGCCGGGCCTGGCGACATCCGTCGCGCGCGACGATGTGGCGCCAAGGCTCGCGTCGAGCCGTTCGACGGAGGACGTGTGGAAGACGACGACCGTCGCGACGCCGATCACGGCGCTCACGGCGACGAGAAGGGCGGCGACGATCGCGAGGAGCCGCCGATGCAACGTCAGAGCGGGGCGCAGCTTCGCGACATCCGCCGTCTGCGATGCCGCGGCCGCCTCGGTCTGCGTGTGCGCCTCGCGCGCCGAAGCCGCATACCCGGGTTCGCCCGGCCGCGTCATCCGGTGGCCTTCAGCATGTAGCCGGCACCGCGCACGGTGTGGATCATGGGCTCACGGCCCGCGTCGATCTTCTTGCGCAGGTAGGAGATGTAGAGCTCGACGACCGACTCCTTGCCGCCGAAGTCGTACGACCAGACCCGGTCGAGGATCTGCGCCTTCGAGAGCACGCGGCGCGGATTGCGCATGAGGAAGCGCAGGAGCTCGAACTCGGTCGCCGTGAGCTCGATCGGGGTGCCGTCGCGGGCGACCTCGTACGAGTCCTCGTCGAGCGTGAGGTCGCCGACGGTGAGCACCGGGTCCTTCGCCTGGGCGAGGGTGAGGGTCGAGCGGCGGATGAGTCCGCGCAGGCGCGCCACGA
Organism: Agromyces albus; assembly: GCF_030815405.1. Lineage (NCBI taxonomy): Bacteria > Bacillati > Actinomycetota > Actinomycetes > Micrococcales > Microbacteriaceae > Agromyces > Agromyces albus. The sequence goes on along the minus strand of NZ_JAUSWX010000001.1, from coordinate 329,604 downwards.
CCTCCTCGAGGCTGAACGGCTTGGTCACGTAGTCGTCGCCGCCCGCCGTGAGCCCGGCGATGCGGTCGTCGAGCGAGTCCTTCGCGGTGAGGAAGAGCACGGGCGTCTCGGTGCCGTCGGCGCGCACGCGCTGCAGCACCTCGAGGCCGTCGATGTCGGGGAGCATGATGTCGAGCACGATCGCGTCGGGCCGGAACTCGCGGGCGACCTTCACGGCGCTGAACCCGTCGGCGGCCGTGCGCACGTCCCAGCCCTCGTAGCGCAGGGCCATCTTCAGCAGCTCGGTCAGCGAGTGCTCGTCGTCCACGACGAGCACTCGCACCATCGAGCCGTCGCCCTTCGTGATCGCGGGCGCTCGGTGCGGTGATGGTGCGGTGCTCATGCTTCCAGTATCCAGACGGCGCTATGCGTTTCCTATGACTCCGATGAGCGGATGCCGCGCGGTGGGCGGCCCGGCAGCGGCGCTCGTGGCGCCCGATGACGACGGCTTCATCCGAGGCGTCCGTCCGTCGGTACCCTTGACGGATGACCCGGCCGAGTGACTCCCCGCGCCCGCGCACGCACCCGAACGCACCGGCGCTCGGACTGCTGCTCGACGTCGACGGACCCATCGCGAGCCCGGTCAGCCGCTCGATCGCGATCCCGACGATCACCCGCGATCTCGTGCGGCTCGCGGCAGCCGGCGTGCCGATCATCTTCAACACGGGTCGCTCCGAGGCGTTCCTGCGCGAGCAGGTCGTCGGCCCGCTTCTCGAGGCCGGGCTTCCCGAGCACTCGACGGTCTTCGCCGTCTGCGAGAAGGGTGCCGTCTGGTTCGAGATCACCGCCGCGGGCATGGGCGAGGTACAGGTGGCCGAGGATCTCGCCGTGCCGTCCGCGTACGGCCGCGCCATCGAGACACTCGTCGCCGAGCGCTTCGCACAGCAGGTCTTCTTCGATGAGACGAAGCGCGCGATGGTCTCGGTCGAGCAGCGTACCGAGATCACGAACGAGCAGTACCGGCCCGTGCAGCGCGAGTTCGACGCGCTCGCGTTCGCCGAGTTCGAGCGGCACGGACTCGGGGTCACCGACGGCGAGCGCGAGGTCGCGGCATCCGACGGCGCGGTCGACTTCCGCATCGACGCGACGATCATCTCGACCGACATCGAGTCGGTGCTGCTCGGCAAGGATCTCGGCGCGCGCCGGGCGATCGAGTGGCTCGAGCGGCACGGCACCCTGCCGATCGCCTGGCGCACGGTGGGCGATTCCCGCACGGACTACGCGATGGCGGACTGGCTGCACGAGCACGGCTTCGACGTCGCGCACGTCGACGTGCGACCGGCCGACGGCGTTCCCGAGAAGCCGTACCCGGTGCTCACCGCCGACGAACTCATCCACGACGAGGCCGGCGCCGCATTCCTCTCGCGCTGGGTCGACATGGTCGCCGGGGTCGCCGACGACGACCGCGACGTCGCATAGCGCACGGTCCTCGCGTCCGACATCGGCGGGAGCCTGGCGCCCCACGCCCCGTCGGATGCCGCGCACCCGCCTCCGGAAACGCATAGCGACTCCCGTGGCACGGCATAGGCCGTGCATAGAGCGGGCTCCTAGCGTCGCGAACGGCTCACCGTCGGGTGAGTCGCCACCGACCCAGAGGACCATCATGTTCATCACCTACCTCCGGCGCGAGCTCGCCGGGCGGCGCAGGCAGACCGCGATCATCGCGATCGGCATGGCGCTCGCGATCGCGCTCGTCATGATCGTGAACTCCGTCTCGAGCGGCGTGCGCGACGCGCAAGCCTCGGTGCTCGAGTCCGTCTACGGCGTGGGCACCGACCTCACCGTGTCCGAAGAGCCGGCAGCGCCCGGCGAGGACGAGGGGGGCCCCGGCCGCTTCGAGTTCGGCGCCGACGCCGGTACGACCGAGGGCGAATCCACCGAGATCAGCCAGTCGCGGCTCACGGCCGGGTTCGGCGCATCGACGTTCGACGCGTCGGCGCTCGAGACCGCGCAGGGCATCGACGGCGTGTCTGCGGCATCCGCGGCCCTCGCCCTCACGAACATGACGTTCGAGGGCGAGCTGCCAGAAATGGTGCAGCGGTCCGAGGGTGGGCCGAGCGACGAGTTCGTCGAGGGCGGCGATGCTGCCGATGCGCCGACCGGCGGGTTCGACGGCGCCGGCGGCAGCGCCTTCGACGTGAACAGCTTCTCGGTGCTCGGCCTCGACCCCGCGGCCGATGCGGTCGGCCCGCTCTCGTCGGTGGAGCTCGACGAGGGGCGGGGGCTCGAGGCATCCGACGCAGGCCAGGCCGTTGCCGTGCTCGACGCGAGCTACGCGACGAGCGCCGAGCTCGCGGTCGGCGACACGATCGATGTGGGTGGCACCGACTTCGAGATCGTCGGCACGGTCACCTCCACGTCGGCCGACGCCGCGACCGCGGCCAACGTGTACATCCCGCTCGACCGCGCGCAGCAGATCGCCGGCCTCGACGGCCAGGTGAGCGACATCTACGTGCAGGCCGAATCGGCCGACCGGATCGACGCCGTGCAGGCCGACCTCGAGGAAGCGCTGCCGGATGCCACGGTTTCGACGCAAGCCGACCTCGCCGCATCGGTGTCGGGGTCGCTCGCGACCGCCTCGAGCCTCATCGCGAACCTCGGACTCTGGCTCTCGCTCGCGGTGCTCGCGGCGGCGTTCCTCATCGCGATCCTCTTCACGATCCAGGGCGTCACGCGCCGCACTCGAGAGTTCGGCACGCTCAAGGCGATCGGCTGGTCGAACCGGCGCATCGTCGGCCAGGTCACGGGCGAGTCGCTCGTGCAGGGACTCATCGGCGGGGCGGCGGGTCTCGCGCTCGGCCTCGCCGGCATCTGGGTCGTGAACCTCATCGCCCCGACACTCGGCGGCAGCGCCGGTGACGGCGCACAGCCCGGTGGCGTCCTCGCAGCAGGGCCGCAGGGCGGCGACGGCGCGACCACCGGCGGACCGTTCGGAGGTCGAGTCGACACCGCGGCCGCCACCGAGGTCGTGCTGAACGCTCCCGTGACGGTGAGCGTCATCGCGATCGCGATCGGACTCGCCGTGCTCGGCGGACTGCTCGCCGGCGCCATCGGCGGATGGCGCGCCGCCCGTCTTCGGCCGGCCGAGTCGCTCCGCAGCGTCGCCTGAAACCCACCACCGACTTCTCGAAAGGAACCACCATGTACACGCTCGAACACGTCTCGAAGGCCTACACGCAATCGAAGCGGCAGGTCGACGCGCTGAAGGACGTGACCCTCACGATCCCATCGGGTCAGCTCGTCGCGATCCAGGGGCCCACCGGCGGCGGCAAGTCGACGCTCCTGCAGATGCTCGGCGCGCTCGACCGGCCGAGCACCGGGAGCATCATGCTCGGCGAGTCGGAGCTCTCGCACCTGCCCGACCGCAAGCTCGGCGGCATCCGTGCCAAGGAGATCGGCTTCGTCTTCCAGGGCTTCAACCTCATCCCCACGCTCACCGCGCAGGAGAACGTCGAGACGGCGCTCGAGCCGCTCGGCGTGAGCGGTGAGGAGCGACGGCGCCGGGCGCTCGAGGCGCTCGCCTCGGTGAGTCTCGCCGATCGCGCGAGCCACGTGCCCGGCGAGCTCTCGGGCGGGCAGCAGCAGCGGGTCGCGATCGCACGGGCGCTCGTGAAGGAGCCCGAGGTGCTGCTCGCCGACGAGCCCACCGGCAACCTCGACGAGGAGACCCGTGACGAGATCATGGACCTGCTCGAGGGGCTCTGGCGCGACCGGGGCCTCACGCTCGTGATCGTGACGCACGACTCCGCGATCGCGAAGCGGGCCGAGCGACGGCTGCACATCAAGAACGGCACGGTCTCCGAGCGCGGCTAGTCCCCAAGACGGGAGCGACCCGCGATCGACCTCGCCCGAGCTTCCGGAGAAGCGGCAGACCGGCATCTGAGCGTTTGGGATAGACGCCCGAAGAGCGCCGCTCAGTGCCGGTCTGCCATGGGTCCCCCACGACCCACAACTGTTTTAACCCGTGCGTCGAGACGGATGAAACCCCTTGACATGGGATGCCGCACATGCAGACGGCGCCACGGTCGGTAACGGCGCCGCGATGCCATCCACGCGCGCTAGATTGCCGGCATGGGCACACGGATGCATCAGCGACATGAACGGAGCTGATCCCGACCGGTGGGCGGGCGTCGCCGAGATCTGGGCGGAGCTCTGGGGCGGTTTCTCCGATCCGGCGCGGCAGGCGCTGGTCGAGCACGCCGGCGTGGGCCCCGGCGCGCGAGTGCTCGATGTCGGATGCGGCAGCGGCGAGTTCCTGGCCCTCCTCACCGATCTCGGCGCCGATGCGGTCGGGGTCGATCCGTCGCCGGGAATGGTGGCGGTCGCACGACGGTCGATTCCGAACGCCGACATCCGCGAGGGCGACTTCAGCGCACTCCCCTGGCCTGACGGAACGTTCGACGTCGTCACCGCCGTGAACTCCCTGCAGTTCGCCGGCGACATGGTCGCGGCGCTTCGCGAGGCGACGCGCGTGCTTCGGCCAGGGGGACGCATCGGAATCGCAAACTGGGCCGAGGCCGACCTGAACGACCTCGACACCGTCGAGGATGCGGTGGCGCTCGCGGCAGGTGACCAGCCGAGGCGCGGCGGCGACTACCGGCGGACGGGCGGGCTGCAGTCGCTCTTCGCGAGGGCCGGCCTCGAGGTCACCGCAGCAGGACTCGTCGAGACGCCCTGGCGGGTGCCGACGAGGACACGCTCGTTCGCGGCGTGCTCCTCGGCGACGACTCGGCCGCGGTGGCAGCCGTTCGGGATGTCCTCGTCGAGGCGGCGCAGCCGTTCCGCACCGCCGACGGCGGTTACCTGCTGCGCAATGCGTTCCGCTATACCGTCGGGCGCGATCGCACGGCGTGAGCAGGCGTGCGAGAAGGTCAGCGAGGCGCTATCCGCCGGCGGGGCCGAGGGGCGACACCGTGCCGTCGCCGCCGCCCGTGCGGAGCTCGACGAAGATCACATGCGTCGGGGTGTCACCGATGTTCTCGCCGAAGTGCTCCTGGGCCGGCACCCACGTCGCCATGCCCGCAGGGAGCTCGACCTCTCGGGTCATGCTGCCCGACGTGAGGCGGCGGCGGAACGAGCTCAGCGTGTACATGACGCTGTCGGGGTGCGCGTGCGGCGTGGTCGCGTCTCCGGGCTGGTCGGTGTACTCCAGCACACGCACCGACGCGTTCTCGAGGATGACCTTGTAGTGGGCGGGATTGGTGGCTACCGGATCGAGGTCCATGCCACATGGTAGGCCGCAGGCACCCAGCCTCTGCCAAGGTTCGGCATAGCTTCGCTCCATAGTGTCGTATTGATGTCCCCCTCGCACCGGCTCCTCGTCTCCCGACCGCGTCGAACCCGCCTCATCGTGATGTCTCTCGCCGGTGCCCTCTTGGCCGGCGGCGTCGCGACCACGGTCGCCGTCACCAGCGACAATGGCGGCGACGAACCCGCAGCCGCGGGCGCCGGAGACACGACCACCGTCGGCACCCGTCCGCAGCCGACCGAGACCACGGCTGCGGCAGCCGCGGCGCCCGCCGCCGTCACCTCCTCCTCCCCCGCCGTGCAGGCGCAGCTCGACTACGTGCGCGAGCACTGGGACGACACCGAGAGCGAGCAGTTCGGCGTGCTCGGCGACACCGATTGCGTGAACTTCGCGAGCCAGTCACTGCTCGCCCGCGGCTGGGAGACCGACGACGAGTGGTGGTACTCCGACTCGGGCGACCCCTGGGCCCACTCCGACGCGTGGGTGAGCTCGACCGCGCTCATGGAGTACCTCGAGGAGCACCCCGAGCGCGCCACGGCGCTCACCGACGACGAGCGCGACTCGGTGAAGGTCGGCGACCTCGTGCAGTTCGACTGGGACGACTCGGGCGACCGCGACCACACGGGCATCGTCACCTCGGTGACCACGAACGCCGACGGCACCACGACGGTGCTCTACGCGGGCCACACGGATGCCACGTGGGACCGCTCCGTCGACACCGCGATCACCGAGCTGCACCCGGGCGGCACCGCGTACTACTGGAGCATCCCCGAGTAGGGCCTGCCCCGCGGCATCCGCTCGACTGGTTCTCTTGGTTCTACTGGTTCGAGAACGCCGCGTCGAAGGACGCGCTCGGCAGCGGCCACAGCTTCGAGCGGATGTAGCCCACCGCCTCGGCGGCCCCGTGCAGGCGATCCATGCCGGCGTCCTCCCACTCGACCGAGATCGGGCCCGTGTAGCCGATCGACTCGAGGGCGCGGAACGCGTCCTCCCAGGGCACGTCGCCGTGCCCCGTCGAGACGAAGTCCCAGCCGCGGCGCGGGTCGCCCCACGGCAGGTGCGAGCCGAGCACGCCGGCGCGGCCGTTGGCCGGACGCATCCGCGTGTCCTTGCAGTCCACGTGGTAGATGCGGTCCTGGAAGTCGAGGATGAAGCCGACCGGGTCGATGTTCTGCCACATCATGTGGCTCGGGTCCCAGTTGAAGCCGAACGCCGGGCGGCGGCCGATCGCCTCGAGCGTGCGCACCGAGCTCCAGTAGTCGTAGGCGATCTCGCTCGGGTGCACCTCGTGCGCGAACCGCACGCCCTCGTCGTCGAACACGTCGAGGATCGGGTTCCAGCGGTTCGCGAAGTCCTCGAAGCCCTCGTCGATGACCGACGCCGGCACGGGCGGGAACTGGGCGACGTACGGCCAGATCTTCGAACCCGTGAAGCCCACGACGGTGTCGACGCCGAGCGCGCGGGCCACCCGTGCGGCGCGCTTCATGTCGTCGGCGGCGCGCTGCCTGACGCCCTCGGCATCGCCGTCGCCCCACGTGTAGGAGCGCAGGATCGCCTCATGGCGGAAATCGATCGGGTCGTCGCACACGGCCTGGCCCGCGAGGTGGTTCGAGATCGCGTACACCGACAGCCCGTGTCGCTTCAGGATCTCGCGGCGCTCGTCGAGGTACCCGGGCTCCTCCTCGGCGAGCTTCAGGTCGAGGTGGTCGCCAGAGGCCGCGATCTCGAGGCCGTCGTAGCCCCAGCCCGCAGCGAGGCGCGCGACCTCCTCGAACGGCAGGTCGGCCCACTGGCCCGTGAAGAGCGTGACGGGGTGGGTGGCGGCGGGGGTGGCGGGCGCTGCGGCATCCGTCATGACGGTTCCCTTTCGTCTTGCAGAGCGGAGAGATAGCGGATGCTGCGCTCCGCGAGCTCGTCTTGGCTCGGTGCGAGCGGTCGCCACACCGAGGCGGCCACCGCGATGGTGTCGTTGTCGCCGGTGAAGCTCTCGAGGCCGAGCGGACCGGGGTAGCCGACGTCGTCGAGCGCGTCGAGGAAGGCCGGCCAATCGGTGTGGTCGTCGCCGACGGCGCCCCGGTCGTTGCCGCACACCTGCACGTGCGCGAGGTGCTCACCGGCCGCCCGGATGGCGTCGCCGACGTGCTTCTCCTCGATGTTCAGGTGGTAGCTGTCGAGGGCGAGGCCGAGGCCCGGGCCGAGCATCGGGCCGAGCGCCTCGAGGGCCTGCTCGACGGTGTTCACGAGGCTCGTCTCGTAGCGATTGAGCGGTTCGACGGCGAGACGGATGCCGCTGCGCTCCGCCGCGCGCACGACCGGGCCGAGGCTGCCGACGAGTTCCCGGTAGCGCGACTCGCGCTCCTCGGCATCCATGCGCCAGGTGCGGCCGGTCGCGGCCGTGAACGGACCGGCGACGACGCGCGACCCCAGCCGTTCGGCGACGCCGATGCAGTGCACGAGGTAGTTCTGCGTCGCGACGACCTCCGAGCCGGGCGCGGCGACGAGGTTGCGGCCGGGCGCCATCGCTCCGATCACGATGGGCTGCAAGCGGTGCTCGGCGAGCACGTCGGCCGCGGCATCCGGTGACCAGTCGCCCGGTTGCTCCACCGGGAGCTCGAGGGCGCCGAACCCCATCGACTTCGCCTTCGCTGCGATCTCCACGAGCGAGTCGTCGTCGAGCGGCGACGTCCAGACCCACGTGTTGACGCCGATGGTGCGGCGCATGCTGCCTCCTCGTCCTAGTTCCTCTTCAGAATTCAGGAGTCCCATGCTCATCATTCAGGAACACGCGGCGTGCCGCGGCCGGTGGCGGGGGTGATTCCCGCCAATCCGCGCCGCGACACACCTCGGGTTCCTGAATTCTGAACCCGGTGTTCCTGAATTGTGGTGGTGGTGAGGGTCGATTACGGGATGATGCGGTCCTGCCAGACCTGCGGGTAGCCCGGAAGGTCCTCGCCGCCGAACTTCGCGTAGTGCCCGTCGGGCATGCCGTCGTTCGCCTCGAGGTACTGGTCGACCTCTCCAGCGGTGATCGGGCTCTGCGGAAGCACCCATTCCTTCGGGATCTCCTCACCGGCGAAGATCTTCTGCGCCGCGAGGAGCGGCGTGCGCCACTGGAAGTTGGAGTACACCGGCGCGAGGCCCGTGAGTCCCGTGTCCTTCCACTTGCGCAGGAAGCTCATCTCGTCTTCGCCCGTCATGACGGGGTAGTCGACGCCGGCGTCCTCGAACGCCTCGATGGCCGCGACGGCGCCGTCACCGGCATCCATCCACACGCCCTGCACGTCGCCCTTGGCGAGCTCGTCGGAGATGATCTTCTTGATCTCGGTAGGGTCGGCTCCCGTGAAGTAGTCGACCGCCTCGATGCCGGCCTCGTCGAACAGCTTCTCGGCGGCAGCCCAGCGCTGCTCGAGCACGTCCACACCCGGGAGGATGCGGAGCGCCACGACCTTGTCGCCCTCTTCGAGCTCGTCGATGAGGAACTCCGCCGTGTCGATGCCCCACGCGAACCCGCCGATGGGGTGGATGAACGTGACGGGGCAATCGGTCTGCACGCCGCGGTCGAACACGACGACCGGCTTGCCGGTGTCGCACGCCCGCTCGACGGCCGGGGTCATGGCCGCCGTGGAGTTCGGCGAGATGATGAAGATGTCGCAGTTGCCCTCATTGATGAAGTAGTCGATGTCGGCGATCTGCGTGTCGTCGGAGTCCTGCGCGTCGCGAGTCTCCATCTCGGAGATGACGCCGGCCTCCTGCAGCACCTGCAGCTGCTGGTTCATCGTGATCCAGCCCGTCTGCCGCCACGGGTTCGAGATCGACGCGTTCGCGAAGCACGCCTTCTTCGCCCCTTCGCTCGCGAATGCCGCCGTGTCGACCATCTCGGCGTTGATGTACTGCAGCCACGGCTGGTCTTCAGGACCCTCGGGCGCCACACCCCGCTCTGCGTCTTGCTTGTCGAAGAGCTCCTGGTCGAACCACTCGACCTCTTCCGCTGCCGGCTCCGTCTCGTCCGTGGGTGAGCCCACGTTCGGATCGGTGGTACAACCGGCGAGTGTCATCAGCGCGAGAGCGCCGACCATGGCGGATGCCACTGTGAACCTGCGTCGCATCACGAACCTCCCTTGGTTTCGTTGTCAGCCCTCAACGTCGAGGGAATGGGTGCAGGACGAGCAGGGTCCTCGGAGGGATCCTGCTCCTTCGCCTCTGGTGCCGGCGAAGTCTCGAGGGCGCGGCCACGACGGCGCGCGCGGATGGTCGTCGCGGCATACGCGACCGCGAGGATGATGATGGCGCCCTGCACCGCGTCGCGGTACGTCGACGGCACACCGGCGAAGTTCAGCAGCGTGAAGAGCGCCTCGAGCGCGAACGCGCCGGCCGCCGCGGCGACGACCCAGCCGCGCCCGCCGCCGAGCACCACGCCGCCGAGCACGACGGCCGTGATCGCGGTGAACTCGTAGCCGCGGCCGACGCTCGGGTGCACGCCCGCGTACCCGACGAGGAGCACGCCGGCGACGGTGGCCGAGAGCGACGAGAGCACGAAGGTCGAGGTCTTCACCCACCAGGTGCGCGTGCCCGAGTAGCGGGCGGTCGTGGGATTGTCGCCGAGCGCCTTGATGCTGTGGCCGAAGGGGCGGCGAGCGAACCAGATCGCGATGACGAGCAGCACGACGAGGATCACGACCGACCACGGCAGCACCCCGATGACCGGGAGGTCGCGGATGCCGCCGCGCCCGATCTGCCGGAACCCATCGGCCGGGTTGCCGGTGGCCGCGCCGCCCGTCCAGTAGAGCGTCGCCCCGAGGAGGGCGAGCATCATGCCGAGCGTCGCGATGAAGCTCGGCACCTTGAGGAACGACACGATGAGGCCGTTGACGAGCCCGATGAACGCGCCGAACGCGAGCATGAAGAGCAGCACTGGGATCGACTTCGACTCGTCCTGCCCGATGAGGTTGCCGGCGATCACCACTTGCGCGGTGACGACCGAGCCCATCGAGAGGTCGAACTCGCCGCCGACGATCACGAAGTACTGGCCGATCGCCACGATCGCCACCGGCGCGACCCGTTGCACGAATCGCACGAACTGGGAGGGCTCGGCGAACGACGGATTCAGCACGGTGATCGCGATGAGCAGCACGATGAGCAAGAGGAACACGGCGCCGCGCGGGCTGATGAGCGTGCGGCCGAATCCGGCGAGGCGGTGGCCGAGATGCTGGGAATCGGATGTCACGGCGCTCATGCCTGCTCCTCCTGTACGACGGCCGGCGTGCCCTGCCCGGCACTGCCCGCGCCTTTGCCTCCGCCGGCGATACCGCCGCCTGCGGCATCCGACGCGCCGGTGCTCGTGAAGCGCGGTCGGCGCCGTTCGGTGATCCGCGCGGTGTAGACCGCCACGGCGGCGACGATGACGATGCCGCGCACGACGTCTTTCAGGAACGGGTTGACCTGCATGACGCTCATGACGTTGTCGACGACGGCGAAGATCGCGACGCCGCCGATCGTGCCCCAGATCGAGCCGCGGCCGCCGAGCAGGAGGGTGCCGCCGAGCACGACGGCGGCGATCGAGAGCAGGTCGTACCCGCCCTGGCTGCCGACCGTCGGGCTGCCGACGCCGAGCCGGCTCGCGAGCAGGAGCCCCGCGAGGGCCGCGGTCATCGAGCACAGCACGTGGGCGATGATGACCGGCCGTGCGGTGCGGATGCCCGAGAGCCGTGCGACCTGCTCGTTGCCGCCGACGGCGAACATGTGGTTGCCGGTGCGGGTGCGAGCGAGGAAGAGCGCGCCGAGCACCGCCACGCCGAGCATGATGAGCGTCGAGACCGGCACCGGGCCGACGCCAGTCGCCCCGATGAGCTGGAACTCCCACGGCACATTGCCGCTCGTGCCCTTGTAGTTCGTGTCGAGGTAGCCCTTGATGATGAGGCCCGTGCCGAGGGTCGCGATGAAGCCGTTCACCTTGAGCTTCGTCACGATGAGGCCGTTGGCCGTGCCGATGAGCGCGGCCACGACGAGCACCGTGACCACGGCCGCGGGGATGTTGCCCGGGTTGCCGGCCATCATGTCGGCCGCGATGAGGCTCGAGAGGCTCACGACGTAGGGCACCGAGAGGTCGAGCGAGGCGCACAGGATCACGAGGGTCTGGCCGATGGCCACGAAGCCGAGCACGCTCATGCCAGTGAGGATGTCGCGGATGTTGCCTGCGCTGAAGAAGTTGCGGCCGACGCCCGCCACGAGCACCGAGCCGATGATGATGACACCCACGAGCGCGATGCCGACGATGAGGCTCGCGTCGAGGCGACGGCGGCGCGGCCGGCGCACGGGGGCCGGGGCTTCGGTGAGGGTGCTCATTTCGCCCCCGTTCCGAGCTTGAGCGTGCCGGTCGCGGCGGCGAGGATGGTCGCCTCGTCGGACCGTGCGGGCAGTTCGGCGGAGGCGCGGCCGTCGTGCATCACGATGATGCGGTCGGACATGCCGATGACCTCGGGCAGTTCCGAGGAGATCATGAGGATGGCGACCCCTTCTTTCGCGAGCCGGCGCATGAGGTTGTACACGGCGACCTTCGCGCCGACGTCGATGCCGCGCGTCGGCTCGTCGAGCAGCACGACGCTCGGCTTCGTGGCGAGCCACTTCGCGAGCACGACCTTCTGCTGGTTTCCTCCCGAGAGGTATTGCACCTCCTGATCGACGCCGCGCGAGACGACTTCGAGCGACGAGAGCACGCCCGGCAGTTCGCGCCGCGCCTCACTCGTGCGCCGAGCGAAGACGGATCGGATCACGAGCAGGGCGTTGTCGGCGATGGACTGGTTGAGTGCGAGCCCATGGGCCTTGCGGTCTTCGGTGATGAGGGCGATTCCCGTGCGCACGGCCTGGCGCGCCGACGTGACATGGATCGGTCGGCCGTCGAGCTGCATCTCGCCGCGGGTGAAGGGCGTGACGCCGAAGACCCCCTCGACGAGCTCGGTGCGGCCCGAGCCCTGCAGTCCCGCGACGCCGACGATCTCGCCCGCGCGGAGCTCGAGGTCGACCCCGTCGACATAGGCATTGCCCGCACCCGTGAGCTGGAGGCGCGGCTCGCCGAGCACCGTGCCGGGCTCGGCGTCGGGGAAGTAGGCGGAGATCGGGCGGCCGACCATGCGCCGCACGAGCTCGTCGGTGGTGAGCTCCGATGCGGGACCGGTCGAGACGAGCGCGCCGTCTTTCAGCACGGTGATGGTGTCGCAGAGGTCGAAGATCTCCTTCAGCCGGTGCGACACGTAGAGGATGGCCACACCGCGTGCCGCGAGGCGGCGCACGATCGCGTAGAGCAGCTCGACCTCGTGGCCGGCGAGCGCGGCCGTCGGCTCGTCCATCTGGATGACGCGGGCGTCGGTCGAGAGCGCCTTCACGATCTCGACGATCTGCTGCTCGGCGACGGTGAGGGTTCGCACCGGGGCATCCGCGTCGATCGTGTCGATGCCGAGCTCGTCGAGCAGCGCTCGCGTCTCGCGCTGCATCGCCGCCCGATCGACGAGGCCGCGGCGCTTCGGCTCGCGGCCGAGGAACACGTTCTGGGCGACGGTGCGCTCGGGCAGCAGGTTGAACTCCTGGAACACCGTGGCGAGGCCGGCGTGCGCCGCTTGCACCGGGTGGGTGAAGTCGACCTCCTCGCCGCCGAGCGTGATCGTGCCGGCGTCGCGCTCGTAGACGCCCGCGAGGAGCTTCATGAACGTCGACTTGCCCGCGCCGTTCTCGCCGACGAGGCCGTGCACCTCCCCCGGTGCGAGCGTGAGACCGACACCGCGCAGCACCTGCACGCCGAAGAACGACTTCTCGAGGCCCTCGGCCACGAGCACTGGTGTCGCGTCGGCGCCGTTCATGCGGCCACCTCCACCCAGCCGTCGGATGCCGCCGAGGCGAGCACGGCCTCGGTGACGCGAACGGCGCGCAGCCCGTCGGCGAATCGGGGAAGCCCGTCGGGAACCCTGCCGTCGATGGCAGCGTAGGCGTCGGCGACGAAAGCGTTGAAGGCGTCTTGATAGCCCATCGGATGCCCCGCCGGCACGAGCGCGAGGCGCGCCGCGTCGGGGGCGAGCCGGGCCGGGTCGCGCTCGAGCACGCTCGAGCCGTCGACGTTGCCGAGCCAGAGCTGCTCGGGTCGCTCCTGCTCGAACCGGATGCTGCCGCTCGCGCCCGAGAGCTCGATCGACAGCGCGTTCTTGCGGCCTGCCGAGACCTGCGATACGAGCAGCGTGCCGATCGCGCCCGACGCGAGCTCGACGACGACGGCCACGAGGTCTTCGGTGGCGATGTCGGCGTGTCTCGAGCGAGCCTCGTATACCGTGCGCGTCGAGGCGTTCAGGCGCACGATGCGGTCGCCCGACACGAACTCGAGCAGGTCGACGAGGTGCGAGCCGATGTCGGCGAAGGCGCGCGAAGGGCCGCCGAGCTCGGCGTCGACACGCCAGTCGTCGTCGTGGGGGGCGGCGAGCCAGTCTTGGAGGTAGGCGCCCTGCACACTGAGGAGCCGGCCGGTCTCGCCCCGGGCGACGCGGGCTCGGGCCTCTCGCGCCATCGGGTGGAACCGGTAGACGAAGGGCACCGCCGCCACGAGGCCGCGGTCGGCGGCGAGCTCGGTGAGCTCGGCGGCATCCGTCACCGTCGTTGCGAGGGGCTTCTCGCAGATCACGTGCTTGCCCGCCTCGAGGGCGGCACGGGCGATCGCGGCGTGCGTGCTGTTCGGCGTGCAGATATGCACGACGTCGATGCCGGGGGCGGCGAGCAGCGCGTCGACCGAGTCGAAGGCCGCACCGAGACCGAGGCGATCGGCGGCGTCGCGAGCACGGCGCGCCGATGACGACGCACCGCCCGTGAGCTCGGCTCGAGCAGCTCGTGCGGCATGCGTGTGCACGGCGGCCATGAACCCCCCGCCGACGATGCCGGCGCGAAGGGTGTTGGCCGGGGCGATGACGTCCGTTGTCATGGTCGCCATACTGACACACGCCGGGCACCTTTTGCTACCGCTTCGTCAAAAGTCGCCTGCCACGTGTCAGTATGGTGAGAGATGACCCAGTGGAGATCGGTGTGCTTTACTCAGAACATGGTGGACATCAGCCGCGGATCGGCCCTCGGCATTTCGGGAGCGAGCGAGCTCTTCCAGCTGCTCCGCGACGGGGCGCCGCGCACCCGTGCGTCGCTCGCGCAGACCACCGGACTGGCCCGCTCGACCGTCGCCGCTCGGGTCGACGAGCTCATGCGACTCGGCCTCGTGACGCCCGTCGCCGATGCCGCCTCGACCGGGGGCCGCCCGCCGTCGCAGTTCGCGCTCAATCCCGCCGCCCGCATCGTGCTCGCGGCCGACCTCGGCGCCTCCCACGCCACGATCGCCGTCACCGACCTGGCCGGCACCGTGCTCGCCAAGCGCAGCGAGCCCATGGACATCACGCGCGGCCCCGAGACCGTGCTCGGCTGGATGGTCGAGGCGGGACTCGCGCTCATCGCCGAGTTCGGCCGCGACCGCAAGGAGCTCGTCGCGATCGGCATCGGCGTTCCCGGGCCCGTCGAGCACTCCACCGGTCGGCCCGTGAATCCGCCGATCATGCCCGGCTGGGATCGCTTCGACGTGCCCGGATGGGTGCAGCAGCATCTCGAGGTGCCCGTGCTCGTCGACAACGACGTGAACATCATGGCCCTCGGCGAGCGGGCGCTCGCCTGGCCGAACGTGGAGCACCTCGTGTTCGTGAAGGTTGCGACCGGCATCGGCTCGGGCGTTATCTCGGGCGGGCTGCTGCAGCGCGGCGCTCAGGGCATCGCGGGCGACATCGGCCACGTGCGGGTCGCGCGCGGTGCCGACGTGCCCTGTCACTGCGGGAATCGCGGATGCCTCGAAGCCCTCGCCTCTGGCCCCGCGATCGCGCGCGCACTGCGTGAGCAGGGCGTCGACGTGCAATCCGGCAGCGACGTCGTCGAGCTCGTGAAGCGCGGCGACATCGACGCGATCCAGGCCGTGCGCCAGGCCGGCCGCGACATCGGCGAAGTGCTCACGGCGTGCGTGAGCCTCGTGAACCCGTCGGTCATCGCGATCGGCGGGTCGATGGCGCGAGCCGGCGAGCACCTCATCGCCGGCGTGCGCGAGGTCGTCTACACGCGCTCGATGCCGCTCGCCACCGAGCATCTCGCCATCGTGCAGTCGGCCGCTGCCGAGAACGCCGCCGTGCTCGGCGCGAGCATGCTCGCCATTCACCACGTGCTCTCCCCCGAGGGCATCGACGCGCTCGCCGCCCGCTGACCGCTCGGGCGCCCGTCGGCGCGCGCTGACTAGAGTAGGCATCATGAGCGCGGCTCATGCATTGGAGCGCGGCGATCGGGCACTCCGAGAGTGGTCCTGGCACGAGGCGCGCGCGGCCTTCGAGGAAGCGCTGCTCGCCGACGAGACACCCGAGGCGCTCGAAGGCCTGGGAACGGCGGCTTCATGGCTCGACGACGCCGACACGGCGATCACCGCCCGGGAGCGGGCGTACCGGATGTACCGCGGTCGTGATGACGCGGAAGCCGCCGCCAGGGTCGCCGTCAGCCTCGCCGATGACCTCGTGACCTTTCGCGGTGAGCACGCCGTGGCGTCGGGTTGGCTCCAGCGCGCCCGCCGACGACTCGAGGACCGACCCGACTCGCCGGTGCTCGTCTGGGCCGATGCCGTCGAGGCGTCCATGGCGATGATGTACGAGCGCGACCTCCCCCGCGCCCTCGCTCTCGCCGAGCACGGGGTGGCCGATGGCCGCCGAATCGGCGACGTCGACGCTGAGATGATCGCGCTGTCGTTGCTCGGCCTGGTGCTGGTGTCGTCAGGCCGCCTGGCGGAAGGGTTGCGTGTGCTCGACGAAGCCGCCGCGGCGGCCGTCTCCGGGGAAGTTCGCGACCCGGAGGTGTCGGCCGGCGTGTGCTGCATCTTCGTGACGGCGAGCGCGCGGATCCGCGACTTCGACCGGTTGGCGCAATGGTCACGGCACGTGATGCAGGTGTCGCAGGCGTGGACGAACCGTTCGATGTTCACCTATCCACGGATCGAGCACGCTGCGGCCCTCATCTGGTGGGGCCACTGGGGCGAGGCCGAACAGGAACTCGCCGAAGCGCTCACCGACATGTCCGCCCGGCCCCAGCTCGCCGCCCTCGCCATGCTGCGACTCGCCGACCTGCGACGCCGGCAGGGTCGGTACGACGAAGCACGGTCGCTGCTCGAGGAGCTGGAGGCGAGCCCGTATGGGATCGGCTACGGAGAGCGCGGCGAGACGGTGCGGGCCGCCCTTGCCCTGGACTCCGGAGATCTCGTCACGGCGGCAGAGGCGGCCGAGCGCGACCTGCGCGCGCTGCCGGCCGACGACATCGTGGAGCACGTCGACGGACTCGAGGTGCTGGTCCGCGCACGGCTGGGTCTGGGCGATCGCGAGGAGGCGCAGCGGGCGGCAGACACGTTGCGGTCGATCGCCGATGCGACGCCGACGGCTCCGATTCGCGCGTCGGCCAGCCTTGCTGCGGGGCTCGTCTCCGCGGCCCGGGGTGAGCACGCCGCCGCTCGCGGGGCGTTCGAAACGGCGATCGCGTTCTACCGAGCGGGCGGCGCGCCGTTCGAGACGGCCCGCGCCCGCATCGAACTGGCGAGGTCGGTCTCCGCGCTCGGCCAGCCGCAGCGCGCCCTCGAGGAGGCTCGGAAGGCCGTCGCCGCCTTCGAGGAGCTCGGTGCCCGTGCCGACGCCGTAGCGGCTGCGAAGATCGTGGCCGATCTCGAGTCGAGCGTGCGACCGGCCCGACCCGGACCGCTCACCGCTCGCGAGTCCGAAGTGCTGCGCATGGTCGCTGCCGGCATGACGAATGACGAGATCGCGGCCGCTCTCGTCCTCTCGGTGCGCACGATCGAGCGGCACCTGTCGAACATCTACGCCAAGATCGGCGCCACCGGCCGGGCCGCCCGGGCCGCGGCCACGTCGTACGCGCACACGCACGCCATCGCGTAGTCACTCGCGGGAAAGCTGCGTGCACGGGCGGTGTGAGCTGCGTGCCGGCACCGACGATCCTCGATCCTCGACGCTCTACCTTCGGAGAACCGGGTCCGGTTGGATGCCGGGGTCCCCGGCGCCAGCCGGATCCGGACGAACCGAGAGGAGCAGGGCAGATGCCCAAGACATCGAAACACGACGCCACCGAGACCTTCGAGGCCGAAGGCTACGAAGGTCATCTCCAGGAGCTCGGCGGATACACCGTCGCCTTCGAGACCTACACCGAGGACGCGGACCTCGCGTCCCTCTTCGCCGGGTTGCCCGACGACCGGTGCCAGAGCGTGCACCTCGGCTACGTGCTGAGCGGATCGGTGAAGTTCACGTTCACCGATGGGCACGAAGAGGTATACGTCGCAGGCGACGCCTATCACGTGCCGCCAGGACATACCCCGACGATCTACGCCGGCACCGAGGTCGTCGAGTTCAGTCCGACCGAGGCGCTGCAGCAGACGCTCGAGGTCGTCAACCGAAACCTGGAGGCGGCCGCGGCGACCGGTGGATAGCGGATGCCGCGAGGTCGATGGTCGGGGCAGAGCACTCCGTCGCCCGGCGCGCCTGATGGGCGAGCCGGGCGAGCCGGCTGTGCTCAGCGAGCGGCTCCGACGGCTGCCGCTTTCGCCCGGGTCATTGCCGCCTCGAACCGGGGCAGGCTCTCCTCGATCGTCGCCAAGGTCGCCGTCAACGAGATGCGGAAGAAGCCTGGCGTCTCGAACATCCGGCCGGGCAGCACCAGCACATCCTCACTGTCGAGGATCGCGGCGAACTCCGCATCATCGGGCAACGGCGATTGGGGGAACAGGTAGAACGTGCCCTCTGGCACGTTGACCCGGTAGCCCATGCCGAGCAGCGCTTCCACCATCACGTCGCGCTTCCGCTGGAACAGGGGGATGTCGAAGGCGAGTGTCTCGAGCTGCGGCAGCGCGTACTGCATCGACGCATTGGGGAAGAGCCAGCCGCCGGAGATCTGCAGCGCCTCGATGGCATCCCGCAGCGCAGCGCGGTCGGGCATGGTCGGCGGCACCGCGAGATACCCGATGCGCTCGCCCGGTGAGAGCAGCGTCTTTCCGTAGCTGTAGGCGAGGAAGCTCCAGGGGTAGAACTCCACGGGGGTGTGGAAGCGCTCGCCGTCGAAGACGATGCGGTTGTAGGCCTCGTCGGAGATGAGGTAGATGCGGCGCCCGTTGCGCTCCGATGCATCCGTGAGCAGCGCAGCCAGCCGTTGGAGCGTCTCGACCGGGTAGATCCTGCCGGTCGGATTGTTCGGGCTGTTGACGATCACGATGCGCGTTCGCGGCGTGATGGCTGCCGCGATCGCGTCCAGATCGAGGTCGAAGGTCCCGCGGTCGATCGATACCTTCACCGGCACGAGACCCGCCTCCAGGACGATCGGCTCGTAGAGGAACCACGGCGGCAGGCTGTAGATGACCTCGTCCCCCGGATCGCCGACGAGCTTCAGCGCAACCGAGATCGCCGTGAACCCGCCCGTCGTGAGGTGCACGTCGTCGGCTTCGAAGGGCAGACCGGTGTGCCGGCGGAGGGACTCGGTCGCCGCCTCGATCGCCTTCGGGTCGCCGATCCTGTAGGCGAACCAGAGCTCGTGCTGCGGGATCAGGGCCTCGCGCAGGATCTCGACATAGGCAGTGGACGGCGGATCATGCGGATCGCCGAAGGTGAAGTCCAGCACGCCCGGCTGATGCCGGCGCTCCTGGTAGCCGGAGAGCCGGTAGAACTCGTAGAGCAACTGGAACGGCGTCGCGGCCGCAACCGTCGTGACCCGCTCGGAGATCTGTTTTTTCATCCATGAGCACGTCCCTTTGGGGATCGGCGGAGAGGCTCTCGGGCGAGCCCCATTGGCGCGGCCAGCGTACTCCTCTCCGGCTCGCGCCGCCTCTCTTCATTCGTC
Source organism: Agromyces albus (assembly GCF_030815405.1). Lineage (NCBI taxonomy): Bacteria > Bacillati > Actinomycetota > Actinomycetes > Micrococcales > Microbacteriaceae > Agromyces > Agromyces albus. Next base: position 310,394 of record NZ_JAUSWX010000001.1, on the reverse strand, counting down.
GCTGGAGCACGTGCGAATCAGCATGCAGATGTCATGCCGCCGCGATCGGTGAACCGCGTGGCTCGGCAGGCCGCTGTGGTGGGTGGGCGGTACGCTCGGGAGGTGCCCGATACGCCCTTCGCCCTCTTCGATCTCGAGGGCTCGACGGCGGTCGTCGAGGCACCTCCGCGGCACCCTCACGAGACGCGGATCGTGGCCGATTCGAGCGACCGGGTGACCTGGTTGCGGGCTCGCTCCCGCGGCATCACGGCGACGGATGTCGCGAAGCTCGCGTCCCGGGCATCCGTCCGCTCTGCCGCGTGGGAGAAGCGATACGGCTCGAGCTTCGGCGGCAGCCGCTACACCGACCACGGTCGTGAACGCGAGCCTGTGATCGCCGAGTGGGTGCGCCGCACGCACGGCATCGAGCCGTCGTCGCTGCTCTTCCACTCCGCGACCGAGCGCCGGCACCTCGCGACTCCCGACGGGCTCCGCGTCGCTCCCGACGGCGAGCTCCAGCTGTGCGAGATCAAGACCACGTCGAAGCCGTGGCGCGGCATCCCGCGCGGGTATCTCCGGCAGGTGTGGTGGCAGCAGTACGTGCTCGGCGCCGAGCGCACGCTCGTGGTGTGGGAACGGCACGACGACTTCGTGCCCGTGGCCGAAGAGCCCGAGTGCCGCTGGGTCGACCGCGACGACGACCAGATCGCGATCCTCGTGCACCTCGCGAACGCGCTCATCGACGAGCTCCACGCGAGCACCGCCGGCCGCGCTCGATGACCCGCATCCGCACAGCGGCACGCCCGCGATGACGACCCTGGCTCCGTGCGTCACGTTCCGATCTCGGCCGTTTCCCGCCAGCCGAAGCGGTCGTGAACGTGTCGGAGCGGTCGAGGCGCCCACCAGTTCGCCCGGCCGGCCAGCCGCATGAACGCGGGCACGAGCACGCCCCGGATCAGGGTTGCGTCGACGAGTACCGCGAGTGCCATGCCGATGCCGATCTGCTGCAGGAACGTCACCTGGCTCGTCGCGTAGACGGCGAACGACGCGGCGAGAATCAACGCGGCTGCGGAGACGAGCGGGGCAGACCGGGCGATACCCCACGGTACCGACCCGACCACGTCGCCGGTGCGATCGAACTCCTCCTTGATCCGAGCGAGGAGGAACACTTCGTAGTCCATCGAGAGACCATAGGCGATGCAGAACATCAAGAGCGGGATGCTCGGCTCGATCGAGCCTGTCGGCGTGAATCCGAGGATCGGAGCGAGCCCGCCCTCTTGGAAGCCCCACACCAGGACGCCGAACATGACCGTCAACGACAGCAGATTCAGCACGGCGGCCTTGAGCGGTGCGACAACACTCCCCGTCATCAGGAAGAGGACGACGAACGTGACGGCCAGGATGAGCACCGCGACGAGCGGAAGTCGCTCGACGACCCCGTTCCGGTAATCGGCGAGCTCCGCCGGATATCCGCCGACGAGGCGGTCGAACGGTGCATCCGCGGTGCGCACCTCTTCGACCAGTCCGACGGAGTCGCTCGCCAGTCGATCGGCTGAGGGCAGAACAGCAAGCCAGGTGGCAGATCCGTCGCGGAACCGCTCCGGTCCGCCCGGGCCCGCCGGACCGACGCGGGTGCCGTCGGCGAAAGCGCCCGCGGCGGAGTCCACGCGAACGACGCCGTCGAGGGTCGAGAGTCGGGCGGCGTGCTCGGCGACCTCGACATCCGTCGCGTCCGCGGCGAGGACAGAGATGGAGTCGGCATCCTCGGCGATGAAATCTGCGCGAATGATGTCGTACATCCCGCGCACCGGCTGGCTCGACGGCAGCAGGCGGTCGTCGGGCGCACCGAAGTTCATGAGAACCGCGGGCGCGCCGAGCGCGATCAGGATCGCGACCCCGATGCCGCCGGCCAGGAGCGGCTTGCGCATCACCCGCGTCGCCGAAGAGAACCAGAACCCCGTCTCGGGCGCGCGGGCCGGCGTCTTTCGGGCCGCGCGCGTGCCGAGGAGTCGCAGTGCGGCCGGCATGATCACGATCGAGCCGAGAAGAGCCGTCACCACGACCGCGATGCCGGCGTACGCGAACGAGGAGAGAAAGGTGAACGGGAACACGAAGAGCACCGAGAGCGAGGCGGCGACGGTGATGCCGCTGAAGAGGATGGTCCGACCGGCAGTGCGGACCGCGACGGTGACAGCCCCGGCCACGTCGCGGCCGGCATCCAACTCTTCTCGGAACCGATAGCTCATGAAGAGGCCGTAGTCGACACCGAGGCCGATGCCCATCACGAGCGCGATGTTGGCCGCGAACGTGGAGACGTCGGCGAATTCGCTGACTCCGCGCAGGATCGCGAGGCTGCCCGCGACGGAGAAGATGCCGATTCCGACGGTCACGAGCGCCAGCCGCAGTCGGCGGTACACGATCCAGAGCAGGACGACGACGAGTGGGATGATGATGAGTTCCGCACGGAGGAAGTCGCCACGTGCCTGCTCGGCGACGGCGCGGAAGACCTGGTCGCCGCCTCCGAGTTGGACGCTCACGGCCGATTCTTCGATCGGAACCACCAACTCGGCCTCAATCCCCGGCAACACCACGCCTCGGACATGATCGGCGTCGCCCGGAACCCAGGCGAGGATGAGCGCGTGGCGCAGGTCGGTGCTCGCGAGGGTATCGGGGGCAGCCGGCGACCAATACGACCAGGCATCTCCGACCCCGGGGTAGTCGGCCAGGGCCTCGGTGAGGCGCTCGCCCACGGCAGTCACCGCCGCATCGTCCACCGTGCCGGAGCGAGCCTCGACGAGGATCGCGACATTGGGGCTGCTCGTTCCGAAGCGTTCGCCGAGTTGCTCGCGCGCGGCGACCGATTCGGAGCCCGGTGCCTCATACCGGTTCAGGGAGAGCGCATCCATCGCGCCGGCCGCGAGGGCGGCGAACACCATCAGCAAGGCGGTCGATGCGAGCAGAACCCGGCGGGGGAATCGCGTGATGAGACGAGCGAGCACGGGCGAGAGCCTCTCGATAGACTATTGCGAGCAGTCACTCGCGTTTTGAGAATACGAGCGTTTGCTCGTGTTTGTCTACCGGAGGTGTCAATGTCGCCCGAATCGCCGACGGTGAAGCGTCAGGCGCGAGGCCAGGCGCGCATCGAGCAGATTCTCGCCGCGGCCGCCATCGAGTTCGGTGAGCGCGGCTACGAGTCGACGACGACGAATGCCATCGCCGCCCGCGCGGGGATCTCGCCGGGGTCGCTCTATCAGTTCTTCTCCGACAAGGAGGATGTCGCGCGCGCGCTCGCGGAGCGCTACGCCCAGCAACTCGCGGAGCGTCAGATCGATGTCGAGGCGCTCGCAACCATGGCGGTGCCGCTCGCCGTGCGAGCGGTGATCCGCCCGCTCGTGGAACTGAACCTCGCCCAGCCCGGGTTCAAGGCACTGCTGACCCGCCCGGATATGCCCGATGCAGTGCGAGACGCCGTGGCGCCGATGTCGCAGCTCATTCACGCGCAAGTGAGTTCTCTCGCCGAGCGACTGCTCCCCGCGCTCGGCCCTGAGGCGCTCGCGAGAACCGTGACGATCCTGATTCACACAGTGCGCGGAACGATGCCGGCGATCGTCATGACCCGGGAGGAGGAGCGGGAGGCGTTGATCACTGAGCTCGAGCGGAGCCTCACGGCGTACCTCGAGGCACTGGCTGGATCCTGAACGAACGGTCCCGTCCGCGCGAGTGCCGATATCGACCCTGAGTGCACCATAGTGGTGAGTCAGAATGGTGCTCAGGAGGTAGCGGATGACCGAGACGATGCGTGCCCTGGTGATCGATCGGGTCGGGGCGCCCGACGAACTGCACATCGCCGAGGTCCCGATGCCGCGCCGCGTGAGCGATGAGGTGCTCGTGCGCGTCGTCGCCGCGGGCGTGAATCCCATCGACATGAAGACTCGCGCGGGCCGCGGGGTGTCGGCCGCGATCACCGGCTACCCCGCCGTGCTCGGCAACGACTTCGCCGGCGTCGTCGAGACGGTGCCGTACGCGCAACACCCGCTGCAGCCCGGCGATCGGGTCTACGGCATGGGCCGCGTGCCGCGACTCGGGGGCAGCTACGCCGAATTCATCTCGGTCTCGTCGATGAGCCTCACGCCGATGCCCGCGACGCTCGGCTTCGTCGAGGCGGCCGCCGTGCCGCTCGCCGCCCTCACCGCATGGGGCGCCGTCATCGACACGGCGCGCGCCCACGACGGCCAGCGGATGCTGATCCACGCCGGCGCCGGCGGTGTCGGCCATTTCGCGGTGCAGTTCGCGTCGTACTTCGGCGCGAACGTGACGGCCACCTGCTCGTCCCGCAACGCCGACCTCGTGCGGGCGCTCGGCGCCAGGCACGTCATCGACTACGAGCGCGAGCGGTTCGAACGGGTCGCGCACGACCAAGACGTCGTCATCGACCTCATCGGCAATGGCACGGATGACACGAGCACCCGCTCGCTCGACGCGCTGCGTCCCGACGGGCTCATCGTGACCGTGCCGACCGGGTCGTGGCCCACGATGGCCGAAGATGCAGCGGCTCGCGGCATCCGTGCCACCGGCTATTCGGTCTCGCCCGACGCGCGCACCCTCGCGGTCATCACGCGGCTCATCGACGACGGCGCCGTGCGCGTGCACGTCGAGCAGGAGTTCCCGCTCGAGGAGGGCGCCGAGGCGCATCGCGTGCTCGAGGGCGGCCACGTGCGGGGCAAGCTCGTGCTGCGGGTCGCGCCCGATCCCGAGTAGCGATCGGCGGCGAATCGCGCGTCAGCCCGCGCACCGTTCATGTCGAATCCCGGCCGAGGTGTCAGGATGTCCCCATGACGACGTCGCCATGGCCTGACCTCATCGAAGAGGCACGGCGCTACCCGTCGCCCCACAACTCCCAACCCATCAAGGTGCAGCCGATCGGCGACCGCGAGGCGCGGGTGTTCTACGACCTCGACCTCGGCCTTCCGGCCGAGTCGTTCGGCATTCCGTTCGGCCATGTGTGCGCCGGCGTCTTCCTCGAGAGCCTCGCCACCGTCGCCGCCGGTCATGGGTTCACCGTGGTCGAAGAGCTCCGGCACGCCGACATGGACTTCGCCGCCGCAGATCGCCTGCATCCGATCGGCATGGTACGCCTCGAGCCCGCGCCGGTCACCGCCGAGGCATCCCGCCGGCTGGAGGCCTTTCGCGCGCGACGCACCTCGCGACGGCCCTACGACCGCACGCTCGTTCCGCCCGACGTCATCGCGCGGGCCCGCGACGTCGCGGCCGCGAGCGGGCAGCGTTTCGAGACGACCGCCGACGAGCACACGGTGCACGACCTCGTGCACATCAATCAGGCGACCCTGTTCTCCGACCTGCAGAACAACGCGGTGTACGCCGAGATCATGCACTGGCTGCGCTTCTCGCGCGCTGAGGCGGCGGCGGCAGCCGACGGGCTCTCCGCCGAGACGATGCTCATGCCCGGCGGCATCCTGAAGCTGGCGATGGCCCACCGCGAG